>CAZHQA010000137.1:0-13892 GCA_964533955.1 uncultured Reyranella sp. | reverse complement strand
TGCAGCATGGCGATGCCGACCACCAGGCCGGGCAACATGAGCGGGGAGATCAGGAAGGTGGCGATCCCGTCGCGGCCGGGAAAGCGGCCGCGGACCAGGGCAATGGCGCACAGCGTGCCGAGCGCCAGCGCGACGGCCGTCGAGAAGGCCGCAACCTGCAGCGAGGTCAGGAGCGACGGCCACAGGCCACGGGTGACGGTGAGCCTGTCGTACCAGCGCAGCGACCAGTCGGGCGGCGGCAAGGTGAAGACGCTCGACGAGCCAAAGGACACTGCCACGGTGACGAAGAGCGGGGTCATCAGGAACACCACGGTGAAAGTCGCGGCAATCCACATCAACGCGCGGGCGAGGCGCTCGATCGGCGTCATGTGCGGCTGCCCAGCCGGCGCGCCAGCCAACCCGACGCCACGACCACGCTGACGGCGAGCGCCAGCAGGATCACCGCCGTCGTCGAGCCGAGCTGTTCGTTGCGCATGAACAGGAACGAGCGGCCGGTGAGCGTCGAGAGCGTCTGGAAGCGATCTCCGATCAGCAGCGAGGGAACGACGTACATCGACACGCTCATCGAGAACACGAAGGCCACGCCCGAGACCACGCCGGGCAGGGTGAGCGGCACCATGATTCTGGCGAAGCGATAGAGCGGCGTCGCGCCAAGCGTCGCTCCTGCCTCCAGGAGCCGCGGATCGATCAGCTTCACCACCGAATAGATCGGCAGGATCATGAAGGGCAGAAAGATGTTGGCCGCACCGAGCACGAGACCGGCCTCGCTGAACAGGAGCCGCTGCGGCTCGTCCCAGACCTGCAAGGCGACGAGGATCTGGGAGACCACGCCGTCGCGCCGCAGCACGATCTGCCAGGCGAAGGCCTTGACCACGACCCCGACCGAGAGCGGCAGGATGATCGCGACCAGCATGGCGATCTGCAGCGCCGCGCCGGCCCGGGCCAGCGCAAAGGCGGCCGGATAGCCGACCAGCAGGCAGGCGACAGTGACCCAGAACGCAACGGACAGCGTGTTCCACACCACCCGCCAGTTGAACGGATCGGCGAAGAAATCGAGATAGGGCTGAACGGTGAGGCCGCCCGGTCCGATGATGCTCTTGGCCAGCAGCCAGGCGAGCGGCAGGGCGTAGAGCAGCAGCAGGTAGGCGACCGCCGGCACCGCGAGCAGCGCCACCGGATCGCGCCACGCTTTCATGGTCCGGGCCTCATGGCGCGAATCTCATGGCGCCGGATAGATGAGCGTGTCGGTCACGGCCCAGCCGAGCTTCATCTCGCTGCCGGGCGAGGGCAGGCCGTGCGGCAGGTCGCTCGTCTCGGCCATCAGCTGGTCGCCGTCCGGCGTCTCGAAGTGGAGCTGGACCTTGGAGCCCTGGAACACCGCGTCGCGCAGCCGCGCCTTCAAGGCGTAGGCACCCTCAGGCTCGACCTTGATGCGCTCGGGCCGGACGGCGAGCAGCACCGGCGCACCGACCACGAAGCTGGCGGGCGCCAGCAGGCGGCCGAAGGCCGTATCGACCGTGACCTGACCGGCCTGGCTTGCCACGATCTTGCCGGCCAGGCGCGTCGACAGGCCGACGAACTCCAGCGCGAACGCCGTCGCCGGCCGGCGATAGATCGCCTCCGGCGTGTCGAGCTGCTCGATCGCGCCGCGGTTCATCACCGCGATGCGGTCGGACATGGTGAGCGCCTCGTCCTGGTCGTGCGTCACGAACACCGAGGTCGTGCCGAGCTCGCGCAGCAGGCGGCGCAGGTCGATCTGCATGGTCTCGCGCAGCTTGCGGTCCAGCGCCGAAAACGGCTCGTCGAGCAGCAACAGCTTGGGGCGCACCGCCAGGGCGCGCGCCACCGCGACCCGCTGCTGCTGCCCGCCCGACAAGGCGCGCACCGAACGGTCGGCAAGCTCGCTGAGATGAACGAGATCGAGAAAGCGCGTCACCGCCTCGCGCGTCTCGGAGGCGCCGCGGCGGCGCGCCCGGAGGCCGAAGGCCACGTTCTCGGCGACGGTCAGATGGGGAAACAGGGCATAGTTCTGGAAGACCACGCCGACGTCGCGCCGATGCGGCGGCAACCGCGTGATGTCCTGGCCGTCGAGCTTCACCGCGCCATGGTCCGGCGCGAGCAGGCCGGCGATGATGCGCAGCAAGGTGGTCTTGCCGCAGCCGGATGGGCCGAGCAGCGAGACGAATTCGCCCTGGGCGACGCCCAGGTCGATGCCGCCCAGCACGGTGGCGGCGCCGAAGGATTTCTCCGCGCCGGCAACGTCGAGGAAACTCAAGAAGGATCCCTCCGTTCGACTGCGCGCGAGGCGGGCACTACGCTTGGGATGACACGACTGCGCCGTGTCACATCGCCATCTCGCGGTCCCAGCGCTTGACCCATTCGCCGCGCTCCTTGGCGACGAACTCCCAGTCGAGATTGAACACCTTGACGTCGGCGGCCAGGCCGACCGGCGGCTTGGCCGCGGCGTTCGACGGGAAGGCGAAGGTCTCGGACTGCAGCTTGTCCTGCAGCTCGGCGCTCAGCAGCATGTCGATCAGCGCCAGAGCCATCTCCTTGTTGGGTCCATCCTTGACCAGGCACACGCCGGCGGGACCGACGAAGATCCCCTCTGTCGGCGCACTGAGCTTCATCGGCGATTCCTTTTCCCTGGGAATCACGTTGGACGAGAACATGCTCGGAATGGCCCAGGCCTCGCCCTGCTCGAGCAGGTTCAGCGCCTGCGGGATCTGGGTGTAGATGGTGAGAAGGTTGGGCTTGAGCGTCTTGATCTTCTTGAAGCCCGCGTCGATGTCGTACTGTGCCTTGTCGAAGGCCTTGCCGGTTTCGAGCGCGGCGGCGACCACGAGATTGGCCAGTCCCTCGGTGTTCTGCAGCGACGGGATGACCAGGCGTCCCTTGAACTTCGGATCGTAGACGTCGGCCCAGCTGGCGACGCCCGCCGGCAGCGACTTGGTGTTGTAGGCGATGCCCTGCCAGGGCTGCAGGTAGTTGGCCCACATTCCTTCCATGTGAACGGTGCCGGGGCGGAGCTTGGCGAGGTTGGGCACGGCGGACGGCGTCAGCTTCTCAAGCAGGCCCTCCTTGACCGCCAGGATCATCACCGGGTCGTCCATCATCACGACGCTGAGATACTGCTTGTCCTTGTTCTTCTGCATCTTCTCGAGGTTGACCAGCGAGCGCGTGCCCTCGTAGACGATCTTGGTTTTGTATTTGGCCTCGAAGGCCTGGCTCACGGTGCCGTTCATCCACGGCGCGAAGCCGGCCGCGCCGCCGACCACGAGCTCCTTGGCCTGCGCACGCACGATCGAGGGCGAGCCCAAGACTGCTCCGGCTGCCGTAACGCCGGCGCCGGCAAGCAGGCGACGACGAGAAACGGTCGTGCGATCATTCGGCATGGCGGCGCTCTCCCTCGGTTGCACGATTTCCCACCCTGCTAGCGTGCAATTGGTGTGCCAATGATTCCCGTGCTGGACCTGTCGAACCCGGACGAGGCGATTGCACCGGCGCTGGGGGCTGCCTTCCGGGACATCGGTTTCGTTGCCCTCGCGCGCCACGGCGTACCCGCCGCTACGATCGACGGGTTGTATCGAATGGCCAACGCGTTCTTCGATCTTCCGACCGAGGCAAAGCGAGCCGTGGGGCGGCCGAGACCCGATCAGAATCGCGGGTATATCGGCTGCGGCGAAGAGACCTTGGCCCGATTGGGCGGCACGCACACGCCGCCCGACTACAAGGAGATCTTTTCGATCGGGCCGTTCGATCTGGGGGATGATCCATACTACACGGGCCCGGCCGCCTATCCTTCATTTGCTCCCAACCTCTGGCCCGTCGAGCCGGCCGGGCTGCAGGCCGCCATGAAGGCCTATTGGCATGAAGTAACAGCGCTGGCGCGTCGGCTGCTCGGCATCAGCGCGCTGGCGCTGGGACTGCCGCGCGACTACTTCGCCGCCATGACCGATCGTCATATCAGCATGCTGCGCCTGATCTGCTATCCGGCCTACGACCGCCCGCCCTCCGATGGCCAGTTGCGCGCCGGCCTGCATACCGACCTCAACATGCTGACCTTCGTGCATGCCAATAGCGACATCGGTGGTCTCGAGGTGCAGGCCCGCAACGGGACCTGGATTGCGCCGCCGGCCTCGCCCGACCTCTTCGTGGTCAATGTCGGCGATATTCTGATGCGCTGGA
Source organism: uncultured Reyranella sp. (assembly GCA_964533955.1). GTDB lineage: Bacteria > Pseudomonadota > Alphaproteobacteria > Reyranellales > Reyranellaceae > Reyranella. The sequence continues at coordinate 9,704 of CAZHQA010000137.1, read as the reverse complement.
CCAACGACTGCTGGGTGTCGACGCCGCATCGAGTGGCCAATCCGCCGGTAGGCTGGAAGCATCGGCGCCTTTCGATTCCCTTCTTCTTCCAAGCGAACTACGACACCACCGTCGCAAGCCTGCCAATCGGCGGTCCGGCGAAGTATCCGCCGGTCAGCGTCGGCGCCTATCGTGCAGCACGTTTCGCCCGCACCTCGACGTGACGGCCGGCTCCTGCTCTACGAGGGTACCGACTGTAATGGGATTCCGGGGCATTCTGGCCAGGCTGAGCGAGGGGGGGCTGACATTGTGTGCGGCCTCGGGCACGACCGTCACGCTGGGGGAGGCTCGCCCTTCAGTCGTGCGACTTCCTCTTCCAGCTCCTTGATGCGCGCGACCAGCTTGTTCACCGCCGGCGCCATCTCGGCTTCGCTGTAGCGCGCCACGATGTGCTGTCGGCAATTGACGTCCCAGGCCTCGAGCGTGAACACGATGGCGCGCTGCGGCTTGGCCTTGTAGGTCGGATCGACCAGCCGCTCCATCAGCTCGCTATCGCCTTCGACCACGCGGGCCCGGCCCCACAGCTTGAGGCGCTGCTGGGTGGCGAAGTGCGGAATGAAGATGTGGGCGCGGTCGTTTTCCTTGAGATGCCCCAGGGTGATGTACTGCCGGTTGCCGGCAAAATCGGCGAATGCCAGCGTGTGCGTGCCGATCGGCTTCAGGAAGCCCGGCGGCCCGCCGCGGTGCTGCACGTAGGGCCAGCCGTCGGCGCTCGCCGTCGCCAGGAAGAAGGTGTCGATGGCGGCGAGGAACTGCCGCAGGTTGTCGGTGATTTCGGTCGCCCATTCGCGGTCCTCGAACTGGGCGCGCGAACCAAGACGAGTCTGCTCCGCCTTGACCGCCGGCGAGAACAGGACGTCTTCGGGCCCACTCATCGCCGGCCTCCCATCGCTACTCCAGCTTCTTGCCGAGTTGACCGGCGACTTCCTGGATGAACTGCCAGGCGACGCGCCCCGAGCGCGCCCCGCGCGTCACCGACCATTCGACGGCCTGCTTGCGCAAGGTCTCGGCCGGCACGCCCAGCTTGTAGTGGCCGGCGTAGGCTTCGATCATGGCGAAGAAGGTGTCCTGGTCGGCATTGTGGAACCCGAGCCACAGGCCGAATCGATCCGAGAGCGAGACTTTCTCCTCCACCGCCTCGGACGGATTGATGGCGGTCGAGCGCTCGTTTTCGATCATGTCGCGCGGCATCAGATGGCGGCGGTTCGAGGTGGCGTAGAACACCACGTTGTCCGGCCGGCCCTCGATGCCGCCCTCCAGCACCGCCTTGAGCGACTTGTAGGCGGCGTCCTGGCCGTCGAACGAGAGATCGTCGCAGAACACGACGAAGCGGCGCTTGGTTCCGCGGATGCGCGACAGCAGCGCTGGCAGCGACGGGATGTCCTCGCGATGGATTTCGACGAGCGCCAGCGGGCCGGGCGGTCCACCCAGCTCACGGTTCACATGAGCATGGACCGCCTTGACGATCGAGCTCTTGCCCGCGCCGCGCGAGCCCCAGAGCAGGGCGTTGTTGGCCGGCAGGCCGCGGGCGAAGCGCTGCGTATTGTCCAGCAGCGTGGCCTTCTGATGGTCGACACCCTTGAGAAGCTCGATCGGCACGCGGTTGACCCTGGGCACCGCCTCGAGCCGATGGCCGGCAGCGTGCCAGACATAGGCCTCGGCGCCCGCCATGTCGGCGCTGGCCGGCGCGGGCGGCGCCAGCCGATCGAGGGCTTCGGCGATACGTGAAAGCATTGCTTTAAGGTCTTGATCCATCGTTGCCCGTTATGCTCCGGGAGCGCGAGAAAGGGGGCGACCATATCGCCCGCGGCTCGCGTTGCAAAGCGGGCGCGGGCGGCTATAGTCCGCGCGCTTTTTCGGCAGGGCGCTTTTGGCCGCGGCGGCCAAAACGCCCTCGATTAGATCGGAGCAGACGATGTTCATATCCCAGGCTTGGGCGCAGGCCGCAGGTGGCGGCAGCAGCGATTTCCTGGTGCAGCTCTTCCCGCTGGTCCTGATCTTCATCGTCTTCTACTTCCTGCTGATTCGTCCGCAGCAGGCCAAGATGAAGGCTCAGCGCGAGATGCTGGGCGGCGTCAAGCGGGGCGACCGCGTCGTCACCGGCGGCGGCATCATCGGCCTGGTCACCAAGGTGATCTCCGACAACGAGCTGCAGGTGGAACTCGCAGAGGGCGTGCGCGTGCGCGTGCTCAAGCAGACCATCACCGACATCATCACGCGTGGCGAGTCGGTGCGCGGCGGCAAGGAATCGGACGAGGACGCCAAGCCGATTCTGCCGACGGCCGCCGCCGCGCCCGAAAGAAAGAGCCTGCTCGGCAGCCTGTTTGGTGGCGGCAAGAAGTAAGGTCGGCAAGAAGCAATCATGCTCAATCTTCCGCGTTGGCAGGTCATCGGCATCATCGCGGTCACCGCGCTGGCGGCGCTCTTTGCGCTGCCCAATCTGCTGCCGGCCGCCGTGCTCGACGCGCTGCCGGGCTGGTATGCGCAAAGCCGCATCAATCTCGGCCTCGACCTGCGCGGCGGCGCCCACTTCCTGCTGGAAGCCGACCTGCGCTCCGTCCTGAACGAGCGGCTGACCAACCTCTCCGACACCGTCCGCGGTGAGCTGCGCAAGAACCAGGTGGCGTTCAAGGACATCACCATCCAGGGCGGCAACTCGGTGGTCGTGGTGCTGCGCGACGAGGCGCAGCGGGCCAAGGCGCTGGAGGCGATCCGCGCTGCCGATCCCTCGCTCACGGCTTCGGGCAGCGGCGACACCATCCAGCTCGCCTATGCCGCCCAGGACCTGTTCCGCAAGAAGAAGGAAGTGATCGACCAGTCGATCGAGATCCTGCGCCGGCGCGTCGACGAGACAGGCACCATCGAGCCGACCATCGTGCGCCAGGGCGATGACCGCATCCTGCTGCAGGTGCCCGGCATCAAGGACACCACCGATCTCAAGCGCAAGATCAACCAGACCGCCAAGCTCACCTTCCATCTGGTCAACGAGGACGTGTCGATGGCGGGCGGCACTCCCGCCACCTTGCCGCCGACCACGACGCTGATCCCGACCCGCGAGGGCATGCAGGCGCTGCGCGCCAGCAACCCGAAGGGCTACGACGAGATCGTGAACGCCAACCCGCGGCTCTCGCCCGAGCAGGTCTGCCGGCGCTTCCAGCCGCAGTGCCTGCCGGTGCTGAAGCGCGTGGTCGTCGGCGGTGAGGATCTCGACGACGCCAAGGCGACGTTCGAGCAGCAGACCAATCGGCCGATCATCAGCTTCACATTCAATACCGCGGGCGGCCGCGCCTTCTGTTCGGCGACGCGCCAGAACATTGGCAAGCGGCTCGCCATCCAGCTCGACAACGAGATCATCAGCGCGCCGGTCGTTCAAAGCGCGATCTGCGGCGGCAGCGGCATCATCACCGGCCAGTTCACCACCCAGCAAACCCAGGAGCAGGCGCTCTTGCTGCGCTCCGGCGCGCTGCCGGCCACGCTCACCATCATCGAGGAGCGCACCGTCGGCGCCGACCTCGGCGCCGACGCGATCCATGCCGGCACGGTCGCGGCCGTGGTCGGCACGGTGCTGGTGATGATCTTCATGTTCGTCACCTACGGCCCGCTGTTCGGCGGCTTCGCCAACCTCGCCATGTCGGTCAACATGCTGCTGGTGTTCGCCGGCATGTAGGTGCTTGGTGCATCGCTCACCCTGCCGGGAATCGCCGGCCTCGTGCTGACGGTCGGCATGTCGGTCGATTCCAACGTGCTGATCTACGAGCGCGTCCGCGAGGAGCGGAACAACGGCCGCTCGGCCTTCAGCGCGCTCGCCACGGGCTACGATCGCGCGCTGACCGCGGTCATCGATTCGAATCTCACCGCGCTGATCGCCGGCGTGCTGCTGTTCGGCTTCGGGTCGGGGCCGATCCGCGGCTTCGCAACCTCGTTGTCGCTCGGCCTGCTGACCCACCTGTTCACCGCCACCGTGTTCACCCGCATGCTTCTGGCCGTGTGGGTGCGCTGGCGCCGGCCGACCGAGCTGGTGATCTGAGGCCGCCATGCTGTGGAAGCCCGTTCATCTCGTTCCCGCCCATACGAAGTTCGACTTCATGGGCAAGCGCCGCTGGGCGCTCGGCCTGTCGACGGCGATCAACATCCTGTCGCTGCTCGGCGTCTTCTTCGTCGGCCTCAATTTCGGCATCGACTTCGAGGGCGGCATCGCCATGCAGGTGCGCGCCAAGCAGGGCACCATCCATCTCGACGAGCTGCGCTCCACCGTGGGCTCGCTGGGCGTCGGTGAGGTTTCGCTGCAGGAGTTCGGCGACAGCACATCCGCCCTGATCCGCATCCAGCGCCAGGAAGGCAACGCCGCCTGCGTCGCCCACGCCGACAAGGTGATGAAGCAGCGCGCCGGCAACGGCTGGAGCGTCAAGCCGGCGCCCGATAGCCATGTTGGCGACGTCGAGTTCGCCGCCCCCAGTTCGCTCGATGCCGCCGGTTGGCGCGACGCAGTGAGCCGTGTCGGCCTCACTGTGCTCGAGCGCCAGTTGCCGCGCGGGGCGACCAACATCGCCAAGATCGACATGACCGTCGAGCAGCGCGCCGAATGGTGCCAGCAGGTGGCGATCAAGCTCGTCGAGGACGCCATCAGCTCCAAGTACGACCTGCGCGGCACCGAATCGGTGGGGCCCAAGATCGGCGAGGAGCTGATGCACAGCGGCGTCATCGCCGTGCTGATCACCATGGTCGCAATCGCCGTCTACATGTGGTTCCGCTTCGAGTGGCAGTTCGGCGTCGGCGCCCTGATCGCCATGCTGCACGACGTGATCTCGACCGTCGGCATCTTCGTGCTGTTCCAGCTCGACTTCAGCCTGACGGCGCTCGCCGCGGTGTTGACCATCGCCGGCTACTCGATCAACGACACCGTCGTGGTGTTCGACCGCGTGCGCGAGAACCTCAGGCGCTACAAGAAGATGGAGATGATCGATCTCCTGAACTTCAGCATCAACGAGACGCTGTCACGCACGCTGATGACCTCGGTCACCGTGTTCGTGGCCGTGGCGGCGCTGGTGATCTTCGGCGGGCCGGTGCTCTACAGCTTCTCGATCGCCATGCTGTGGGGCGTGATCGTCGGCACGTATTCCTCGATCTGGATCGCCTGCGCGGGCCTGGTATTCATGAAGCTGCGGCCCGAGCAGCTGCGCCCGGAAGACGAGGCCGCCAAGGCCAAGGCGTGATCCCGGGCGACAAGACTCTGCCGACGCCGGACCCTTCCCAGGTCCAGGTCATCCGCAGCTATGGCCCCGGCCATTTCCTGATCGGTGAGCGCGACTGGCGGGGGCCCGTGCTGGTCACGCCGAGCACGACCACGGCGTGGCACGTGACGCGGCCCGAGGAGCTCTCGGTACCAAGCCTCGATACGCTCCGGCAGTCGCCCACGCCGCCGGAACTGCTGGTGCTGGGCTGCGGACCCCGCGCGGTGTTCATCGCGCCGGCGCTGCGCGCCGAGCTCAAGGCGGCGGGGCTGGCGCTGGAGGTGGTCGATACGGGCTCGGCCTGCCGCATCTACAACGTGCTGCTGGCCGAGGCCCGGCGTGTCGCGGCGGCGCTGATCCCGCTATAGAGGCGGGATGTCGCTCGAACTCTACCTCGCCTTCGTCGCCGCGACGGCGATCCTGATGGTGATCCCCGGGCCGAACGTGGCGTTGATCGTGGCCAACAGCGTGGCGCATGGCACGCGCTATGGCCTGCTGACGGTGGCGGCGACCTCGAGCGCGGTGGTCGTGCATCTGGCGCTGACCGTGCTGGGCGCGAGCGCGGTGCTCGCCTTTCTCGCCGCGAGCTTCGACTGGCTGCGCTGGCTGGGCGTCGCCTATCTCGTCTGGCTCGGCATCGCGACCTGGCGCGCGCCGATCGTGGACCTGGCGGCGACGAAGGCGCAGGCGCGCTCGGCGCGCTTGATCTATGCCCGCGCCTTCCTGGTCGGCCTCACCAATCCCAAGACATTGCTGTTCTACGGCGCGTTCTTTCCGCAATTCATCACGCCCGGTCCGGCCGCCGCCGACCAGCTGATGTTGCTCGCCGTGACGTTCCTGGTGGTAGCGATCGTGTTCGACGGTCTGTGGGCGATCCTGGCCGGCCGGCTGCGCGCGCTCCTGGTGGCGCAGGCCCGGTTGCGCGATCGAATCTCCGGCGGCCTGCTGGTCGGTGCGGGCCTCGGTCTCGCACTGGCGCGCCGGCCGTAAAGGAGAAAGCCCCGCCGTCGCCGGCGGGGCTTCCTCCACGCAGGACTTCGCCTGCGCCTTATTTGCGGTTGAGGATGAACAGCACCACGCCGATGGCGATCAGGCCAACGAAGCCTTGGCCGCCCAGGCCTTTCAGGAAGTTCATGATGTTTCCGGCGATATCGCCGCCCAGCAGCGGAGTGGCGCTGCCGAACAGAAGCTGCAGGATGATGCCGAGGGCCAGCAAGGACACGCCGATCTCGGTGAACTTGACCACGATCACTCTGCCTCGATCGAACCATTCCATGTCCATCTCCTTGTTATCGTTTCTTGCGGACGCGAGGGGTTACTTTCGACTGAACAGGTAGAGAATGATGGCGATCGCCACCACTCCGACGACGCCGTTGCTGCCCAGCGCAGTCACGAGCTTCAGCACATTACCGACGATGTCGCCGAAGAAGGCGACGTTGCTGCCGAACAGCATCTGCAACACGATGCCGAGGGCAACGAGCAAGAGGCCCAACTCCGTGATCTTGGCGATCCAGGTCTTGGCCCTGTCGAACAGTTCCATCCGTTGTTCCTCCGGTTGACGCCGGGGACCGGAAAGCTCCCGGCTGTTCTTCTTCTGGCTTCGAGGGGGGACGCGTAAGCGTGAGCGGACTTAAAGCGACAGACCACGCAGGCTATGACTGTCGGCGCAAGCCGGCAGGCGGAATTTCCACCTATCTATTGTAATAAGAATACAACCATCGCGCAACATGTTGTGAGGATCGTCTATCCGCCCGCCAACAAAAACGGGGCCCCGCAGGGCCCCGTTTCGCCAGTGTTATCAGGCCGACAGGCTCACACCGGCATGTTCTGCTGCGCCACCATGCAATAGAGCATGCCGATCGAGAACATGGTGTTGAAGCGGCTGGCATAGAGCGCCGGCTTGGCCGCGGCGGCCTTCTGCTCGGCCGTCGCCTCGACCAGGCCCAGGATCTTCTGCTGGTTCGGCCAAATGATGAACCACACGTTGAACGCCATGATCAGGGCCATCCACATGCCCGTGCCGATCATGATGAAGCCCTTCTGGAAGGTCAGCGCCTGCACGATGTAGTGCTGCATCCAGGCGAGCAGCAGGCCGGTGATCACCGTGGCGAGCGCGGCGTAGCGGAAATAGAAGAGCACGTTCGGCGCGATGAACTTGGTGATGGCCGTGCGGCTCTCGACCGGCTGAATGGTCGGCATCGTCGGCACCTGCACGAAGTTGAGGTACCAGAGCAGGCCGATCCACATCACGCCTGAGATCACGTGCAGCCAGCGCATGGCGAAGGTCGACCACGCCATGTCGAGATGCGTCATCTGGCCGGTCACGCCGCCGATGACCAGCACGATGACGATGAGCAGCACAATGCCCGCTATGACCGTGTTCCGGGGCGATGTGAAAATGGCACCCATGTCGAACTCCCCTTACTATCTTGTTGAAGGGATTGGCGAATCCCAATCGGCACATTGTAATCTCGCAAACCGTTCCATTCAACGGCTGGCATGGAAAGTTCGTACCGCGCGCCCGAGGCGTCGCATCGCTATGTGCTCGACGAGGTGAGGGCGGCCGACCGCGACCGCTTCCTCGGCAGCCTGTTCGCGCCCGAGCCGCAGCGGCGCGATCTTCTGGCGTTGCTGGCGTTCGATCACGAGCTTGGCCGCACACGCACTGTCACGCGCGAGCCGATGATCGCGCGCATCCGGCTGGAATGGTGGCGCGAAGCGGTGGCCGAGGCCGCGGGCACCGCATCGCCGCGCGCCCAGCCGATCGTCGAATCGCTCAGCGAAACCATCCGACGGCACGCCTTGGCGCCGCAGAGCCTTGTCGCCCTGATCGATGCGCGCGAGGAAGAGATCGACGGTCCGCTCGACGTGCTGAAGGCCGGTCACGCACTGGCCGACCTGCAGCTCGCCGTGCTCGACGTCGAGGACGCCGACACGCGACAGGCTGCGCGCGCGATCGGAGCGGCGTGGCTGACGGGCGAAGGGCCCGAGCGCGCCGCGCTTGTCGCCGAGGCGAGGGCGCAGCGCGCCAATGTCGATCCGCGTGCATTGCCGATCCTGCTGCCGGCCCTTGCGTTCGATCGCCTTGGCGCCTGGCGCAAGCCGCTTGCCTACTGGTGGGCGGCGCGCTCGGGCCGGTACTGAGCATGTCGCGTCGCATCGACAGATCGTGGGTCGTGTTCGACAGCATCGAGAATGCCGGTCACGACCGCTGCGTCGATCTGTTTCGCCGGCCGGATGGCAGCTTTGGCTTCGAGGAGTTCCGGCGCGACGTCGAGGATGCCGGGGCATGGACGCCGGTTGCATACTGCTCGGCCGCCCCCTATGCCTCGAACGAGGCGGCGCGCGACGCCGCGGTGCGGGCCGTGGCGTGGCTCGCCGACGTGGTGAACAGGAGGAATCGTGGCGCGCACTAAGGCCAACGGCATCGAGATCGAATACGAGACGGTGGGCAACAAGTCGGACCCGGCGCTGCTGCTGGTCATGGGGCTGGGCGCGCAGCTCACGATCTGGCCGGATGCGCTGTTCGAGGGGCTGGCGAAACGCGGTTTCTTCGTCATTCGTTACGACAATCGCGACACCGGCCTGTCGAGCGATTTCGGGTCGTGGGGTGCGCCCAATATTCCGGCGGCGATGCAGAAGGTCATGAAAGGCGAGAAGGCCGAGGCGCCCTACTATTTGAAGGACATGGCGGCCGACGCCATCGGCCTGCTCGATGCGCTCGCCATCGACAGGGCGCACATGGTCGGCGCCTCGATGGGCGGCATGATCGTGCAGATCGTGGCGGCGCAATATCCCGCGCGCACCCGTTCGATGGTGTCGATCTATTCGTCGAGCGGCCGTCCCGGGCTGCCGCACGGCAAGCCCGAGGCGCTCGCCATGCTGACCGCCCAGCCCGAAGGGCCGGCGCGCGAGCAACTGGTCAAGCACGGCATGAAGCTGCGCCGGGTGATCGGCAGCCCGGCCTATCCGATGCCCGATGCCGAGCTGCGCGCCTTTGTCGAGAAGAACATCGACCGCCGCTGGTATCCCGAGGGCGCGGCGCGCCAGTACCTGTCGGTCATCGCCTCGGGGGACAGGGTCGAGCTCCTGAAGACCGTCAGGGTGCCGACCCTGGTCATGCACGGCGAGGAGGATCCGCTGCTGCCGATCGCCTGCGGCCGCGACGTCGCGAGCCTGGTGCCGGGCGCGGAGTTCCAGAGCTATCCCGGTTGGGGCCACGATTTTCCGGCCCCGCTGATCCCCACCATCGCCGACCGCATCGCCTCGTTCTGCAAGGGGAAGTGACGCGAATCGGCGGTTCGCGTGGCGCACGCTGCGCGGCAAAGCAAGGTTGTCATCTCGAGCGAAGCGCGGGACCTTTGATGGGCGGTAGGACCAGAGGGCATCGGCCATGAAATTCGGGATCTTCTACGAGCACCAACTGCCCCGGCC
>CAZHQA010000136.1:0-13966 GCA_964533955.1 uncultured Reyranella sp. | reverse complement strand
CCATCGCGATTGCGGTCGGCTTGCTCAATGCCTTTGCAGGGGTCTTCGCTCCGGCGGCGGTCGGCGGCGATATCGTGCACACGACCGATCCCAAGGAGTGGATTCCGCCCGAGCCCGTCCTGGGTTATCGCCTGCTGCCCAACCTCAAAGTGGTGGAAACCGCGACGCGTGGCGGCCAGACGGTATTTCGCGTTACCTATACCTCGACTGCGGATGGCACGCGCACGACGGTGCCTGGCCCGCCCGGAGCCGATACCTATCTCTTCGTGGGTTCGTCCTTCATGTTCGGCCAGGGCCTGACTGACGACGAGACGCTGCCGTCGCAGTTCGCGCACCTCAGCGGCGACAAGATCCGCACCGTCAACTTCTCGGCGCCGGGCTACGGCATCAATCATCTCGTGCGTGCCTTCGAGGCGGGATTGTTTGACCGCTACAAGGAGAGTGGCCGCGTCGCCGCGGTCATCACCTGGATCACGCCCGCGCAGATCGAGTGGGCAACCGGCGAGGGGGAGTGGCTGCTCAATTCGCCGCGCTACGTGCTCGACAACGGTGTTCCGCGCTACACCGGCAGCTTCCTCAACCATCGCCTGACCAACCCGATCGCCGGTGCAGGCTATCTCGCGCGCAAATACCTCGCGTTCGCGCGTCAGATCGGCGAGGCGCAGCGTCAGGCGGAGCAGGCCGATCTCTTCGTTGCCCTGATGGTGCGCCTGCAGCAGCTCGCCAAGGAGCGGCTGGGGGCGCCGCTCTACGTTCTGTACTCTTGGTCCGACGATGCTTCAGGGCCGCAGGACAATCCTCGCGATCGGCCGCCCGTGATGAAGGTGCTCGATCGATTGAGCGAGGCAGGCATACCGCTGCTGTCAGTCAACGACCTGACGCGTCCCTATCTGGTTTCCGACATCCTGATTCCACACGACGGCCATCCGACCCCGTTCACCACGCGTCTCGTCGCAGCCGCGCTGAAGCGATGGCTGACCGGCGCTGGCCGGCCGAATTAGCGCATAGAACCCAGTGTTCCGGACTAGGCGCGCCGCAGATCGAGCGTGAGCGGGTGCTCGGGATTTTCGATCGGGCGGGGCGGAGGAGCCTGTCCGCCAGTGTGCCCGATCGGAAAGAAGCGGGCGCGTCGGCGGGCTTCGGCCTCGTTGGTGTTGACCGGCATGCGGTCGTAGTTGCGGCCGCCTGGATGGGCGACATGGTAGGTGCAGCCGCCGAGCGAACGGCCGTTCCATTCGTCGTGGATGTCGAAGGTGAGCGGGGCATGCACGCCGATTGTCGGATGCAGCGAATTGGCCGCTGCCCAGGCGCGATAGCGCACGCCCGCGACGTACTCGCCCGGCACGCCGGTGGCGCGCAAGGGAACGCGCAGACCATTACAGGCGATGACGTGACGTGCATCGTTGAGGCCCTCGACCTTGACCTGCAGGCGCTCGACGGTGCTGTCGACATAGCGCACCGTGCCGCCGCCGCCGGGTTCTTCGCCCAGCACGTGCCAGGGTTCGAGTGCGTGACGCAGCTCGAGCTCGATGCCACGCTGGGCCACGCCGCCGATCAGCGGGAAGCGAAATTCGAAATGCGGCGCGAACCATTCGGGCTGGAAGCGGTAGCCCGCGCCGCCGAGATCGTCGAGTACGTCGGTGAAGTCCTGCCACACGAAGTGCGGCAGCATGAAATCATCATGCAGGCGCGTGCCCCAGCGGCTCAGCCGCTTCTCGTAGGGACGATCCCAGAAAGCCGCGACCAGTCCCCGTAACACCGCTTGCTGCGCCACGCTCATGCGCCAGTGCGGCGGCATCTCGAAGGCGCGCAGCTCGAGCAGCCCGCGCCGGCCGGCGGCAGAATCAGGCGTGAACAGCTTGTCGATGCAGAACTCAGTGCGATGCGTATTGCCCGTCGAGTCGACCAGGATGTTGCGGAAGATGCGATCGACCAGCCACGGCGGCGTCTGCCGCCCCGGCTCGATCTGGCGGAACGCGATCTCCAGTTCGTGCAGGGCGTCGTTGCGCGCCTCATCGATGCGGGGATGCTGGCTGGTCGGGCCGATGAACAGGCCGGAGAACAGGTAGGAGAGCGACGGATGATTGTGCCAATAGCCCAACAGGCTCTTCAGCAGGTCGGGCCGTTGCAGCAATGGCGACTCTGCGGCCGATGATCCACCGAGCGTCACATGGTTGCCGCCGCCGGTGCCGGTGTGGCGGCCGTCGACCATGAATTTTTGCGCCCCGAGCCGGGTGTGCCGGGCTTCGTCGTAGACGATCTCTGTCTTCTGGACGAGTTCCTGCCAGTCGGCCGAGGGGTGGATGTTGACCTCGATCACGCCGGGGTCGGGCGTGACGCTGAAATGGTTGAGCCGCGCATCGCCGCCGGGAGGCGCATAGCCTTCGATGAAGACCGGCTGGCCGAGTTCCTCGGCGGTCTCCTCGATCGCGGCAACCAGATCGAGGTAGTCCTCGGTGCGCTCGACAGGCGGCATGAAGACGTAGAGATGTCCGTCGCGCGGCTCGAAAGAGATGGCGGTGCGCACGATCCAGCCCGGCGATGAACCGGTGGCGGGCCGGTCGCTCTTGTCGGGCGCCAGCGCGCGCTTCCAGGCCTCGCGGCGGGCCGCCTCGTCGCCGCGGCCGTTCGGGTCGGACGGCCTGCCTTGGCCCTGCCGCTGCAATACCGGCGCACGACGGAAGGCGTCGAGCGGCGGCAATGCGGGATGGCTGATCATGGGATCGGGCTCGGCGATGAAGCCCATGTCCGCCGGTGCCGCCCACGGCAGCGAATCGAGCGGCAGGCGGTAGCCCAGCGCCGAATCGCCGGGGATCAGGTAGCACTTCTCCGAGCGCAGGAACCACGGCCCGCTGCGCCAACGGCCGCGCCCGTTGTATTCGCGCATGATCGGCAGCACGGTTCCGACCGGGCTTTCCAGGCCCTGCTCGAAGATGCGTGAGAGCCGCTCGCGCTCCAGTTCATCCTTCACCTTGGCCTTGTCGACCGTGACGTTGCTGGGGAGCCGCCGCTCGCGCCACAGGTAGTACCAGGTGTCCTCGAAGGCCTCGAACAGATATCCGGGATCGAGCTGAAGCCGCCCGGCAAATGCCGCGGCGAAGCGTTGCGCGTTCTCTGGTGTCGCCCCGACGGGTTTGGATTCGAGCGCGATCAACGCCGGGTCGCGCCAGATCGGCTCGCCGTCCTTGCGCCAATGGCAGCCGAGTGCCCAGCGCGGTAGCTGCTCGCCGGGGTACCATTTGCCCTGGCCGAAGTGCAGCAGCGGTCCCTTGGCAAATCGATCGGCCAGCCGGCGGAACAGCACGCCGGCCAATCGTCGTTTCTCTGGGCCGAGTGCCAGGGTGTTCCATTCCGCGCCGTCCATGTCGTCGATCGACACGAAGGTCGGTTCGCCGCCCATGGTGAGCTTGAGGCCGGACCTCGCGATGTCGTGCTCGATCGCCTCGCCGACGCCGAGCAGTGTGGCCCATTGCGCGTCGCTGTACGGCTGCGTGGTGCGCGGCGTCTCCCTGACGCGACTCACCGTCATGTCGTAGGCGAAGGTGACCTCGCTCTTCTCGACGGCGCCCTCGATCGGAGCCGCGCTCGACGGCTCGGGCGTGCAAGCGAGCGGAATGTGGCCTTCGCCGGTGAACAGACCCGAGGTGGGGTCGAGACCGATCCACCCAGCCCCCGGCAGATAGACTTCAGCCCAGGCATGAAGGTCGGTGAAGTCGTGCGTCGGACCTTCGGGCCCGTCGAGCGGCTTCTCGTCGGCGACGAGCTGGATCAGGTAGCCCGACGCAAAGCGCGCGGCGAAGCCGAGATGGCGCAGGATGGTGACCAGCAGCCAACCGGTATCGCGGCATGAGCCTTTTGCGAGCCCGAGCGTCTGCTCGCAGGTTTGCACGCCCGGCTCCATCCGCACGATGTAGCCGATTTCCTTCTGCAGTCTTGCGTTGAGGCCAACGAGGAAATCGACGGTGCGCGGCTTGCCCGTGCGGTCGACCTTGGCGAGCCACGCCTTGAGCAGCTCACCTGCTGGCTCGACCTTGCGGAACGGCGCGATCTCCTCGGCAAGCGAGGGGTCATAGCTGAAGGGAAAGGTCTCGGCCTCGGGCTCGAGGAAGAAATCGAACGGATTGATCACCGCCATGTCGGCGACGAGATCGACAGTAACCTCGAACCGGGTCGTCTTCTCGGGAAACACCAGCCGCGCCAGGTGGTTGCCCTGCGGATCCTGCTGCCAGTTGATGAAGTGATCCTTGGGCTCGATCTTGAGCGCGTAGGAGAGAATCGGCGTGCGGCTGTGCGGAGCGGGGCGCAGGCGCACGACCTGCGGCCCAAGTGCCACCGGCCTGTCATACGCGTAGGTCGTCCGATGATGCAGCGCGACGTGGATGCTCATGACGGCCTTCAGTTTCGCCCCTCAGTACACTTAGCAAGTGACATGCCAGCGTCAAACGTCTTGAGTCGTGCCATGAACGACCTATTCGACCTCTCTGGCAAGGTGGCGCTGGTGACTGGGGGCAGTCGAGGCTTGGGCTACCAGATGGTGAAGGCCTTCGCCGCCCATGGCGCCGACATCCTGATCACCAGCCGCAAGATCGAGGCCTGTGAAAAGGTGGCGTCGGAGGTCAAGGCGATGGGTCGCAGGGCGGCGGCCTACGCCTGCAATGTCGCCAGCTGGAACGAGCTCGACGGCCTGGTGGAGGCGGCCTACCAAGCCTTCGGCAAGATAGACATTCTGGTCAACAACGCCGGCTCCTCGCCGCTCGCACCCTCGTCGCTCGAAACGCCCGAACTGCTGTTCGACCGCATCGTGTCGTTGAACTTCAAGGGCCCGTTCCGCCTGATGTCGCTGGTCGGCAGCCGCATGGCGGCCGGGGATGGCGGATCGATCATCAACATTTCGAGTGCTGGCGCGCTCCGGCCACGGCCGGCGATCGCGCCTTATGCCGGCGCCAAGGCGGCGCTCAACGCGATCACCGAGGCATTCGCGTTCGAATATGGCCCCAAGGTCCGGGTCAACACCATCTCGCCCGGCCGCTTCCTGACCGATGTCAGCAAGGCGTGGAGCGAGGAGCACAAGCTCAACTCGACGGCGGCGCTCAAACGCAGCGGCCGGCCGGAGGAAATCGTGACGGCCGCCCTCTATCTTGCCTCGAGCAAATCGAGCTTCACGACGGGCTCGGTGGTGCGTGTCGACGGCGGAATTGCGTAGCTACGAAGTCTTCTTGTGGGGAGTTATGGTGCAGTCGGAATTTGGCGGGATGCTGGCGATGCGCTTGCCGTGCTGCCAGACGTAGATGTTTCCCGCGGGTGACGTTGCCGCGTCGACGTTCTCATAGGCCGGGCCGTTCTTGCACCGAACGTCGTAGATGTCGTAGTGGTCGCCCTTGGCTTCGTCCTCCTTGCAGGCGCCAAGACTGGCCAGGGCAAACCAGACAATCAGACGTTTCATCGGTCTCCTTTCGTGAACGGAAGCAGTGACCGCGAGGAAGCGGCCGATCCTGACAGAGCGGAAAGCCCGAGTCGCCTGGCTTCGGCGTTGCCGGTACTCTGCTGTATTGGAGGAAGCATCCCATGAAGACCAAAGCTGCCGTTCTTACCGTCTGCGGCGCGCCCCGGCCGTTCGCCAAGTCGAAACCCATCCAGGTCCTTGAGCTCGACCTCGATCCACCGGGTGAAGGGGAAGTGCTGGTCAAGGTGGGCGGCGCGGGCCTCTGCCATTCGGATCTGTCGCTGATCAACGGCGACCGGCCGCGTCCGACGCCGATCGTGCTCGGCCACGAAGGCGCAGGCGAGATCGTCGAGGTCGGCGCCGGCGTGCACGACGTCAAGACGGGCGACCATGTTTGCTTCACCTTCAACGTGAGTTGTGGGCGATGCCGGCGTTGCCTGGAAGGCCGCCCCTATATCTGCGAGCGCTCGGTCGCGCCCCGGTCGGCGGGCCAGCTCCTGAGCGGGCATCATCGCCTGCATCGCGACGGCAAGCCGGTGAACCATCAATCCGGCGTGTCCTGCTATGCCGAATACGCCGTGGTCGATCGTGGCTCGGTCGTGGTGATCGACCCCAGCCTCCCGCTCGACGTGGCGGCGCTGTTCGGCTGCGCCGTGGTGACCGGCGTCGGCGCGGTGGTGAACACCGCGCAGATCCGCCCCGGCAGTTCGGTGGCGATCGTCGGACTGGGCGGCGTCGGTCTGTCCGGTCTGTTGGGCGCGGTGCTGGGCGGTGCCGGCCGCATCGTTGCCGTCGATCTTTCCGACGAGAAGCTCGGGCTTGCCCGCCAGCTCGGTGCCACCGACACGGTCAACGCCAAGGACCCCGATCACGTCAAGCAGGTGCGCGATCTGACCAGCGGCGGCGTCGACTACGCCTTCGATCTTGCCGGCACGATCAAGGCGATGGAAACCGCCTACCTCGTGACGCGCTGGGGCGGCACGACGGTAACGGCAGGACTGTCGCCGATTGCCGCGGATTTTTCCTTCAAGCAGAGCGTGCTGGTCAGCGAAGAAAAGACGATCAAGGGATCGTACATGGGCAGCTGCGTGCCGGTGCGCGACATCCCGCGCTTCATCGCACTCTACCAGCAGGGCAGACTGCCGGTCGATCGTATGGTCAGCAAGCGTATCGGCTTCGGCGAACTCAACGAGGGTTTCGACCGTCTGCAGGAAGTGGCGACGGTGCGCCAGATCCTGATGCCGCACGGCTGATCTCGCCTAGAAGGACGGAAGCTTCCTCTCCTTCGAGATCACCACGTCGTTCCTGTAGCAAAACCAGTGGGCGTAGCTTTCGGTGTAGTACTCGCCGGCGCACGCCTTGGTCGGGTTGCCCATGATCTTGCGCACTTCCGAGAGCGACATGCCTTCGTGCAGCGGCCAGTCCGGCTTCGCTTGTGCATTGTCGAGACCGCCATAGCGCAGCAGCCTGTCGTAGCTGAACGCGGCGAAGCCGGTCGGCTCGTAATACAGGACCCAGTGGGTGGGCGGACCGAAGTACTTCTCGACCTGTTCGCGGGTCATGCCCTCTTTCATCGCGGCATACCGGTCCTTCGGATCGAAGGGCGGTGCCATGCAGGCGCTCACGGCGAGGCAGAGCAGCAGCGACTTGGGGCAAAGGCGCGCAAGCAAAGGCTTCATGGTTGCATCGTTCACTGGCGCCGCCGATCATGCAACCGATGATCGCCAATTTTGCGCTTGCCAGCTTCATGGTGGGGCTCACCGTCATGATCCATTTCGCTGGATTGCTGGCCCTGATGTGGGTGCTGCGTTCACGCGGTCATCATATTCGCGCCCATGAGAGCGCGGCGAGGCTGGGCGCGGTCATCGTGTTCGTCGTGCTCGGGCTGCTTGGAATCCACACGATCGAGATCTGGCTTTATGCGCTCGCCTACCTGATCGTGGGCGCGCTACCCAGCTTCGAGGAGGCGCTCTATTTCTCGACCACCAGTTTCACGACGATCGGCTATGGCGACATCGTGCTCGACCGGCGCTGGCGGCTGTTCGGCGCCATCGAGGGCGCCAACGGTCTGCTGCTCTTCGGCTGGTCGACGGCGTTCATGCTTTCCATCATCCAGCGCCTGCGTACGCTCGAGCACGACTGGCTAGAACGACAGTAGCGCGGCAGCGAAAAACGGCGGGCATGCGGCCCGCCGTTCCTCGCTGGATATCGGTCGTCTCAAGGTATGTTGACGCTGAGACTGATGCCCGGCTCTGCCCCGTAGATCACGGGCGGCGCGTAGTAGCCATAGTTGTATGGCGTCGAGTAGACCACTGGCGGCGCCCGGTAGTTGTAGCCGTAGTAATATTCACGGGCACGCCACCGGTCGTCTTGGGTCCAACTGCCATTGCCGTACCAACGAGCGTTCGCCGAATTCGTGGCACCTGCCAATACCAGCAGCCCGAGCATGGCAACGATGATGCGTTTGGTCATGTTCGCTCTCCTAGCCCTGGTTGGGCGACTTGTTCGACGGCCCGAACGCCTGGAAGACCTGGTCGGCGTTCTTCTTCTGGTCGGCCGGCATCGAGCTGTAGAGCGACTTGAAGGCCGAGGTCAGGTTCTTGAGGCCATCGAGGTGGGCCTTGGTGAAGTCCTGGTAGGTCTCGAGATCGTCGACCGCGGTCATGCTGGCCGCCTTGGCGCGCTTCTCCTGGACCAGCTTGTCCATCATGCCGGCATTCTGGCGCATGGCGTCGGCGACGGCCTTCCACTTGGTTTCCTGATCGGGCGTGATCTTGAGCGCGGCCTTGAGTTCGGTGATGCGCTGCTCGACCGTCTCCGGTTTGCTCGACGTGGCGGCTGCTGCGGCGGGCGGCTTGCCCGTGCCGCCGGCCTGCGCCACCGCCGGGCCAATCGTGCCCGCGACCAGCGCCGTGCCGGCCAGGGAGGCGATTGCCAGCGAGCGGACGATGGGGTTGAACAAGGTCATGAATGGCTCCTTTCGAGGATTGCGCCCATGCGCCAGGGGAGACGACGGTGCGCAGGTGGGAAACGTGCGCCTTGCCTGCGGGGTTGCAGCCGGGCAACGATGGCTCGTGGCGATTCGAGGTCGATTTGAAGGCTAACCGGACCTGCTGCCTGACGCTGGCCATGATGGCTCTTGTCCTGCCGGCGATTGCCCGCGCTCAGCAGTCGTCGGAGCCGCTGGTCCCGGGCATTCCGGGCAGGCCGGACGATCGCCAGGGCGCCGGCGTCCCGTCGGTTCCGCCGATCCCCGATACCAGCAACCGCGCGACCTCGACGCCGGCAGGCAAGCCGGTCACGCCGGCACAACAACCGCCGGTGCTGCAAACACGCTGAGCGGAGCCCGCGCTAGCGAACCTCGAAGCCCAGGCGGGCCAGGGCAGCCCGCATGCGCTCACGGCCGTTCATCGACCTGATCGGCCCCAGGCGATTGAGCACGCGCTGGGTCCAGGTGGCGGCCTGCATCTCGTGACGGGCGGCGAACTTCGCCATTTCCCGGTCGTAGCTCTGGCGCTCGGAATCCCTGTTTCCGCCGTCATAGGCGTCCTGATGCACCACGATGCTTTGTGGCAGGCGCGGCTTCACTTCGCCCGCGCCTTGCTCGGTCGCATAGCCGACGCACAGACCGAACACGACGAAGGACTGCTTGGGCAGCCCCAGCACTGCCGCGACCCGCTCCGGATCGTTGCGCATGGCGCCGATGTAGACGGTGCTGAGTCCGAGCGATTCGGCCGCCACCACGGCGTTCTGGGCGGCGAGAGCGACGTCGATGCAGGCCACCAGGAAGGTCTCGAGCCACGGCATGGTTTCGAAGTCGACCTTCTCCGACGTCGAGATCAGCGCATTGCGCGTCATGTCGGCGACCCAGCAGAGATAGAGCGGGCACTGTTCGATGTGCTTCTGATTGCCGGCGATCTCGGCCAGCACCTTCTTCTTGGCGGGATCGCCGACGGCGATCACCGAGGTCCACTGCATGTTGGAGCTGGTCGCCGCCGATTGCGCCGCCGCCACCAGAGTCTCGAGTGTGCCGGTGGGAACGGGGTCGGGCTTGTAGCCCCGCACCGAGCGGTGATCGAGCAGGGTGGCGATCATCTCGTTCCAGGGCCCCATCGGCGGGACAGCCGCGCCGTAGCGGCGCAGCAGCGCCTCTTTCTGCTCGGAGCTGGCGGGGATCAGCGAGTCCATGCGAGATTTCCCTGGGGCTTGGGCCTGGTGATCGCCGTCATCAATGCGAGCACGATGAAGGCCGTCACGATGGCAAAGATCATGCGCGGCTCACCGCGATCCATCAGCCAGCCGAACAACAGCGGCGACATCATTCCGCCGATGTTGAAGCCGGTGGTGACGAAGCCGAACACCTTGCCGAACGAACCGGCCGGCGTGACGGCGCGCACCATCATGTCGCGCGACGGCTGGATGATCCCGTTCAGAAGCCCGCCCACCGACATCAGGCCGATCAGCAGGGCGGCCGGCAGGTTCACCCAGCCCATCAGGATCGACATCCCGGCGGTGCAGGCGAAGCCGACGGCGGCGACACGCTCGTGGTGGGCGGTGCGGTCGGCGATGATGCCGCCCAGCAGCACGCCGGCCGCGCTCATCAGCAGGAAGCCGGTAAGGCCCCAATTGGCGGTATCTGCCGAGGTCGCCCACAACACGCCCAGCGCCACCACCGAGAAAGTCTGGATGCCGCCATTGGCCATGCCGATGCAGGTGAAGAACAGCAGGTTGCGCAGGATGGGGCCGCTCAGCAGCAGATCGAGCCCGACCCTGGCCTGCTCTTTCTTCGGCCTGGGCACGGCGCGCGGCAGGATGCTGCCGGCGACGATCAGCAGCAGCGCTGCCGCGATCGCCAGTCCCGAGGCGAGCAGGAAGGCGCCTTGCCAACCCCACAAGTCGGCTGCCGCCCGCACCGTCACCGGCGCCAGCCCGAAGCCGAGATAGCCGGACAAGTTATGGATGGAGAACGCCTTGCCGATGCGCTTGGGATTGATGGCGGCTGCCAGGATCGAATAGTCGGCCGGGTGATAGACGGTGTTGGCGAGGCCGAGGAAGGCATAGGCGATGACGAACAGCATGTAGCCGGGCAGCAGGGCGGCGGCGAGCAGCGAAGCCGCCGCCAGGATCAGGCCGGCCGTCAACACGACGCGCGGGCCGACGCGATCGACCAGGAAGCCGGCCGGGGTCTGCAAGGCTGCCGACATGACGTTGAAGGCGGTCAGGGCCGCGCCGAGTTCGAGATAGCTGACGCCGAAGGCCTCGCGCACCGGCCCGAAGATGGGCGGCAACAGCAGCACGTGGAAGTGGCTGACGAAATGCGCCGCGGAGATCAGCGTGATCACCTTGGCATCGTGCTTCCAGTCGGTCGCGGCGTCCGGCGCCGCGCTCTGCGCTTCACTCGTCGATGACATTGACGCCCAGCGTGCCGATGCCGGAAATCTCGACTTCGAGCTTATCGCCGGCCTTCATCCAGAGCGGCGGCTTGCGGCCCAGGCCCACGCCGTCGGGTGTGCCCGTGGCGATGATGTCGCCCGGTTCCAGCCAGGTCACGGTCGAGAGATATTCGATGATGGTGGCGACGTCGAAGATCATGTGATCGGTCGTGTCGTGCTGCACCACGTTGCCGTTCAGCCGCGTCGTGAGTTCGAGCGCCTGCGGATCGGGAATGACGTCGGTGGTGACCAGCCACGGACCGAGCGGTCCGGTCGCCGGGAAGTTCTTGCCGGCGGTCACCGAATGCCTCTGGAAATCGCGCACGCTGACGTCGAGGAAGCAGGTGTAGCCCGCGATCACCTGCAAGGCGCCGGCGCGCGAGACATGCCGGCAGCGCTCGCCTATCACCACGGCGAGCTCGCCCTCGAAGTCGAAATTGGTCGAGGCCGAGGGCCGCACGATGTCGCCGCCCTGCGCCACAAGCGTGTTGTGCAGGCGCGAGAAGACGCTGGGCACCTTCGGCAATTCGCGGCCGACCTCGCCGACGTGGCTGGCATAGTTCAGGCCGACACACAGGATCTTGTCGGGGTTGGGGATCACCGGCAGCAGCTCGACGTCGGCGAGCTTCACGTCGGCATGCTGGCCTTTGGCGGCGGTGGCGAGCTCGGGCAGCGCCTTGTCGGCGATCACATCGCGCAGGCTCGGCCAGCGCTGAGCCGTCCGCTTCGACAGATCGATGATGCCGCCGTCGACGACAGCACCGAACTTGGTCGCACCCGCTTGGCGAAAACTGACCAATCGCATGGGAAGCGACCCTAGGGCGATCCGATCAGCTTTGCGAGCCCCTTCGACAGGCCGACGCTTTCGACAGGCGCAGCCTTGCGGCCAGGTGACGCGGATCTTTGCCTGGCCAGGCTCTCGGCCATGGAGATGGCGCAAGCGAGGCCGTCGAGCAACGGCACATCGACCGCGGACTTGAGCTTGCCCGCGAGCCCGGCCAGGCCGGCGCCGCCCAGGATCACGACGTCGGCACCATCCTCGCGCACGCAGGCCGCACAGCCTTTGGCGAGCAGCGCCAGTGCCGCCTTCGGGTCCCGGGCGATATCGGCGCCGGTCGGCGCCACCGTCCGCACCGAAGCCAGGCGCGTGCTCATGCCCTGGCCCGCGACGAACTCCTCGAGCATCGGCTTCCAGCGTTCGCCGCCGGTAACGATGGAGAAGCGTCGGCCGACGGCGCTGGCCTGCAGGATCGAGGCTTCGGCCATGCCGATGACCGGCACCTCGCTCACTTCCTTGAGCGCGGCGAGCCCCGGATCGCCGAAGCAGGCCAGCACGACCGCGTCCTTGCGTTTGATGTCGTTGGCCAGCGCATCGACCGCAGCGTGGCCGGCGATGGCATAGCCGATGCGAGAGGCGACGTAGCGCGGCCCGAACGCGCCGGTCACGGCGCGCAGGCTGGTGCCCTTGCTGGCGAAGCGCTTCGCGTGCTTCAGCACCAGGTCCGTGATCGAGCCTGTCGTGTTGGGATTGATCAGCAGGAGCGTGGTCATGGCAGCTGCATCAGCTCCTTCAGCCGCGACACTGCATGGTTCTCGCCGATCGACAGGGCGCAGGTGCGCGAAATGTGGGCGATCGACAATCCGCTTTCCTTCCTCCACGCGTTGAACTGCGCCTGCGCCGCGCGCAGGTCCTTCTTCGACGTGCCCGTACCGATCGCGACGCCGCTGTCGCGTAGGCAGGCGAGCACGTCGCCCTGCAGCACGAAGGCGTCCCAGCCCAGGAAGCGCAGGAAGTACTGCCCGCTGAAGCCACCCAGCCGCGTGCCCCGCTTGGCCAGCACTTCCATCAAGCCGACCTGATCGTCGGCTGGCCAGTTGGCGAGAAACCTGCCGAAGCTGCCGTGCTCTTTGGCGACGTCGAGGACGAATTTCGCGTTTTCGCGCACCGCCTTGATCTTGCCGGGGTGTCGGACGATCCGCTTGTCGGAGACAAGCTTCTCCCAGAACTCGGCGGGCTGGAACAATAGTCGCTTGGGATTGAAGCCGAGGAAGGCCTCTTCGAAGCCCGGCCACTTGGCCTCGATCACGCTCCACACGAAGCCCGCCGAGAAGATGCGCTCGGCCATGTCCGCCAGCACGCGGTCGTCGGGGATCTTGGCCAGCGCCTTGTTGTTGGGCTTCTTGGGCATCAGGCTCGCCAGCGCCTTCTCGCCGCCCTTGCGCTTGGCCGCGCGCTCGCGGATGCGCTTGAAGGGAATCTCCGCCACGCCCCTACTCCAGCCAGCCATCGAAGAAGTCGAACACGCTCGCCTTGAACAGGCCGTGGCTGACCAGCGAGAAGTGATCACAGCCCGGCACCGTCACTGCCTTGGCGCCGGGAATGGCGTCGGCCAAGCTCTGCGGCGGACCGGCAAGCTGGTCGCGCATGCCGGCGATGACCAGGGTCGGGCGGCGGACACCCATCAGCGAATCGGGCGTGAACGGCATGCGTGGTCCGCGCGAGCAGGCCGCCAGGGCCAGGCGATCTTCCTTCTGTTCGTCGGCGAAGTGGCGAAAGCTCCTGAGCATGGGATCGGCGATCTCGTCGGGCGTCGGCGCTTCCATTGCCTTGGCCATGCCATCGGGATCGCGCGGCGGCTCGAACAGCCGGCTGCCAACTCCGCCCACGACCAGATGATCGATTCGGCTGCCCTCGAGCAGCGCTGCCGTCAGCGCGACGTGCGAGCCCATGGAAAAGCCCAGCAGGTGCGCGCGCTCGACACCGGCATGGTCCAGCAAGGCGAACACGTCGCGTGCCATGGCGTCTCGCGCGTAGTTTTCGGGCTCGTGAGGCTTGGCGCTCTCGCCGTGGCCGCGATGATCGAACGCCAGTCCGCGCAGGCCCTTGGCTGCGATCGCGTCGTACCAGCCCATGCGCTTGAAGTTCTCGTAGCGATTGGCCGAGAAGCCATGCAGCAGCACGATCGCCTTGCGCGCGTCGCGCGGACCGAATTCGTCATAGGCGAGTTGCAAGCCGTCGGATGTGAAGTAAGCCATGCAGCGTGCTAGAAGACCCCGCAAAGGGAGGAATTGCAATGGCGGCCAGGATCGG
>CAZHQA010000135.1:6170-14193 GCA_964533955.1 uncultured Reyranella sp. | reverse complement strand
CCGCTTGACGAGCTGGTGCCGCTCTACCGCGATACCGACAACAAGGACTCCTTGCCGGCCACCCAGTTCAACATGAAGTGGGTCGAGACGGCGGGGTTGGTGAAGTTCGATTTCCTCGGCCTCAAGACGCTGACCGTCATCGAGAAGGCGTGCGAGCTGATCGGTCGCGACAAGATCGACATCACCAAGATCCCGCTCGACGACGAGCCGACGTTCAGGATGCTGGCCCGCGGCGATGCCTACGGCGTCTTCCAGATGGAAGGCAGCGGCATGCGCGACATCCTGAGCAAGCTCAAGCCCAACCGCTTCGAGGACCTGATCGCCCTGGTGGCGCTCTACCGCCCCGGTCCGATGGACGACATTCCGACCTATATCAGCGTCAAGAACGGCCAGGAGAAGCCTGACTACCTCCATCCGTCGCTCAAGGGCATCCTCGAGGAAACCTACGGCATCATGGTCTACCAGGAGCAGGTGATGCAGATCGCCCAGGTCCTGTCGGGCTATTCGCTGGGCGGCGCCGACCTCCTGCGTCGTGCCATGGGCAAGAAGATCCAGTCGGAGATGGACGCCCAGCGCGCGACCTTCATCGACGGCGCGCGCAAGAACAACGTCGAGGATTCCCGGGCCTCGATGATCTTCGACAAGGTGGCGAAGTTCGCGGGCTACGGATTCAACAAGTGCCATTCCGCGCCATACGCCCTGGTCGCCTATCAGACGGCCTATCTTCGGGCCAACTATCCGGTCGAGTTCTTCGCCGCCTCGATGACGCTCGACATGGGCAACACCGACAAGCTCGGCAACTTCCGTCGCGAGCTCGAACGGCTGAAGGTGCCGCTGCTCGGCCCCGACGTGAACAAGTCGATGGCCGAGTTTGCCGTCGAGACCACCGAAGATGGCCGAAAGGCGGTGCGCTATGCGCTCGCCGCGATCAAGGGCGTCGGCCGCGAGGCGATGACCCGGCTCGCCGCCGAACGGCGCGAGAACGGCATGTTCAAGGACCTGTTCGACGTCGCCGAGCGGCTTGATCAGAAGGTGCTGAACAAGCGCCTGGTCGAGAGTCTCGTGAAGGCCGGCGCCTTCGATTCGCTGAACAAGAACCGCGCCCAGGCCTTCGGCGCCATCGAAGCGCTGATCCGCCATTCTCAGGCGACCCAGGAGTCGCGCGTCAGCAACCAGAACAGCCTGTTCGGCGACGACACCGCCCAGCGTCGGCCGTCTCTGCCGAAGGTGCCAGACTGGGCGCCGATGGAGCGTCTGCAGAACGAGTTTGCGGCGATCGGTTTCTATCTTTCCTCGCATCCGCTGGCAGCCTACGAGCGCAGCCTGCAGCGGCTGGGGGTCACGCGCGCTGCCGACCTGCCGGCACTGTTGCAGCGTGGCGCGCCGGGGCGCCTCAAGCTCGCGGGAACCGTTATCGATCGCCAGGAGCGCACTTCGGCCAAGGGAAACCGGTTCGCCTTCGTACAGTGCTCGGACCAGTCCGGCGCCTTCGAGCTCACCGTGTTCAGCGAACTCCTGGGCAGCAAGCGCAACCTGCTGGAGCCGGCGCAGGCTATTCTGGTGACGGCCGACGGGCGGCTCGACGGCGAGCAGGTGAAGCTCACGGCGCAGAGCGTGGAGAAGCTCGAGGACGCGGTGGCAAACGCCGCGGCCGGGCTGCGCATCGTGATGTCGGATCCGGTCGCTCTCGAGGCCCTGCGCAAGAGTCTGGAAGGCAAACGCGGCCGGGGCCGCGTGACCCTTGTCGTGCCGATGCCGGACGAGTCCCAGGCGGAGGTCACCTTGCCGGGCAGCTACGCCATCGCCGGCGGCCTGCGCGACGCCATCGGCAGCCTGCCGGGCATCGCGCAGGTGGAGGAGATTTGAGCCGCCAACCCGGCCTGTTCGAAGGCAGTCCTCAGCCCGCTCGGCGGGCGCCTGCGCCGGGAGACGTCCAGCCGGACTGGGACTCGCCGCTGTTGCAGGCACCGCAATTGCCCGCAGACATTCGCCTTGGGACTTCCTCGTGGTTTTTCCCTGGATGGCGCGGCCTCGTCTACCAAGGTGTCCATCCGCAGCCCGCGCTCAGCAAGAAGGGGCTCGCGGCCTACGCGCAGATCCCATTGCTGCGCACCGTCAGCCTCGACCGCACCTTCTATGCGCCGATCACGACCATCGAGTACGCACGCTATGCGGCGCAAGTGCCCGACCACTTCAGCTTCGTCGTGAAAGCGCCGGCGCTGGTGTGCGATGCAGTGATGCGCGACGAACAGGGGCGGGGCAGGGTGCCCAACCCGCATTTCCTCGATGCCTCGATCGCCGCTCGGGAATTCGTCGTTCCCTGCCTCGAAGGATTGGGCGCCAAGGCAGGGCCAATGGTGTTCCAGGTCTCGCCCCTGCCGCGCAGTCTGGTCGAGGAGGCGGCGACGCTGGTCGAGCGGCTTGCCGCTTTCTTTGCCGCATTGCCGTCGGAGCTGGGCCGGCAGCGGCCGATCTATGCCCTCGAACTACGCAATGCCGAGTTGCTGACGCCGCGCCTGATGAAGATGCTGGCGGGCGTCGGCGTGCGCTATTGTGTCGGCCTGCATGACCGCATGCCCGAGATCGAGCGGCAGGAGGCGGCGCTGCGGGCTCGCGACGGCGATACCCCGGGCGATCTGGTGGTGCGCTGGAACCTCCACCGTGGCTTCGTCTACCAGGCTGCCAAGCAGCGCTATGAGCCGTTCGACAAGTTGGTCGACGAGGATCCACAAACCCGCAGCGCCCTGGCTCGGCTGGCCGCTGCCGCGTTCAAGGCCAGACACCGGGTCTGGATCACCGCCAACAACAAGGCCGAGGGCAGCGCGCCGCTCTCCTTGCTGAAACTTGCCGAAGAGATCGCCAGCCGGCTTTGAGGGGGGTACTGCGGGCGCGCCTTGAGCGACCATATTCGGGCCGCAGGGCCGCGCGGGGTGGTGTCGGCCGGCAGCCCAAATCAAGATCTAGCGACGCCTTGTTATTTTGCCGTTATTTTAACCGTTACTCAGCGGTAACTGCCCCAATATCTGGTATCTCTGTCCTTGAGCTTGGCACTTGCATTTGCAGCGCCAAGCCCCTAGAAACGCGCCACTTCGCACGCGGGTTTGCGGTCGACGGGGAGACATCCCGCCGCTCGCTCCGGTGTTCTCCGCAAGCTTTGGCCCAGGAGGACGGCGCCCGCGGAGGCTCAACCGGAAAAAGGAGATGACGGCATGGCTATGCCGCAGTTCACGATGCGTCAGTTGCTGGAGGCGGGTGTCCATTTCGGGCATCACACCCGGCGTTGGAACCCCAAGATGAAGCCGTACCTGTTCGGGGTGCGCAATGGGGTCCATATCATCGACCTCACCAAGACCGTGCCCTTGCTTGAGCAGGCGCTGAACCAGGCGCGCCAGGTCGTGTCGAATGGCGGGCGTGTGCTGTTCGTCGGTACCAAGGCCGCCGCTGCCGAGCGGGTGGCCGAGGCGGCCAAGCGCTGCGGCCAGTACTACGTCAATCATCGCTGGCTGGGCGGCATGATCACCAACTGGCAGACCATCTCTGCCTCGATCAAGCGCCTGCGCGAGCTCGACGACCGGTTGAAGGGCGACGTGGTCGGCCTGACCAAGAAGGAGCAACTCGACCTGACGCGCGAGCGCGACAAGCTCGAGCGTTCGCTGGGCGGCATCAAGGAGATGGGCGGCACGCCCGACATGCTGTTCATCATCGACACCAACAAGGAAGCGATCGCCGTGCAAGAGGCGCGCAAGCGCGGCATTCCGATCGTGGCGGTGCTCGACAGCAACTCCGATCCGGACGGCATCGACTACCCGATCCCGGGCAACGACGACGCCATCCGCGCCGTGTCGCTGTACTGCGAGCTGATGTCGGGCGCCGTGCTCGACGGGATCCGTGCCGAAATCGCGGCCTCCGGCGGCGATGTCGGCGAGCTCGGCGAGCCGCCGGCTGAAGAGGTCCCGCCGGTCGAGGGCGAAGCCGCGGGCGCCGAGGCATCGCCGGCCGAGTAGGCGGCCCCTCTGGCAGATGAGTTTCGGGGCCGGTCGCAAGACCGGCCCCATTGGCGTCAATCGCCGCACCAAATGGAGCTGACGTATGGCTGAGATCACCGCTTCCCTGGTCAAAGATCTGCGCGAGAAGACCGGCGCAGGCATGATGGATTGCAAGAAGGCGCTGGGCGAGACCCAGGGCGACCTCGAAAAGGCCGTCGACTGGCTGCGCACCAAGGGCCTGTCGGCCGCCGCCAAGAAGGCCGGCCGCGTCGCCGCCGAAGGCCTGGTTGGTGTGAGTGCCAACGGCACGAGGGGCGCCGTCATCGAGGTCAATGCCGAGACCGATTTTGTGGGCCGCAACGAGCAGTTTCAGAAGTTCGTCGGCGCCGTGAGCCAGATCGCGCTGGATAATGCGGGCGACATGGCCAAGATCGCCGGGGCGCCGTTCCCAGGCTCGAGCCGCGACGTGCAGGGCGAGCTCACCAACATGATCGCCACCATCGGCGAGAACATGTCGCTGCGCCGCGCCGCGTCTCTGTCGGTTTCCGACGGTGTGGTGGTTGCCTATACCCACAATTCGGTGGCGCCGGATCTCGGCAAGATCGGCGTACTGGTGGCGCTCGAA
Source organism: uncultured Reyranella sp. (assembly GCA_964533955.1). Taxonomy (GTDB): domain Bacteria; phylum Pseudomonadota; class Alphaproteobacteria; order Reyranellales; family Reyranellaceae; genus Reyranella. Next base: position 9,582 of record CAZHQA010000135.1, on the reverse strand, counting down.
TCGGCCGGCGACAAGGCCAAGCTGCAGCCGCTCGCCAAGCAACTCGCGATGCATGTCGCCGCGACGAACCCGCAGTCGCTGACCGTGGCCGATCTCGATACGGCCTTGATCGAGCGCGAGCGCGCCGTGTTGGCCGAGAAGGCGGGTCAGAGCGGCAAGGCAGTGGACATCATCGCCAAGATGGTCGAGGGCGGTCTGCGCAAATTTCATCAGGAGGTCGTACTGCTCGAACAGGCCTTCGTGATGGACGGCAAGACCAAGGTCGCCAAGGTCGTCGACGATGCCGCCAAGCAGGTCGGCGCGCCGGTGCGCATCGCCGGCTTCCTGCGCTTTGCCCTGGGCGAGGGGATCGAGAAGAAATCCGAGGACTTTGCGGCCGAGGTGGCTGCACAGCTCAAGAAGTAGTATGAGTTTCTCACTGGCGCGCGGGCCGAGTGCCCGCGCCGCCCAAGAACGCTTCTGAGGCACGCCGAATGCCGCCGGCTCCACGTTATCGCCGCGTCCTGCTGAAACTCTCCGGCGAAGGACTCATGGGGGAGCGCGAGTACGGACTCGATCCCGCCATGGTCGGCATGCTGGCCCAGGAGATCAAGGAAGTGCACGGCATGGGCGTGCAAGTCTGCCTGGTGATCGGCGGCGGCAACATCTTCCGTGGCGTCTCGGCGGCCGCTTCCGGCATGGACCGGGCGAGCGGCGACTACATGGGCATGCTGGCCACGGTCATCAATTCACTGGCAATGCAGAGCGCCCTGGAACGCCAAGGCCTGCAGACCCGTGTACAGTCGGCCATCCCGATGACAACCGTCTGCGAACCCTATATCCGTCGCCGCGCCGCCCGCCATATGGAGAAGGGCCGGGTGGTGATCTTCGCCGCCGGCACCGGCAACCCCTTCTTCACCACCGACACCGCTGCCGCCCTGCGTGCCGCCGAGATGAGCGTCGATTGCATGCTGAAGGGCACCCAGGTCGATGGTGTCTATTCAGCCGATCCGCGCAAGGACAAGACGGCCAAGCGCTACGAAACGCTCACCTACATGGACGTGCTGTCGCAAGACCTGCAGGTGATGGACGCCTCGGCGATCTCGCTGGCCCGCGAGAACCGCATCCCGATCGTCGTTTTCGACATCCACAGGCAGGGAGCGTTCGCCGAGACGATGCGGGGCCAGGGCACTTTCACCATTATCAAGGACGAGGGCTGAAGATGAGTACAGACCTCAAGGAACTCGAGAAACGCATGGTCGGCGCCATGGACGCGCTGAAGAAGGAATTCCAGGGACTGCGGACCGGTCGAGCCTCGGTCAACCTGCTCGATCCGGTGATGGTCGAGGCTTATGGCCAGCGCATGCCGCTCAACCAGGTCGGCACCGTGAGCGCGCCGGAGCCCCGGCTGCTCTCGGTCAACGTCTGGGACAAGGGCCTGGTGACGCCGACGACCAAGGCGATTCGCGATGCGGGCCTCGGTCTCAACCCGCAGCCCGACGGCCAGATGATTCGCATTCCTCTTCCCGAGCTCACGTCGGAGCGCCGCAACGAGCTTGCCAAGCTCGGTCACAAGTACGCCGAGCTGGCGAGGGTCGCCGTGCGCAACGTGCGGCGTGACGGCATGGAGGCGCTGAAGAAGGCGGAGAAGGACCACAAGATCTCGCAGGACGAGCACCGGCAGAAATCCGACGAAGTGCAGAAGCTGACGGATCGCTACGTCAAGCAGGTCGACGACGCGCTGGCGCACAAGGAAAAAGAGATCAAGACGGTCTGATGTCGACAGCGCCGCTGCCCGCCAATCCCGATCCGTCGCCGGGTCCTCATCATGTCGCCATCATCATGGATGGCAATGGCCGGTGGGCCAAGGCGCGTGGCCTGCCGCGAGTCGCAGGACACCGGCGCGGCGCGGAGGCGGTGCGGCGCGTGATCCGCGGTGCCGGCGAGCTCGGCATTCCGGTGCTGACGCTGTTTGCCTTCTCTACCGAGAACTGGGCGCGGCCAGCCGACGAGGTCACCGACCTGATGGGCCTGCTTCGCCAGTACCTGCGCAACGAACTGGAGGAGCTCGGCCGAAACGGTGCCCGCCTGCGCGTCATCGGCGACCGCGAGCGGCTGGCGCCGGACATCGTGCGGGACATCGGCGACGCGGAAAGCAGCACGCGGACCAACACCCGGATCGAGGTCAATATTTGCGTCAACTACGGCTCGCGCGACGAGATCATCCGGGCGACCCGGAGCCTCGCGCGGCGCGTCGCCGCCGGCGAGCTGGCGGCCGAGCGCATCGACGAAGCCTCCTTCGAGCGCGAGCTGCTGACGGCGGGCGTGCCCGACCCCGACTTGCTGATCCGCACCAGCGGTGAACAGCGCATCAGCAATTTCCTGCTGTGGCAATGCGCCTACGCCGAACTGGTCTTCGTCGATACATTGTGGCCCGACTTCGGCAAGGAGCATCTGGAACAGGCTGTTGCCGAATACCGCCGCCGCGAACGTCGCTATGGTGGCGTCGGTCGCTAGCGTGCCGACGGCACGCTTTCGTGGGCTGCTGCTGCGGACGGTGTCGGCGGGGGTTCTCGGTCCGCTGCTTGTCGCGGCAGTCTGGTTCGGCTTTCCCTGGATCGATCTGGTTGCGGCAGTTGCCGCCCCCCTCATGATCGCGGAATGGGTCCGCTTGACGCGCGCCCGACCGGTGTTGCGGACCGTGACCATCGTCTATTCGATCGCCGCCGTGCTTGCTCTGCTGTGGCTGCGGCATCAGCCCGCGTTCGGGCGCGAAACGATCCTGTGGGTCGTGCTTTGCGTCTGGGCGACCGACATCGGGGCCTATTTCCTCGGCTCGCTCGCCGGTGGCGCCAAGCTCGCCCCCAGCATCAGCCCGAGCAAGACCTGGTCGGGGCTGGTGGGCGGCATGTGCTTTTCAGCGGTGACAAGCTCGGCCTGCGGCCTGGCCTTCAACGCCGGCGAGACCGTGGTGCTCGCGGTCGCGGGCATCGTCATTGCCATCATCGCGCAGGCAGGCGATCTTTTCGAATCGGCCGCCAAGCGCGGCGCCGGCGTCAAGGACAGCGGGCGGCTCATCCCCGGCCATGGCGGTCTGCTGGATCGCATCGACGGCCTTATCGCCGCCCTCGTCGCGATCGCCGCCCTGCGGCTTGTCATAGGAGGTGAATGGCCATGGCTATGACAGCATGGGCCGCCCCTTCGCGCGCGGCGCCGCGACATGTGACCATCTTGGGCTCGACCGGCTCGGTCGGGCAGAGCACGGCCGACATCATTTCGCGAGATCCCGACAGCTATCGCGTCGAGGCCCTGGTGGCCGGCAATTCGGTCGAAGCGCTGGCCGAACAGGCGCGGCGTCTCAAGGCGAAGATGGCGGTGGTAGCCAATCCCCAGCGCTACCGCGCACTGAAGGACGCGCTGATCGGCACCTCGA
>CAZHQA010000135.1:0-6070 GCA_964533955.1 uncultured Reyranella sp. | reverse complement strand
AACGCGATCTTCCAGGTCTTCGATCCCAGCCAGCGCGCTGTCGTCGATCGATTGATCCTGACCGCCTCGGGCGGCCCATTTCGCAACTGGTCGCTCGCCGATATGGCGGAGGCCACGCCCGAGCAGGCGCTTGCCCATCCCAACTGGGACATGGGCGCCAAAATCTCGATCGACTCGGCGACGATGATGAACAAGGGCCTCGAATTGATCGAGGCGCATCTCCTGTTCGGTCTCCCGTCGGACCAGATCGAGATCGTGGTGCACCCCCAATCGGTCATCCACTCGATGGTCGCCTACCGGGACGGCTCGGTGCTGGCCCAACTCGGCACCCCCGACATGCGGGTGCCGATCAGTCATGCGCTCGGCTGGCCGTCGCGCATCCACGGGCCGGCCCAGCAGCTGGATTTTGGCAATCTTTCCGCGCTCACGTTCGAGCGGCCCGATTCTGGCCGTTTTCCCTCTCTACGGTTGGCTCGCGAGGCGCTGGTGCTGGGTGGCTTTGCGCCGATCGTGCTGAATGCGGCCAACGAGGTGGCTGTTGCGGCGTTCCTGGGACGGCGCATCGGTTTCCTCGACATCGCTCGCATCGTCGAGGATGTGTTGGGCTCGGCCGGTACAATGGCAGGGCCGATCGAATCGCTGCAGCAGGTCCATGCCGCCGAGCACGAGGCCCGCCGCCGAGCTGAAGAGACGGCTAAGAGCTATACGCTAACTAATTGAAGAAACACGAGATTTATGGTCTATTGAGTCATGCACGCCTTCGTCAGCTTGTTCACGACATATCTGCCGTACTTTGTTCTCGTGCTGACGTTGCTCGTGTTCGTGCACGAATTCGGACACTACTGGGTCGGTCGGCGATTCGGCATTCACGCCGAGGTGTTTTCCATCGGCTTCGGGCCGGAGCTTCTCGGCTGGACCGACCGGCATGGTACGCGCTGGAAGATCTCGGCGATCCCGCTCGGCGGCTACGTGAAGTTCCTGGGTGACAACGACGCCACGAGCGCCATGCCGTCCGAGCAGCCGCTGTCGGCCGAACAACGCGGTCGTGCGTTTTTCAGCCAGCCGCTCTATGCCCGTGCCGCAGTCGTCCTCGGCGGGCCGCTGGCCAATCTCCTGTTCGCCCTCCTGCTGCTGACCGGCGTGTTCTATGTGGCGGGTGAGCCTTACTCGCCGGCGATCGTCGCCGTGCAGGCCGACGGTCCGGCTGCCAAGGCCGGACTGCGCACCGGCGATCAGGTCGTGCGCCTCAACGGCAAGCGCGTCGACCGCTACGAGGATATCCAGGACACGCAATTCCTCTATCTCGCGCGGCCCATGGCGGTCGACTATCGCCGTGGCGACGAGACACTGCACGGCGAGCTCGCGCCCCAGTTCTGCGAGCGTACGGACAAGTACGGCAACACGATGCGCTTCGGCGAGCTCGGTCTGGACCAGCTCATCCGTCCGGTGGTCGGCGGCTTCACCGAAAAGAGTCCGGCGGAGGCGGCGGGACTCAAAGTGGGTGACGTGTTGCTCGAGATCGACGGCAAGCCGGTCGAGCACTTCACGCGCATTCCCGAGCTGATCGGCAATCACGCCGGCCGCCCCGTGACCGTCCAGTACAAGCGCGATGGGGTCCGCCAAGAGGCAATCGTCACGCCGGAGGCAGACCAGGTCACCGACTGCACCGGCAAGGAGAAGATGGTCGGCCGGCTGCGGGTCAAGCCCGCCGGGGTGACCGAATTCCGCAGCCATGGCATCGGCGGCGCCATGCTGGCGGGTGTTCGCCACATCTGGGGCATGACCACGATGTTCTATACGTCGATGGCCCAGATCGTGACCGCGACGCGTCCGGTCGATGAGCTGGGCGGTCCGATCCGCATCGCCAAGGCGGCGGGCGAGGCGTCGTATGGCGGCTGGACCGGCATCCTCAACCTCGTGATCGCGCTCTCGGTGGTGCTGGGTGTGTTCAACCTGCTGCCGGTTCCGATGCTCGATGGCGGGCATCTTGCGATGTACCTGTACGAGGCGGTGCGCGGCCGACCACTCGGCCTCAGGGCGCAGGAACTCGGCCTCAAGGTGGGCTTTGCGCTGGTGGTCGGCATGGCATTGATCGCAACCTTCAACGACATCAAGCTCCTGTTGCGCTGAAGGGACGCGGCATGGCGTCGGATCCGAGCGGGGGACAAAAAGGGTGGTGGACGCCCACATGCCGGTCTATGAAGTTCCAGTTCCCGAACGCTAGCATTGGCAGGTCGTGAAGGTGCACGGGTGAAGCTGATTCATCGTTGGGCCGTCCTGGCTGTGGCCGCGCTCGTCGCGCTGGGCGTGCCGGCGTATGCCCAGCAGCAGCCGCAGCAACAGCAGCGTCAGCCCGCGGTTCCCCAAGGCCGGGTCGCCGCTTCCGGCGGCACGATTACCGCCGTGCAGATTACCGGCAACGTGCGTGCCGAGCCGGAGACGATTCGCTCCTACCTGCAGCTCAAGGAGGGCCAGCCCTACGACCCGGCCGCGGCCGACCGGTCGCTGAAGGCCTTGTTCAGCAGCGGACTGTTCTCGGACGTCGTGATCGACATGCAGGGCTCGACCCTGGTCGTCAGGGTCACCGAGAATCCGATTCTCAATCGCGTGGTTTTCGAGGGCAACAAGAAGATCGAGGACGACAAGCTGCGGGATGAAGTGCAGTCCAAACCGCGCCAGGTCTTTACCCGGGCGCGCGTGCAGTCGGACGTCGAACGAATTCTCACGATCTATCGGCGCAGTGGCCGCTACAACGCCACGGTCGAGCCCAAGATCATCCGGCTCGAACAGGGCCGGGTCGACCTGGTCTTCGAGATCGACGAAGGCGATGTCACCGGCATCAAGCGCATCAGCTTCGTCGGCAACGAGCATTACGGCGACGGCACGCTGCGCGGCAAAATCCGCACGACGGAGAGCGCGTGGTGGCGCTTCCTGTCGTCGGACGACCGCTACGATCCTGACCGGCTGAACCTGGATCGCGAGTTGCTGCGCAAGTTCTATCTGTCCGAAGGCTACGCCGACTTCCGCGTGATCTCGGCGGTCGCCGAGCTGTCGCCCAGCCGCGACGGCTTCTTCGTCACCTTCACCATCAGCGAGGGCGAGCGCTACAAATTCGGCAAGATCGAGGTGACGTCGCGCTTCCAGGGGCTCGATGTCGACACGCTCAAGAGTTACCTGACGATGGACGAGGGCGACTGGTACGACGCCGATCAGGTCGAAAAGACGGTCACCGCCCTGGCCGACGCGGTCGGCTCCCTGGGCTACGCCTTCGTCGACGTCCGACCCAACATCAGGCGCAACAAGGACAATCTGACGGTCGACGTGACGTTCGACGTGCAGGAAGGTCCGCGTGTCTACGTCGAGCGCATCAATATCTCGGGCAACACGCGAACCCTCGACAAGGTCATCCGGCGGGAATTTCGCCTGGCCGAGGGCGATGCTTTCTCCACGGCCAGAGTGCGGCGCAGCCAGGAACGCCTGAAAGCCCTGGGCTTCTTCGAGAAGGTCGATGTTTCAGCCTCGCCCGGAACGTCGCCGGACAAAACCAACCTCGAGGTCCAGGTCGTCGAGCAGAGCACGGGCGAAATCTCGTTTGGCGCGGGCTACTCCACGACATCGGGCATCCTGGGCGACATCTCGATCCGCGAGCGAAACCTGCTCGGCAAGGGCCAGGACCTGCGCCTTGGCCTGTCGCTCGGTACGTTGAGCACCTTGATCGACCTCAGCTTCACAGAGCCCTATTTCTTGGACCGCGCGGTGGCGGCAGGTTTCGACCTGTTCCGGACGTCGAACGATCGCCAGCAGTACTCCTCCTACAGCGATAGCAGTATCGGCTTCGCGCTGCGTACCGCCTGGGCGTACTCGGAGCACACGCGCCAGACCCTGCGCTACTCGCTGCGCCAGACCAACATCTACAATGTGCCCTCTTACGCGTCGCTCATCGTGCAATCACAGGCCGGTTACTCGGTGACATCGGAGCTCGCCGAGAGCATTTCCTGGGATACGCGAGACACGCGTCTCAACACGACCAAAGGCCACCTGTTGCGGAGCACCGTGTCGTGGGGCGGTCCGGGCGGCGACAACTTCTACGTCCGGGCGACCGTCGACGGCGCATATTTCCAGCAGATCGTCGACGAAGTCGTCGTCACGATCGGCGGCGGGCTCGGCGTGATCGTGCCGTACAACAACAGCATCCCGAGGCTGAACAATCTGTTCTTCATCGGTGGCGACACACTGCGCGGTTTCGCGGTGGGCGGCATCGGGCCACGCGACGCCAATACCACCGACGCCTTGGGTGGTCTTTACTACTACACAGGAACGAGTGAACTCAGCTTTCCGCTGCTCTTCATACCCAAGGAACTCGGCCTGACTGGCAAGGCGTTCGTCGACATCGGTTCGCTCTGGGGCTCGGCCTTCAGCACGACGCAGTTCAATATCCTGGATACGAATCTGATGCGTGTCGCCACGGGCGTGGGCGTGCAATGGGTATCTCCTTTCGGCCCAATCCGTGTAGACTATGCTTTTCCGTTGCAGCAGGCGCCGTTCGACAAGACGCAGAATTTTCGCTTCAGCTTCGGCACGCGCTTCTGATTGGGGGATGGCGCCGGCATGAACATGCAGACCGACAAGACCAGCATCGCGACGACGACGGCGAGCGCCGTTGACGTCAGGCGGATCCTTCAGATGATCCCGCATCGCTATCCCATGCTGATGGTCGACAAGGTGATCGAGATGCAACTCGACCGCAGTGCGGTCGGCATCAAGAACGTCAGCATCAACGAACCGTTCTTCCAGGGTCACTTCCCGTCGGAGCCGGTGATGCCGGGTGTGCTGATCGTCGAGGCGATGGCCCAGACCGCGGCGGTTCTCGTGGTGGCCACCTATGGGCAGGAATCGGAAGGCAAGCTGGTCTACTTCATGTCGATCGATGGGGTGCGTTTCCGCCGGCCCGTGTTCCCGGGCGACCGTCTCGAACTGCACGTCGAGAAAGTGCAAAGCAGGGCGAGCGTCTGGAAGTTTTCGGGCAAGGCGATCGTCGACGGCAAGGTCGCTGCGGAGGCAACCTTCGCTGCCATGATCCGCGACAAGCCCGCTGAATAGGGAGAAGACCATGACTGATGGCGCCGCGAACTACCGCATGCTTCACACGATGCTGCGCGTGCTCGATCTCGACAAATCGCTGGCCTTCTATACCGGGGCCTTGGGCATGAAGGTGCTGCGCAAGCGCGAGGTCCCGGACGGGAAATATACCCTGGCCTTCGTCGGCTATGACGACGAGTCATCCCAGGCCGTGGTCGAACTGACCTACAACTGGGACCAGACGAAGCCCTACGAGATCGGCTCGGGCTTCGGTCATCTCGCGGTGGGCGTGCCCGACGTCAAGGCGGTCTGCGAGCACGTTGCCACGAAGGGCGGCAAGGTTACCCGGCCGCCAGGACCGGTTAAGTTCGGCACGACCGTGATCGCCTTCGTCGAAGATCCGGACGGCTACAAGATCGAACTGATCGAGCGGAAGTAGGATCGGCCTGCCGGCCGGGTCAGATAAGCCGCCACTCGACGATCACCAGCACGGCGAACGCCGTCGCCAGGGCGACGGCCAGTAGCCGTAGGGGCAGGGCCGTGCTCCGCGAATTGTCGTTGGCGGGCCGGCCGAGTCTCACAACCCGCGGCATAGGCCGCGGCTTGCGCTCGACCGTCCAGGTCGTCGCTCGGTTCGAGCCGTGCGATGACCTCGCCACGGCTAGCCCCGCAAATGCAGGGGTTTGTAGGGACGCTCCGTCTGGCCGTTGTAGAGCTGGCGCGGCCGGCCGATCTTCTGGTCAGGGTCCTCGATCATCTCGTTCCACTGGGAAATCCAGCCGACGGTGCGTGCCACCGCGAACAGCACGGTGAACATCGAGGCCGGGATGCCGATCGCGCGGAAGATGATGCCGGAATAGAAGTCGACGTTCGGATAGAGTTTCTTGGAAACGAAATAATCGTCCTTGAGCGCGATCTGCTCCATCTCCATCGCGAGTTCGAGCAGCGGATCGTGGTTGATGCCGAGCGAGGTCAGCACCTCATGGCAGGC
>CAZHQA010000134.1:12703-14338 GCA_964533955.1 uncultured Reyranella sp. | reverse complement strand
GCATCGTTGAACAGCGTGCAATTGATGCTGACGCGGAATCCTTTCGACTTGGCGAGCTTGATCGCTTCCACCGCCGTATCGTAAACGCCGCGCTGGCACACGGACTTGTCGTGCATGGCACGGTTGCCATCGAGGTGAATCGACCAGGTAAAGGACGGATGCGGCTCGAAGTCGTCGATCTTCTTGGCCAGCAGCAGCGCATTGGTGCAGAGGATCACGAACTTCTTGCGCGCGAGGAAGCCTTTGACGATCTGCGGCATCTCGCGGTGAAGCAGGGGCTCGCCTCCGGCAATCGAAACGACGGGCGCTCCGCACTCGTCCATTGCCGCCATGCATTCGTCGAACGGCAGGCGTTGGTTCAGGATTTCGTCGGGATAGTCGATCTTGCCACAACCTGCACATGCGAGGTTGCAGCGGAACAACGGTTCCAGCATCAGCACCAGTGGATAGCGCTTGCGGCCGGCAAGATGCTGACGCAGCACGTAGGCCCCGATGCGCGCGGCCTGCAGTAGAGGAATTCCCACGGCGCCAGCCCCTACCGATCCACCGCGAGCAACGTGACTTCGCCCTGGCGAAGCTCCTTGGGCAACCGGAATTCGAGTGTCTCGCGGACACCGTCCATTTCCTCGACCTCGACGGGGCCGTGCCGACGCAACGCCTCGATGACGTCAAACACCAGTTCCTCGGGTGCAGACGCGCCGGCCGTGAGGCCTACGGTCGTCACACCGGCAAGCCATGCCGCATCCAGTTCCCGGCCGTCGGCGATCAGATAGCTCGGTATGCCTTTTTCAATGCCGATTTCGCGCAGGCGGTTCGAGTTCGAACTGTTCTTGCTGCCCACCACCAGCAGCAGGTCCACCAGTTCGCACAATTGCCGCACACCGAACTGGCGATGTTGCGTCGCGTAGCAGATGTCGGCGACATCCGGGCCCTGCAAGTCGCGGAACCGCGCGCGCAGGGCGGCGATGACGCTGCGGGTATCGTCCACGCTCAGCGTGGTTTGTGTGACGTAAGCCACCGGTGCATCGTCCGGTATGTCGAGACGCGCCACGTCCTCGACCGTGGAAACCAGACTGACCGGACCGCCGACCTGTCCGATCGTGCCTTCGACCTCCGGATGACCGGCATGGCCGATCAGGATCAAGGTCCGACCGCGCGCGATGTAGCGCTTGCCCTGAATATGCACCTTGGTGACCAGCGGACAGGTGGCGTCGAGAATGGGCAGCCCGCGGGCTTTTGCCTCGTCGATGATCACCTGGGCCACGCCGTGGGCGCTGAAGATCGTCACTGCGCCGTCGGGGATCTCATCGAGGTTTTCGACGAAAACCGCTCCCTTGCGCTCGAGCGTTTCGACCACATGGCGATTGTGGACAATCTCGTGGCGCACATAGACCGGCGCGCCGTACTTCTCGAGCGACCGGTTGACGATGTCGATTGCCCGCACGACACCCGCGCAGAAGCCTCGAGGTTGAGCCAAAAGAACCCGCATCCAGATCTTTCCTTCCGTCGGCAGGATCACAGCCATACAACATGGGATGCATTCTCAGAGACGCAATTGCAGATCTACCCTGCCATTGGCTCTTCACGGCCGCCCTAGGAACGTGTCTGCGCATATTCCGATATGGCGGCTTTGTA
>CAZHQA010000134.1:9960-12603 GCA_964533955.1 uncultured Reyranella sp. | reverse complement strand
CGCACGCTCCATAAGCGCAGCGCCCTGAGGGCGACCGACGCAAGCTGCGGCATAAAGCTCGGACGCAGCAGCTCCGGCTCGAACACACCCATGCGGCGACTGTTCTCGGCGTAGCAGTCCTCGAGAAAACGCCGAAAGTTGAACCCCTCGAGGAACATGCTGACCTGGGTGGCGGCAAAATTCTGGCCATCGTTCAACTGCTTGCCGCGGCGCGCCAGGCCCATCATGCGACGAAGCGCGCGCAGGTAGTAGTGCAGGCTGGTCAACGGCGAGACCGTGCGGGCAAGCCAACCCCTCCTCGCCTCCGTATAGGCCATCCAGTTGATGAAGAAGACGATGTGCCGCGTTTCCTCGTACATCAGGGTCGCGAAGATCTGCAGCATTTCCCGGGGCAGAAATTCCGCCTGCCACGCGATCTTGAAAAGGCCAAATCCCAGGAAGGAATCGAGACATTCGCCGAAGCCAAAGTCCTTGAAGCGCGTTTCGATATCGGAGCCGAGATCTTCCATGGGTCGTTCCGGCGCATCGAGATCGTATTTGTCGATCATCACGCGGATCAGATTGGCATGCCGCGTCTCCTCCTCGCCCTGCAAAGCAAGCGCGGCCTTCACAACCGGATCGCTGACGGTCGCAGTGAAGGCAGCAACGATCGCGCCGGCGCGCCGTTCGGTGTAAAATACCTCCTCCCAAAAGGGCACGGATTGGAGTCGGCGCAGGCCATCGGCATTCAGCACCGGCCAAGGCAGCGTCTTCGGATCGTACTCGATGTAGCTCTGCGTGAAGTGCGAGCAGAACGCATCGCGATGTTCTTGCGATCCGATCTTCATGCTAGCCGCCCCCGTTTCGCCCTAACCATTCAAAGCTACTGCTTTCGCCCTGTCCATTCACCGTACGGCCGGCAAAGGCAAGGCCTGAAAGGTCCGGCGCGCGGACCCACCAGCTCCCAACTATACCGCATCCATTCTTGACGCACTTCTCCAGCAGCACTCCGAAGCCGATCGGCCGCATCGTCGCAGCCAGCACCCGCCATCCAGCGATCGTCGTGCTTTTCAGAGTCCCGCGAACGGCAGGCGCGGGGGCCTACGCTGCGCGCCATCGGGGGGGGCGCCGTCACCCATGCCAGGCGCCGCCGTTGCAAGTCACCGCTTGGCGCGCGCTTCCAGTTCGTTAATCAGCGGTTCGACCTTGCCACCCTGAGCCTGGATGAACGAATTGTACTCCGCCCGCCTCGTCACGAGCATGCTGACGCCTCCGATTCGAACGTCAACGATACGCGCTCCTTGTCCTGCGTTGTGAACTTCCCACTGGATCGCGACCGGCTCGTCGTCGGTCTGGGTGAGCGTGCTGTTGACGATCGAAACGCCGTCGCTGCGCACCCTGGGCATCGAGGGGTCGACCGACAGCGTTTGACCGCCATACTGGCCAAAACGCCTGGCATATGCATGCGCCTCGGCGTTCGCGGCGGCCTTGAGGAAGCGCTCACGTTGATCGGGAGTGGCCTGGTTCCAATGATTGCCCAGAGCGGTGCGCACCATGTAGTTCAAGTCAAAATCGGTTTCGAGCACCCGCATGATCCCTGCCTCACGAGCGGCGCCGGTTTTGGTCATGACGAGGTCGAGCACCCGGCCCGCGGTTCTCTTGATGAGTTCGGCGGCCGGACTCTGTTCAGCCGCAGCCTGTCCGGAGGCAACGAGAAGGCCCGGCCCGGCAAGGGCGGCAGCTGCACCCGCGGCCAGAAGAAGAATATTTCGGCGGTAGACGAACGGCACGACACTCTCCTCACGATGTACGCCAAATGCGGTCGGCGCCGACATCTGACCCTCAAAGGCGGCTATCATGTGACAAATTCTAGGTCCACACGGCGGTTCGAAGGGTGTGCGGCCACAATATGTTGCATGTCAAATTAGAGCGGCACCAAAATCTAGCATAGTTGACGTTTGGCCGCATCTAGCCGGCTGGCGGGCGGGCCAGCAAGGCCGGCCTGACCAGGATCGTCACGAGAAGCTCCCAGCCTAGAGAGATCATCAGCAGCCTGCCCATGCTCGCGGTGCCGGGATGGCTCGAGAGCCACAGGGCGCCGAATGCGGTCGCCGTGACAAGCGCGCTGAAGACCACCGCACGCATCAGGCTCGATGCCAGCATCGCCGTCTCGCCGGCGCGCCATGCCGTTACGAAGTAGATGTTGAAGGCGACGCCGACGCCGAACAAAAGGGGAAGGGCGATGATGTTGGCGAAGTTGAGAGGCAGATCGAGGACTCCGCAGGTCGCAAAGGTTAGCAGTCCGCTCAACAGTATCGGTGCCATGGTGAGCATGACGTCGGTGGCGCGTCGGAGCACCAACGCCAACAGAACCACGATGGCGACCACCGAATAGACTCCTGCCTGCAGGAAGGCGTCTACGACGCTGTCGCCCGACGCGCTGGTAGAGATTGGTGCCCCGCTGGCGTTTGGCGCGACGTTCAGGACGGCAGCTGAGAATTTCCGGAGGAATTCATTGTCGGTCCGACCGCTGCTCGGCAGCACTTGTATGCGAACGCGGCCGTCCCTCGTCATCCAGTCATCGACCAGCTCCGATGGTAGAGTCTCGACCGATACCGGACTTGCCTTCAGTTCTGTCCGGATCTGCTCGAGCGCGACGGAAAG
>CAZHQA010000134.1:0-9860 GCA_964533955.1 uncultured Reyranella sp. | reverse complement strand
TCTGTCGGAACGAAGCTCCGCAATGTGACGACACGCGAAACGTCGGGCAGCGCGACGAGACGCCGCGACAGCGCCTGCGCTTCCACAGGTGACGACGCAAGAACGTTGATCGCGTAAGGCGTCCAGTCGGGGTCGGCCGCGAGCGCCTGTAGTGTGGTCATCGACTCCGCGTTGCGATTCTTGAGGTTCAGCGGATCAAAGTCGAAGCGCACCAACGGCAACAACGCCAGCGCGACGATACCGGCAACGAGCGCAGACGCCAGGACACCGCGACGATGCCGGTTCACGAAGCGATCGACTGGTGCAAGCATGGTGAAGCCGATCTCCGCCATCCGCGGCGGCGCGAACCGCAACAGGACCAGCAGCGCCGGCAAGAGAACGATACTGAGACCAAACGCAACGACCATGCCGACGCCGGCAATGGCGCCGAGCTCCGCCACGCCGATATAGCTGGTTGGCAGGAAGGCGAAGAAGCCTGCACCGATCGCGGTTGCCGACAGCGCCAGCGCTCGGCCGATGCTCGACCCCGCCTCGACGAGCGCCGCCTCGCGCGTGGGATGGACGAGTCGCTCAGCGAGCGCACGGACGCTCAGCTGAATGCTGAAATCGACACCGAGGCCCACGAAGAGCGGAATGAAGGCCATCGAAATGAGGTTGAAACGGCCAATCACCAGCAATCCGCAAGCTGCCGTCAGGACGAGGCCTGCCAGAGTCGTAACGACGATCGCAAGAACGACGCGCGTCGAGCGGACGGCAAGCCACAGGATCCCCAGCAACGCCGCAAACATCGCCCCGAGCACGATATGAACATCCTGGGCAAGCGACGCGAATTCCTCGTCCGCCAGCGGAACAGGGCCTGTCAGCCGAATGCCAATACCGTGCGCCGAATCAAGACCGAGCGACCCGGCGATATGACGAATCGCATCGCTTGCCGCGGCTCCCGGCTGCAGCGCCGTATAGTCCATCATCGGCTGAATCAGCAGGATATGACGCGTCTCGCGGCTGGTTGCCTTCCTGTCGATGAAGAACGTCCGCCAGGAAAAGAAAGTCGGCCGGCCCGCCACGGCGTCCTCGAACGTTTTCGAGAAGGCCGTCAGTGCCGGTTCGATGTCTTGCAGCGAAGCTTCGCCGTTCTTGACGCCCATCAGCATCTCGGAAAGTACAGCCAGGACGCCGCGCAAGCTCTGATCGGCCCTCAGTCGCACCAGCAGGGGAGCAGCCTTCACGAGGCCACTCGTCGCCGCCCGGGCATCTTCCATCGGCAGGAACAGCAGGCCCTCGCGCTCGAAGAAGGGGCCTCCGGTGGGCCAACGCACGGTCCGGAAAAGATCCCGCCTTTGCTTCAGGGCAGCAATCAGCCGGTGGGCCGCGTCATCCGCCAGTTCGGGAGTGGCGCCATCGACCACAACGATGGTCAGGTCAATCAACTGAGGAAAGGCAGAATCGAAGGCGAGCTCTCTCTGCCGCCAGTCCAGTCGTTGCGAAATCAGCTGCCCAGCATCGGCGGTCATTGCAAAATTCTTTGCTGTGAAGACCAGCGCCGCGAGTGTGAGACAGGTGATGAGCAGCAGCACGATCCAGGGATGCCTCACGCTGGCCGCGACCGTCCGGCCGATCAACGAAGTCCTAGTCGACACGATGCCTCTCAAAGGTGGGTGCGCCGAAGGCAGTCGGCGAGTGGGCTGAGGACCAAAAAGGCCCACCTTGCAGGGCGATTTTGTCTGCTGCCGAACATCGTTCGGCAAAATTGGTTGCGAGTCCTCACAACTTCATTGTACCGAACGCGCTCAACACGGTTCGCAATGGTAGTGCTTCGATTTCGACCAGTCATCATCCAGCTTGCTGAACCTTCCCCTGCAAATCCAGATCGTCTGGCCGGTCTCAAGGGGAAGTGCCCAGGGATTATCGGTCATGCCCGCCGCCTCGACTGAGGCGTAGACCTTGAGCAAGTCTTCGCGGCGGCCGCCTGTGTGTATGACCACGCCTCCGACATGGCCACGCGGACCCCAGAGGTAATAGTTGTTGTGCGCGCTAATTGACGGTGGCAGGCCCCAAGGCGTCGCAAAGAAGTCGACTGCGGCCGCTTCCCCGTAGTTGTTCGCGAAAAAGACGGCATCCGCTCGTTCTTCTGGCGACAGCGATTGATAGGCACGGCCGACCAAGGCAGCGAGGTCGCGCCAACCCGACATTTCAGCATAGAGTTGTGGCAGACGGCCGAGCGCCAGCTTCTTGTCGGTGCCTTCCGGACCAACACCGAGAAAGTCTTGATAGGCAGCGAAACGCTCAATGGGAAATAGGGGAACGACGAAGGGGAGCAGCGGCAAGCTGAATAAGACAACGCCGACAAGCAGCACTGCGCGCAGGCGTCGGGACGTGAGCCACGCCTCCAGTGCCACGGCTCCGCCGGCGAAGAGAACGGGATAGGCGCCGCTTGGATAATAGGATTTGGCGTGGAGCGCGATCATCACCACAAGCAGAAGCAAGTACGCGATCGCGAGGGCGCGAAGGTCCGCAAACCGATCCCAGAAGGCGAACGCCGCGAGGCCAGCGAGCCAGATCGGTGCAGTAAGCGGGTTCAGGTCGCGCATCTGGATCAGCACAAAAGTCCAGGGCGCATATTCGACATTCTTGCTTTCGATCACGGCGGTCGCGAATTCAAGGAACGGCCAGCCATGAACCCATTGCCAAAGCAAGTTGGGCAGCACGATGAGAGCGGCGACCGCCGCAGCGACATAGGGGCCTGGTCGGGCAAGACGGCCGCGTGCCGATGTCAGCAGCAGGCCGATCAGGAGGGCAACAACCCAAAGCGCAATGGTGTACTTGACCAGAAACGCCAGACCAATCACCACGCCCATCGGGAGCCACCAGCGTTCATTGTCGTCGCGGATGATGCCGATGAGTGCATAGGCACAGAACAGCCAAGCGATCGGTTGAAGCGAGTCGGTGTAGAAGATTGTCCCGAAGGCAAGCAGGAGCGGGCACAAGAATGCTGCCATGCCGGCGAGCACTTGGGCCCAATTGCCGCCACCGAGCTTGCGAGCCGTTTCGGCAGTGAGCGCAACCGTGCCCGCATGAGCCAGTGCCGGGATCAGACGAAACATCGTCAGCGAGTTGGAAAACAGGGCGTGCATGAGTGCGGCGAGCAGCGGGATCAAAGGCGGCTGGTCGACGTAGCCCCAGTCCGGGCGTTGACCGCAGATGATGAAATACAGCTCGTCGCGGTGGTAGCCATATTCGCCATTCGCCCACAAGTGCAGCGCGGCTGTGAGAAGAGCGAGCCATATGGCGGGACGGGACAGCAGAATGCTCTCCTAATATGATTTCGATGCCGAGCGGAACTGGGCAGCCGGCCACAGCGCGCGCTTTATCGACTGTTTCGCCGCCCTTTTCCAGGAACCGGTCGATGAGACGGTGCGCAAGTATTACATCCGCGGTGACACGCACTTCAATGTCGCCGGGCATCGCCCGCTGTTCGATGACGCGAGGAACGCGACGACCGGAGGCTATTGACGAGCCCTCGCCGTTCTCCGTTCAATGGTGTCGATTTACGAGGAGTTGAGGGATGAAGGTCCTACTCGTCCATCCCAGCGGGCTCATGTACACGGAGGTCTACTTGCGCCTCGAGCCGCTGGGACTAGAGCTGGTGGGCGAGGCCTGCCGCAAGGCCGGCCACGAAGTACGGCTGCTCGACCTGCAGGTGTTCCGCCACCAGCACTACGAGAACCTGCTGCGCAAGTGGCGGCCCGACGTCATCGGCTTTTCGCTCAACTATCTCGCCAATATTCCAGAAGTC
Source organism: uncultured Reyranella sp. (assembly GCA_964533955.1). Classification (GTDB taxonomy): domain Bacteria; phylum Pseudomonadota; class Alphaproteobacteria; order Reyranellales; family Reyranellaceae; genus Reyranella. Next base: position 6,067 of record CAZHQA010000134.1, on the reverse strand, counting down.
GTCGACCTTGCCCGTTTCGCCCGCCGCCAACTGCCCGATGCCCTAGTGCTAGCGGGCGGCCACTCGGCGTCCTTCACCGCGCGCGAGATCCTGGCCCACGCCGAGGGCGACATCGACTGTGTGGTCAAGGGTGAAGGCGAGGAGATCACGCCTGCGATCCTCGATGCCTGGGCGGCCGGGCAGTCGCTCGAAAAGCTGCCGGGCGTGGTGACGCCGGCGGGCGAAGGCCCGCCCCCGCGCATGATCAAGTCGCTCGACGACATGATGCCGGCGCGTGACCTTGTCAAAAGGCGCCGCAAATACTTCATCGGCGTGCTCGACCCCTGCGCTTCGGTCGAATTCTCTCGTGGCTGCCCCTGGAACTGCACCTTCTGCAGCGCCTGGACCTTCTATGGCCGAAGCTATCGCAAGGTGAGTCCCGAGGTGGTGGGCGAGGATCTGGCGCGCGTGCGCGAGCCTGGCGTGTTCATCGTAGACGACGTGGCGTTCGTCCACGCCGAGCACGGCCATGCGATCGCCGACGAGGTGGAGAAGCGCAACATCAAGAAGCAGTATTACCTCGAGACCCGCTGCGATGTTCTCCTCAAGAACAAGGAGGTGTTCGCGCGCTGGAAGAAATTGGGTCTCAGCTACATGTTCCTGGGCGTCGAGGCGATCGACGAGGAAGGCCTGAAGCTTCACCGCAAGCGAGTCAGCCTGGGCAAGAGTTTCGAGGCCATGGAGTATGCCCGCTCGCTCGGCATAAATGTGGCGGTGAACATCATCGCCGACCCGAGTTGGGACGAGGCCCGCTTCCGGGTCGTGCGCGAATGGGCCCTGTCAGTGCCCGAGATCGTGCATCTCACGGTGAACACGCCCTATCCCGGCACCGAGACCTGGACCACCGACGCTCGCAGCTTCACCACACGCAATTACAAGCTCTTCGACGTCCAGCACGCGGTGCTGCCTACGAAGCTGCCGCTGGAAAAATTCTACGAGGAGCTGATCAAGACCCAGCAGATCCTGTTCAAGAAACACATGGGCTGGCGGGCGTTGCGGGATTGCGCCTCGATTGCCGCAGGCCACCTGGTACGTGGCCAGACCAACTTCGTGAAGAGCCTGTGGAAGTTCGGCAGCCAGTACGACGTCCACAAGCTCTTGGACAACCACCGCGAGGAGACTCGCTACCCCATCGCCTTGCCACTCAAGAAGGCCGAGAAGGTCAATCCGCGGGACCTCTACATCCTGAGACCCGAGCTGGTCGGCGGAATGGTGGCGAGCGAACTCGATCGCCTTGGCCTGCACAACAAGGGCGAGGGTGGCGGTTAGCGGCGCGGCCGCGCCTCGAATACCACGCGTTTGGCAGACGCTGCCGATCGGGGTGCGAGAACCCGATCTATCGGCTAGGCTGCGCCGCTTCTGGGAGAAAGGGCCATACGATGAGCGGAAAAGTCAGGACCACGGCCGGCCGCGGCCGCCTGTTCGACAGCGTGCTGGACACGATCGGCGATACGCCATGCATTCGGGTCAACAACCTCGGACCCAAGGGCGTCACGATCTACGTCAAGGCGGAAGCCTTCAACCCCGCCTCCTCGGTCAAGGACAGGCTCGCCGTCAACATCATCGAGGCGGCCGAACGCAACGGCACGCTGAAGCCCGGCCAAACCGTCGTCGAAGCGACCAGCGGCAATACCGGCATCGGCCTGGCGATGGTCTGTGCCCAGAAAGGCTATCCGCTTGTCGTGACCATGGCCGACAGCTTCTCGATCGAGCGGCGCAAGCTGATGCGCATGCTGGGCGCCAAGGTGGTGCTCACGCCGCGCGCCCAGAAGGGTTTCGGCATGTACCAGAAGGCAGTCGAGCTGGCGAAGGCGCACGGCTGGTTCCTCGCGCACCAGTTCGAAACGCCGGCCAATGCCGAGATCCACGAGGCCACCACGGCACGCGAAATCCTGGGCGACTTCAAGGACAAGAAGCTGGACATCTTCGTCACCGGCTACGGCACCGGCGGCACGCTGTCCGGCGTGGCCCGCGTGCTGCGCAAGGAACGGCCGCAGACCAAGATCGTGATGTGCGAGCCGGCCAATGCCCAGCTCGTGGGCAGCGGCAAGGCGCAGGAACGCGGCTCCGACGGCTCTCCGGCCGCCAGTCACCCGGCTTTCGAACCTCATCCCATCCAGGGGTGGACGCCCGACTTCATACCGCTGGTGCTCCAGGAGGCGTTGGACAAGAAGTACTTCGACGAACGCATTCCGATTGCCGGCGCCGAGGGCGTGAAGTGGGCCCGGGCACTCGCGCAGAAGGAGGGCATCTTCACCGGCATTTCCGGTGGCTCGACCTTCGCCGTCGCCGTTCAGGTCGCCGAGAAGGCGGCCCCCGGCTCTGTCGTGCTGTGCATGCTGCCCGATACCGGCGAGCGCTACCTCACCACACCGATGTTCGAAGGCATCGGCGAGGACATGGACGCCGAGGAACAAAAGATCTCGAAGTCGACGCCCGGCTATCACATGCCGGCCTAGGGCGGTCGCCATGACCGATCCGCTTCCCGCCCTGTGCCTGATTGCCATGCCGGGCCGCCGCCGCCGCACCATCGATTTGTGCCGCGAGGCCGAGCAGCGAGGCTTCGACGGCATCTACGTGCCGAGCCCGATGGGCAATCTGTCGATGTGCGAGGCGCTGGCCTGGCAGACCGAGCGCATCGCGTTCGCTACCTCGATCGTGCCGATCTACCAGCGGACCATGATCGACTTCTGCCAGAGCGCCGCGATGATGCACGAAGTCTCGGGCGGCCGCTTCAGCCTCGGCATCGGCATCGCCCACGGACCGAGCTATGTGCGGATGGGCGTGACGCCGGGCAAGCCGCTCGCCGACACCCGCGCCTTCATCGAGAAGTTCCGCGCCGAGACGAGCTTTGGCCCGCTGCCGCCGATCATCATCGCGGCGCTGCGCAAGAAGATGGTGGCTCTGGCCGGCGAGCTGGCCGAGGGCGTGGTGTTCGCCAATGTCAGCCGCAGCCACATGCCCGAGTCGCTGGCGGCGCTGCCGGCGGCCAAGCGCAAGACGGGCTTCTTCATCGGCAACATGATCCCGACCTGCATCAGCGACGACGTCGCCGCCGCAAGAGAGGTGAACCGGCGCACGCTGACCCGCTATGCCGGCCTGCCGAATTACCGCAATTACTGGAAGGAGGCAGGCTACGTCGAGGAGATGACGGCGATCGAGAATGCGCTGGCCGAGAACCGTCCCGACGACGTGCCGAAATACCTCACCGACAAATGGCTGGCCGACAACACGCTGTTCGGACCGGCGGCCAAGGTGCGCGAGGGCGTCGCCGCCTGGCGCGCGGCGGGCGTGCACACGCCGATCCTGGTTCCCTCCTCGGCGGGCGGCAACCAGCTGAAGGCGATCGAGGAGGTGTTCTCGGCGTTCAGCCGATGATCTCGTAGTGCGCTTCGGTGGTCGTGCCGGTCTGGCCGTTGATCGGCAGTATGTCTTGCGGGCAGGCCGACATGGCCACGACGCAATCGAGTTCGGCGCGCAGGGTCACGTAGTCGCCCGGCTTGGAGGTCGGCGGATCGAAGCTCAGCTTGCCGTTCGGCGTCCAGGGAATGTTCATGAACAGGTTGAGCGGGCTCGGGCATTCCGGCGGGGTCAATCCCAGCGACTGCATGGCGGCGAACAGGTTGTCGGTGCAGTTGTCGTGGTATTCCTTGACGCCGAGCAGGATGTAACGCTCGCTGTCGCAGGCGGCCATCAGCGTATCGTGATCGCCACGGCTCGTGTCCTCGGTCATGGTCAGGATCTTGCGACGCCGGTTGGTATAGAGCCCGTCGCCCACCCTGGGCACCAGCTTGGTCAAGGTGGCGCGCGTGTGCTCCATGGACATGAACTCGGTGAGCATGCTGGCGGTAAAGGCCCAGGTATCGACCACCTGTGCTCCGAGAGTATTGATGATGCGGATCGACTGGCCCTTCTTGACGTAGGCCGCCTTGCCGCGGCGGGCGGGAATGGTCGCCATCACTCGGACTCCTTGCTGCTTGTTCGACGCCGGTTGGCCAGCACGCCCAGCACGGCGCGGACGATGCCGCGATACCCCGTGCAGCGACAGAGGTTGCCGGCCAGCTCCTCGCGAACCCGCGCTTCGTCGGCATCCGGCAATCGCAATACGATGTCCCGCGCCGTGACCAGCATGCCCGGCGTACAGTAGCCGCACTGCAGGGCATGTTCGCGGGAAAAGGCTTCGCGCAACGCCGCCATCACGGTGTCGTCGTCAAAGCCTTCGATGGTCCGGATCGAGGCGCCATCGCAGCTGCCGGCATGGGCGATGCACGAACGTGCCGGCGCGCCATCGAGCTCGATCGTGCAGGCGCCGCAAACACCGTGTTCGCAGCCGACATGCGTTCCGGTCAGCATCAATTCACGACGCAGCAGGTCGACGAGCTGCTCTCGCGGCTCGGCCAGCACTTGCCTGGGCTCGCCGTTGACGACGAGCGAGATCGCAATCTTGCTCATGGCTTGCCCGCCCGCTCGACGGCGCGCCGCAATGCCGCCTCGGCAACGGCACGGCGCCACGGCGCGAGATCGGCGACACCGCCGGTGATGCGGGAGGCTTCCGCGGCAGGATCCTCGACCAGCGCCGACGCATCCTCGATCACCAGCGGCGGGCCATCCAGCGCGGCAAGCACGGCACGTGGCGGCTTGCCCGGCCAGGCCAGCACGCAGGCCGTCGCTTTCGAGAATTCGCCCACCTTGCGGCAGAACTTCCAGTGGCCCCAGCGGGTTTCCGCCGGCATCACGGGCACTTCGACGAAGCGGAGAAGTTCGTCGGCGGCGAGCGCTGTTTCGAGAATGCCCGTGACGAACCGTCCCGAAGGGATGCGCCGCTCGCCTCCTGGGCCTATCGCCACGACGGTCGCTCCGAGCGCCGGGAGCACCGCGACCCAGTCGGCGGCAGGGTCGGCATGCGCCAGGCTTCCTCCGATCGTGCCGCGGTTGCGTACCGGCCGATAGGCGATGCTACGCGCGACCCCGGCCATGATCGCGCCGACGCGGCCGGGCACCGCGCCGTCCTCGATCGCGGCGTGCGTCGTGCCCGCGCCGATGCGCAGAACCCCGCCCTCGACGGTCATCACGGCATAGCCGGGCAGATGGCGCAGGTCGGCGATCGTGGCGGGCTGGGCCAGGCGAAGATTGAGCAGCGGTCCGAGCGACTGGGTGCCGGCGCCCGGCCTGGCGCCGTCGGCCACGAGTCGCAGGGCGTCCGACCAGTCCCCAGGCCGGGCATAGGCGAAGGACGCAGGCTTCATCGTCTGCCGGCTCGTGCGGCCTCAATCGCTGCCAGCACGCGCGGCGGGCTGGCCGGCAGGTCGGTCACCTCCGCACCAAGTCGCGAGAGGGCATCGTTGATCGCATTGACGATGGCGGCCGGCGGCCCGATCGCGCCGCTTTCGCCGATTCCCTTCTGGCCGAAGGTCGTCCAGGGGCTGAGCGTTTCCATGTGATCGAGCCGGACATCGGGCACGTCGGTCGTTCCCGGCAGCAGATAATCGGCGAGAGTCGCGGCCAGCGGCTGGCCCGTCTCGTCATAGGGCATTTCCTCATAAAGGGCCGTGCCGATGCCCTGGGCCAGGCCACCCAGCACCTGGCCATCGACGATCATGGGGTTCACCAGTTTCCCGCCGTCCTCGACGATCAGGTAGTCCTCGATCACGACGCCACCGGTCTCGGTGTCGACCCGCACCACGCAGGCGTGGCAGGCATAGGAGTGCGTGCCGGTGTCGGGATCGGGCCGGTAGCCCGCGGTCACCTCCAGGCCGCCCTTGTTCACGTCGGGCGGGAGGTTCTGCGGTGCGCGATACCAGGTGTGGGCCACATCGGCGATGCTGACGGAACCGTCATTGTCCCGACGCCGCACCCGGCCATCGGCGACTTCGACGTCGCTCGCCGACACCTGCAGCAGCGCCGCGCCGATGGCCGCGATCCGCTCGGCGAGCTGGCCGCAGGCTTCGGCGACGGCGCCACCGGCCATCACCATGGCCCGGCTGCCCCATGTGCCCGTCGAGTAGGGTGTCAGCGCGGTGTCGCCATG
>CAZHQA010000133.1:0-14562 GCA_964533955.1 uncultured Reyranella sp. | reverse complement strand
GCCGAGGCGCGGAAGGTCGGCTTGCGGCGCAGCCGTACCCAGGCTTCGGTGATGATGCCGAGGATGCCTTCGGAGCCGATGAACATGCGGTCGGGGCTGGGCCCCGCGCCGGAGCCGGGCAAGCGGCGGCTCTCGAGCGTGCCGGCCGGCGTCACCACCCGCGTGCTTTCGACGAAGTCGTCGATGTGGGTGTAGAGCGTCGCGTAATGCCCGCCCGAGCGCGTCGCGATCCAGCCGCCGAGCGTCGAGCAGCGATAGGCCTGCATGTAGTGGCGCATGGTGAGCGGCGTCTTGCGCAGCGCATCCTCGATCGCCGGGCCGTAGATGCCGCCCTGGATACGCGCCGCTTCGCTGACGTCGTCGACTTCGAGGACCTTGTCCAGGTGGCGCAGGGAGATCGTCACGACCTTGTCGAACGAGGCCTGAGGCTCGATGCCCTTCACCACCGACGAGCCACCGCCATAGGGGATCGCCGTGGCGCCGATCCGGTCGCACCAGTCGAGCACGCGCACGACGTCTTGCTCGGTCTCGGGAAAGGCGACGGCGTCGGGCGGGTTGGGCACCGAGCGCATGAACATGCGCCAGGCATCGAAGCCCGCCTTGCCGTAGCTGTGCTCCAGCCGCGTCAGATGATCGGTGCGCACCATCCCCTGCAGCGCCGACGGCACGTCGATTCGCGGCTGGCGCAGGGTGATCTCCTCGGGCTTCGGCGCCGGCGTGACGTCGAAGCCCTTGAGGCCGTAGCGCGCGGCGATTTCCTGCTCCCACGGCTTGATCTCGTCGGGCGAGAGATCCTCGTCGGCGTAGCCCCAGGCGTAGAACTTCTTCTGGCGTCTCATGACGTTTCCTCTAATGGCGGCCGACCCGTCTCCCGCTGAGGAGGCGGGGTCGATGCGCACACGTTTCAGGCCGCGATCGGCCTGCCGCTGCCCTTGATCTGCGTGCGATGCATGATGCGCCGCGCCGCGCCGTCGAACGGATCGCGCCGATGCATGGTCGAGCGGTTGTCCCACATCACCAGGTCGCCCAGCCGCCACACGTGCTCGTACAGGAACTGCGGCTGCGTGCAGTGCGCCCACAGCGCCTCAAGCAGCGCATCGGACTCCTCGCGCGACAGGCCTTCGATGTAGGAATTGCGCCGCCGGCCGAGATAGAGCGTCGGCCGTCCGTTGGCCGGATGCTTGAGGATCGCCGGGTGCCAGGCGCCCGGTGCCTTCATCGGGTCGTCGGTCGGCGTCACGCCCTTGCGCAGGTAGCCGCCGGAATTGTAGGTGCCGTCGTGCTTGACCCGGCGATCGCCCAGGCGCCGCCTTAGGTCCGCCGGCAGGGCGTCGCAGGCGGCCTGCATGCCGCAGAACCAGGTGTTGCCGCCGTCCGGCGGGATCTCGAGCGCATAGAGCATCGAGGCATCGGGCGGCATGTCGAGATAGCTCATGTCGGTGTGCCAGACCGCCTCGCCCGCGCCGAGCGCGCCGATCGGCTCGCCGTTCTTGTCGAGAACGTTGGAGACGACATAGACGTCGGGATAGCCGGGCGGGCTGATGCGGCCGCGCTCCTGGTTGGGCGGCGGGTCGAGTTCGCCGAAATGCCGGCTGAACGCCAGCAGGTCGTCGTCGCTGAGCTGCTGCCCGCGCAGCAGGATGACCGAATGCTCGTGCCAGGCGTGCTCGACGGCCGAGAAGTCCTTATCGCCCAGGCGTCGCAGGTCGACGCCGAGGACCTCCACGCCGACTGCCGGGCTGAGCGGCCGAACCGTGACCGTCATGGCATCGCCTCCCTCGTTCTTGGCGGCGATGATCGGCCGACGCGGAGACTCGATCAAGGGCGCCGCGATCAGGCGCCCAGCACGTGCTTCAGCCAGGACGCGAGCTTGTCGGCGACGGCGGGCGCGATCGGGCCGGCGAAACCCGGGTCGTCGGGCGTGCGGACCGTCTTGAGGTTGTGGCTGACCTGCGGCACCACCAGCACCTCCCCCGGCTTGCCGCGCGCCGCCAGCGCATCGATCAGCGGCTGAATGTCGGCCATCGGCACGATCTGCGTATCGGCGCCGCCATGCAGCATCAGGCAAGGCGTGTCGATGCCTGCCACTGCCTTGGCTGGATCGAAGGTCAGCGCCGTCGAGAAGAACGGCCCGCCATAGGAGGGGAAGATGAATTGCAGCGCGGGCGGAACGTCGGCCGGCACGTGGCCGGTTTCGAGGGTCGCCGCCATGATGCGTTCGGCGCTCGGGAGAAGCCGGGGCCGGTTGCGCTCGATCTGGCTCAACACGATGTCGCGCAACGGCCGGCCCGGCGGGCTCGCCAGCACCAGGGCGTAAGGCGCGCGCTTGCCCATCGCGGCGATGGCGGCGAGCGACAGCAGGGCGCCTTCGCTGTGGCCGAGCAAGGCCGTGGCGTAGGGCTTGATCTCGTTGTGGCGCAACAGCTCGGCGTGGGCAGCCTGCACGTCGCCGACGAAATTCTCCCAGGCGAAGAAACGCTCCTCGACCTGCAGGGACTCCGTCGGATGAGCGGTCGAGGCGCCGATGCCGCGCTTGTCGTAGCGCAGCGAGGCGATGCCGGCACGGGCCAGCAGCTCGGCGATCTGCTTCAGGAGGTCGATGCGCACCGGCGCCAGCGGATTGTTGCCGTCGCGATCGGTCGGCCCGCTGCCCGCGACCAGCACGACGCCGGGCACGTACTGGATCTCGCTGATCAGGGGCAGCAGCAGCGTGCCGGCCAATGCCGAACCGTCGCTGGCCGCGAAGCGCACCTGGCGCTCTCGGGTTCCCGGCGGGTACTTGATCTGCACCTGTGCGTGGGCGGCCGGCGCGGCGAAGGCTGCCGCGGCCGCCGCCAATGCCTGGCGGCGCTTCACGAGCCGACCGGCCTATGCTCTGGGCATGTTGCCCATGCGATGGCTCATCGAGCGGCCGCCGAAGACATGGACGTGGAAGTGGAACACCAGTTGGCCGCCGTTGGGGCCGTGGTTGGCGACCAGGCGATAGCCCTCGTCGTCGAGGCCGAGCTCGCGCGCGACGGTCGCGACGGCGCGCCAGAAGCCGGCCACCAGCTCGGCCGGTGCCGCGGTGCAGAAGTCGGCGCTCGAGACGTACTCGCCCTTGGGAATGACCAGCACGTGCACCGGCGCGAGCGGATTGATGTCGTGGAAGGCGAGCGCGAACTCGTCTTCGTAGACCTTCTTGCACGGCACCTCGCCGCGCAGGATGCGGGCGAACACGTTGTTGCGATCGTAGGGCGGCATTTTCCGCCGCTATTTACCCTTGCGCGATGCCTTCTCGGCAATACCCGACAGGCCCTCGCGGCGGCCAAGTTCGGACCAGATCGCCTTGGGCTTGACGTTGGTCGCCGCCCACAAAGTCAGCAGGTGGTAGAGCAAGTCGGCGCTCTCGGCGACCAGCTTGGTCTTGTCGCCGCGCATGCCCTCTATCAGCGTCTCGACCGCTTCCTCGCCCAGTTTCTTGGCGATCTGCTGGCGGCCGCGGCTGAACAGGCGCGCCGTGTAGGAGGTGTCGGGATCGGCGCCCTTGCGGCCATCGATCACGACATAGAGCCGGTCCAGCACATGCTCGTCGGCAAGGCCGCTCTCCTGGCGTTTTTTCGACGCCTTCTTTTTGGCTTTCTTCTTCTTGGCCATCGCGAGGGGAACTCCGCCGCCCCGGGAATGGGACGCCTCGGCGCCTCTTGGTGGGCGCTGTCGCACACTTTACTTGAAAATCACCGCGTAGGCGAGGTTTGACGTATCGCAACGCCGGCGCGCGCCAGATGTTCCTTGGCCTGGGCGATGGTGAACTCGCCGAAATGGAAGATCGATGCGGCGAGCACCGCCGACGCGCCGCCCTTGGTGACGCCATCCACCAGGTCGTCGAGCTTGCCGACGCCGCCCGAGGCCACCACCGGCACCGGTACGGCGTCCGATACCGCGCGAGTCAGCGCGAGATCGAAGCCCGACCGTGTGCCGTCGCGATCCATCGAGGTGAGCAGGATCTCGCCGGCGCCGTGGTCGGTCATGCGCCGCGCCCACTCGATGGCATCGAGGCCGGTGCCCTTGCGGCCGCCATGGGTGAAGACTTCCCATTTCCCGGGATGCGACTGGCGGGCGTCGATGGCGACGACGATGCACTGGTCGCCGAACTTCTCCGCCGCCTCGCGGACGAAATCGGGCCGCGCCACCGCCGCGGAGTTGATCGAGACCTTGTCGGCGCCGGCCAGCAGGAGCCGGCGGATGTCCTCGATGGTGCGCACGCCGCCGCCCACGGTGAGCGGCATGAAGCACTGCTCGGCGGTCCGGTTGGCGACGTCGAGGATGGTGTCGCGGTTCTCGTGGCTCGCCGTGATGTCGAGGAAGGTGAGCTCGTCGGCGCCGGCCGCGTCATAGACCCGAGCCTGCTCCACCGGATCGCCGGCGTCGCGCAGGTCGACGAACTGAACGCCCTTCACCACGCGTCCGTCCTTCACGTCGAGGCAGGGGATGATGCGGACCTTGAGCATGGCCGCTCACTCGCCCTTCAGGACGCGGATGGCGTCGGGCACGGTCACCCGTCCGTCGTAGAGCGCGCGGCCGACGATGGCGCCGATGATGCCGTGCTCCTCCGCGGGCCGAAGCTCGCGCAGGTCGTCGAGCGAGCTCACGCCGCCCGAGGCGATCACCGGCGTGGTGAGGTGCTGGGCCAGCGTGATGGTCGCATCGATGTTGACCCCGCCCATGGCGCCGTCGCGATCGATGTCGGTGTAGATGATGGCCGAGACGCCGGCGTCCTCGAAGCGCAGCGCCAGGTCGAGGGCTCGCATGGTGCTCTGCTTGGTCCAGCCGTCGACCGCCACGATGCCCTCGCGCGCGTCGATGCCCACGGCGATCTGCCCCGGCCACTGCTTGCAGGCCGCCTTGACCAGCCCCGGCTCCTTGACCGCGACGGTGCCGAGGATGACGCGCTTCACGCCGGCCTCGAACCAGCGCGAGATGTTCTCGATGGTGCGGATGCCGCCGCCCAGCTGCGTCGGCACCTCGACGGCCTTCAGAATCTCCTGCACCGCGGCCTGGTTGACCGGATGGCCTTCGACCGCGCCATTGAGATCGACAAGGTGCAGCCATTCGCAGCCGGCATGGGCGAAGGCCTTGGCCTGTGCGGCCGGACTTTCGTTGAACACCGTGGCGCGCGCCATGTCGCCCCGCAGCAGGCGCACGCACTTGCCGTCCTTTAGGTCGATGGCCGGAAAAAGAATCATCGCGGCGCGGGATTTAGCGCGTCGCAAGGGGCGGCGCTACCCTCCCTTGTGGTGCCTTGAAAACCATCCTCGTTATCCCGCCAATCCACCGGAAACGGTGGATTCTCGCGCTTGAAGCGGGGCCGGCCGAGGCAGATGGTTCGACTCACGAAGCTTGGTGTAAGGCGAAAGCGGAAACACCGGGCGGAGAGAGGGACCGCAAGGTTTCTCGCGGTGGCGAAAGCCGCTGATGGGCTTCGGAGTGCCTCGCGAGGTCGTCTTCGACGAGGTACCGCACCCCTTCTCGAGAAGGGGCGGCTGACGGGAAACCGGTGCCGAGGTCCGATGCGAACGGTCCATGCGCATGGAGCGGACGCGCCCCGCAGATGGTGGTAGCGAGCGGGGATCTCGCAGTCCACTGGCCACTCGCGGCCCTTTCGGGGGTTGTGGCCAGCCGCGCCCCGCGGCGAGTGCGACGAACGCTCGCCGAAGGTGCGTGCGAAGCGGCGAGATCGGGAAACCGGTCTCGCCGTTTTCTTTTGTGCGGTGCGCCGCCGAACTTCTAATGACCAGAATAGGTTCGGGCGACGGTGGCGGGCTATAATCGCCCACCATGGCCGCGCTTGCGTCTTCCAGCCCTGCTCTCGCGATGAGGAAAATTGGCGCTGCCGCCGGGGACCCCCCGTGTTTTTTCGTTATTTTAAGCGTTACCGAAAGTAACTGCCCTGGCGCCGTTGGGGTCGCGAGCGCCCGTATCGCAGAAGGATTTGCCAGACCATGAGCCGCACGACGCCCGACCAATTGGCCAGCCTGGCCAGCGACCTCACCGCCATCCGCCGCGACATCCATCGCCATCCCGAGACCGCCTTCGAGGAGAAGCGCACCGCGCAGATCGTCGCCGACAAGCTCGCCTCGTGGGGCATCGAGGTGCATCGCGGGCTGGCCACGACGGGTGTGGTCGGCACGCTCAAGGGCAAGCGCTCGGGCCAGAAGACGATCGGGCTGCGCGCCGACATGGACGCGCTGCACCTTCAGGAGAAGAACGAGTTCGACTACGCCTCGAGCGTGCCCAACAAGATGCATGCGTGCGGCCACGACGGCCATACGACCATGCTGCTCGGCGCGGCCCGCCATCTCGCCAGGGCGCCCGACTTCGCCGGCACCGTCCACTTCATCTTCCAGCCGGCCGAGGAGGGTCTCGGCGGGGCGCGGGTGATGATCGAGGAAGGCCTGTTCGACAAGTTCGACTGCGATGCCGTGTACGGCATGCACAACATGCCGGGCTTCCCGAAGGGCCACTTCGCCATCCGCTCGGGCGCGATGCTGGCTTCGTCGGACAGCTGGGAGGTGACCTTCAAGGGCACCGGCGGCCACGGCGCCATGCCCGACCGCGGCACCGACCCGACCTACGTCGCAGCGCAGTTCATCGTGGCCGTGCAGGGCATCATCGGCCGCAACGTCCCTTCGAGCCAGGCCGCCGTGCTGAGCGTCGGCCACATCCATGCCGGGACGCCCGGTTCGCCCAACGTCATTCCGTCGGAAGTGCTGATCAAGGGAACGGCGCGCAGCTTCTCGCCCGGCATCCGCTCGCTGCTCGAGCGGCGGCTGGCCGAAGTGGCGGACGGCATTGCCAGGTCGGGAGGCTGCGAGGCGGTGAGCAAGTATCACCGGCGCTATCCCGCCCTGATCAACGCCGTCGAGCAGACGTCGATCTGCGTCGAGGCGGCGGCGCTGACGGTGGGCCGCGAGAACGTGCAGCCGAACACCCCGCCGCTCGCCGGCGCGGAGGATTTCGCCTTCATGCTGGAGAAGAAGCCCGGCGCCTACATCATGATCGGCAACGGCGGCACCGAGGAGGGCGGCTGCCACAACGTCCATTCGCCGCTCTACGATTTCAACGACGAGATCCTGACCACGGGCGCGGCCTATTGGGTCAACCTCGTCCAGCTCGAGCTGGGTGACGCCGCCTGAGGATCGCGCAGCGTTCTAGCCGTGGCCGTCGAAGCTCCAGAGATCATGCAGGTGCAGGCCGTCGGCGAAATCGTAGACCGCGGCGATCTCCGGCAGGTGTTGCGCGGCGCCGGCCGGCACGGCCTCGTGATCCATGGCCGGCAGCATCAGCCCGTCATTGAGCCCGCCGAGCTCGACCAGGGGATCCTCGACCAGCGGCGCCGCCGCCGATACGGCCGGCGCGGCGAGTTCGCCGCTCACGAACGTCTCGCCGGGCTCGCCGAACAGGCGATCGAGCGGGGCGCCAAAGAGCGCGACATCGCGGCCGGCGTCGGCCCATTGCGATTCAGGCGTGGCGTAGATCGGCAGGTCGCGGCGGTCGAACTCGACCAGGTCGGCGCCGACAACGAAGGCGCCATCGGAGGGAGGCATCGAAAATGCTTTCTGAAATATAGCTTCAACGATACCGCATAGTGGGCTGAGAATAAAGAGAGAACGGTTCGTCGAAATTGCCGAGTAATCGCAATGGCTTGCGCCCGGTCAAGGGCCTAGGGTGCGCGGCATACTTTTTCGAGCGTCGGGGAGCATGGCGATGAACGGAGCGGAGAGTCTGGTTCGGACCCTGGTGAAGGGCGGCGTCGAGGTCTGTTTCGCCAATCCCGGCACGTCGGAGATGCATTTCGTCGGCGCGCTCGACCGGGTCGAGGGCATGCGCTGCGTGCTCGGCCTGTTCGAAGGCGTGTGCAGCGGGGCGGCCGACGGCTACTACCGCATGAAGGACAAGCCGGCCTCCACGCTCCTGCATCTCGGGCCGGGCCTCGCCAATGCCGCGGCCAACCTGCACAACGCCAAGAAGGCGGGCTCCGGCATCGTCAACATCGTGGGCGAGCACGCGCTCTATCATATCAAGTACGACACGCCGCTCACCGCCGACATCGAGGGTATCGCCCGGCCGTTCTCGCACTGGGTGAAGACCTCGCCCACGTCCGAGACCGTGGCCAAGGACGGCGCGCTCGCCATCCAGGCCGCCCGCGTGGCGCCCGGCCAGATCGCGACCCTGATCCTGCCGGCCGACACCGCGTGGACCGAGGCCGATGCCGCCGCCGAGACGCCCGAGACGCCGCTGCCGCAGAAGCCGGCCAACGAAGAGGTTGTCGCCGCGGCCAAGGCTCTGAAAGAAGGTGGCGCGTCGGCGATGCTGTTCATCGGCGGCCGTTCGCTGCGCGCCCGGGGACTGGAACTGGCCGGCAAGATCGCCGCCAAGACCGGCTGCAAGGTACAGGCGGCGGGCGGCACGGCGCGCATCGAGCGCGGCGCCGGTCGCGTGCCCGTCCTGCGCCTGCATTTCGTCGTCGAGACGGCGCAGCAGATGCTGAAGGGCACCAAGCACATGGTGCTGGTGGGCGCCAAGGCGCCCGCCGCATTCTTCGCCTATCCCGGCAAGCCGTCGGTCCTGGTGCCGGACGGCTGCGAGGTCACCACGCTCTGCCCGGTCGACGGCGATCCGCTCGGGTCGCTCGAGGCGCTGGCTGCCGAGCTCGGCGCGATGAACGAGAAGCCAGCCGTCGCCGAGGCCAAGCGGCCGGAGCGTCCGACCGGCAAGTTCACCCTCGATGGCCTCGGCCAGGCGCTGGGCGCGGCGATGCCCGAGGGCTCGATCGTGGTCGACGAATCGGTGACCACCGGCCGCGGCTTCTTCCCGTTCTCGGTCGGCGCGCCGCCGCACGACTGGCTGAACAACATGGGTGGCTCGATCGGCTTCGGCGCGCCGTGCGCGGTCGGCGCCGCAGTGGCGTGCCCCGACCGCAAGGTGATCGCCATGATCGGCGACGGCTCGTCGATGTACACCATCCAGTCCTTGTGGACGATGGCGCGCGAGAACCTCGACGTCTGCGTGCTGATCTTCTCCAACCGCAACTACAAGATCCTCTACAGCCAGCTCGCCGATGTCGGCGCCGCCAATCCCGGCCCGCGCGCCATCGACATGCTGACCCTCGACCGGCCGACGCTCGACTTCACCCTGCTCGCCAAGGGCATGGGCGTGCCGGGCGCCAAGGCGCACGACCTCGATGAGCTCAACAAGCAGCTGACCTACGCCATGTCGACCAAGGGTCCGTACCTGATCGACGTCGTGATGTGATCGAGGGCCATCAGCGCACGCTCTACGGCCGACGGCGCGGCAAGAAATTGCGGGCAGGGCAGGAAGCCCTGCTCGGCACGCTGCTGCCGAAACTTCTCGTTGCCGTTCCTGCCGAGCCGCGGAAGCTCGACCTGACCGGGCTGTTCGGCGGCGCGCGCGACGTCTGGCTCGAGGTCGGCTTCGGCGCCGGCGAGCACCTGGTGTGGCAGGCCGAGCATCATCCCGAGGTCGGGCTGATCGGGGCCGAGCCCTTCATCAACGGCGTCGCCAAGTGCCTTGCCCATATCGAGCGCACCGGCGTGACCAATGTCCGCCTGTTCAACGACGATGCGCGGCTCTTGATGGCGGCGCTGCCGGAGAATTCGCTGTCGCGCGCCTTCATCCTGTTTCCCGACCCGTGGCCCAAGAGCCGCCATCACAAGCGGCGCTTCGTGCAGCGCGACACGCTCGACGTGCTGTCCCGCCTGATGAAGCCCGGCGCGGAGCTGCGGCTGGCGACCGACGATCCGAGCTACCTGCCGTGGATGGTCGAGCATGCCTGCCGCCATCCCGCCTTCGAATGGCTGGCCGAGCGACCGGCGGACTGGCGCGGCCGGCCCGACGACTGGCCGTCCACGCGCTACGAACAGAAGATGCTGGCGGGCCACAAGCCGGCCTTCCTGCGCTTCAAGCGCCTCTAAGCGTCGATCACCTGCACCCTCGGCCGCACCGCGATCAGCAGGGCCGCCACGATCTGCAGGACGAGGCAGGCGATCAGCGACGAGCGGTAGTTGCCCGACAGGTCGTGCAGCAGGCCGATGAGATACGGGCCAATCGCGGCGACGAGCTGGGTCACCGCCACGTTGAGGCTGACGGCGCGGGCGAAGTCGCGGCGCGGGAATTCCTGCTGGATGATCAGGCCGGGCAGGGTGATCAGGTTGCCGACGCCGAAGCCGAACAGGATGCAGCCGAGATAGAGGCCGGCCACCGACGAGGTCGAGAGCAGCACGATCATCGACGAGATCTGCACGGCGAGGTTGGCCGAGGTGGCGAGCCTTCGATCGACACGGTCGATCACCGCGCCGACGGCGAAGCGGCCGACCACGGCGGACAACGCGGTGACGCTGAGTGCCCAGCCGGCGCCTTTCAGGCCGAGCGTCGGCTCGAGAAAAGCGGCCTGATGGGCGATGAAGCTGATCTGCGCCAGCAGGCCGATCGAGAAGGCGCCGACCATGGTGAGGTAGCGCGGCGTGGCGAGCAGGGCGCGCCGGCTCATCGGCTCGCCGGCCGGCTCGGCGCGGGCTGCGTCCTGGTCGCCGGCGTCGTGCTCGCCGGGCCGGCGGGGACGGAGCGCGAAGGCGGCGAGCGGCCACAGCGTCGCCAGCACGACGGCCACCGCGCCGTAGCAGGCCTTGGCGAAGCCGAACGTGTCGATGGCCCAGGCGAAGGCCGGCGCAAAGACCAGGCCGCCGCAGCTGGCGCCGTTGAGCGCCAGGCTGGCGGCCAGTCCGCGGCGGTGATCGAACCATTGGGCAATGATGGTGTTGATCGAGCCGCCGCCCATGGCGACCCAGCCGGGGATCATCAGCAGGAAGGCGAGATAGAGGTGCCAGGGCTGCTCGACGATCGTGAGGCCGAGCACGCCCAGCCCCATCAGGCCGACGCCGGCCAGGACGACGATCCGTGCACCGCGTTTCTGGATCGTGTCGCCCACCTGCATCACCAGGAAGGCGCCGGCGACATAATAGAAGGTGATGGCGGCCGAGATCGTCGCCGGCGACCAGCCATGAGCCTTGCTGAGAGCTACCAGATATAGGCTGAGGCCATAGAAGCCGAACCCCCATCCGTAGAGGGCGATGACAAAGCAGCAGAAAACGACCCACCAGCCGTGATAACGCGGACGCGCCATGACTTTATTTTTTCTCCAGGTCCCGTTTCGGTGCCCCGCCCTCACTTGTCACAGGATATGAGGCAACGCTGGCGGTTTTCGGAAATCATTGAGAAATGCAGTCATTTGGCTTGCCAGCGCGACTGCCTGCGCCTATATCCGCCCCCATCCTCAAGGGGTTCGCGGGACGGACCAAATAAAAAGAGTGGGCCGAACGCCCGCTCTTTTCTTTTGTCGACCGGCCCGCGCGCCCGAACCGTCGAGAAGTCGAACCCAGGTGAGCGATCTGCTGCGTCGAATTGAAGACATCGTTGCCCCGACCATCGTCGGCATGGGCTACGAACTGGTTCGCGTCGCGATGAGCCGTGGCGGCGCTACCTTGCAGATCATGATCGAGCCGGCCGATGGCCGTCCGATGGATGTCGAGGCCTGCGCCGTGCTGTCGCGCGCCCTGTCGGCGGTGCTCGATGTCGAGGATCCGATTTCCGGCTCCTATACGCTGGAAGTGAGCTCTCCCGGCATCGACCGGCCGCTGACCCGGGAGAAGGATTACACCCGCTGGGTGGGCCACCTCGCGCGCTTCGAGACCGCCGCGCCGATCGAGGGCCGCCGCCGTTTCAAGGGCACCTTGCTGGGGCTCGAAAGCGGCAACGTCAGGCTTCGACTCGACGACGGCAAGGAAGCCGAGCTGCCGCTCGCCGCCGTGACGCGGGCCAAGCTCGAATTGACCGACGCCTTGCTTGATGAATATCGCCGTGCCCAGGAGGGCGCGGAGCAGACCCATTGAGGAAATAGGACAAGAGAGGAAGACAATCATGGCAACGACTGCCGATATCCCGCGCCTGGAGATGCTGCAGGTGGCCGACATGGTCGCCCGCGAGAAGGGCATCGAGCGCGAGGAGGTGCTCGAGGCGATGGAGCAGGCCATCCAGAAGGCCGGGCGCGCCAAGTACGGGCTGGAGCACGACATCCGCGCCGAGATCGACCGCAAGTCGGGCGAGATCAAGCTGCTGCGCTACATGCAGGTGGCCGACCCGATCGAGAACGAGAATACGCAGGTCCCGCTGGTCGAGGCGCAGCGCCGCAATCCGGAGGCGCAGGTCGGCGACTTTCTGACGGATGAGCTGCCGCCGATCGACTTCGGCCGCGTCGCCGCGCAGACCGCCAAGCAGGTGATCACCCAGCGGATGCGCGAGAGCGAGCGCAAGCGCCAGTACGAGGAATTCAAGGATCGCGTCGGCGAGATCGTGTCGGGCGTGGTCAAGCGCGTCGACTACGGCAACATCACCATCGATCTGCAGCGCGCCGAGGGCGTGATCCGCCGCGACGAGACGATTCCCCGCGAATCGCTGCGCGTGAACGACCGCGTGCGCGCCTACATCTTCGACGTCCGCGAGGAGCCGCGCGGCCCGCAGATCTTCCTGTCGCGCAGCCATCCGCAGTTCATGGCCAAGCTGTTCACCCAGGAAGTCCCGGAAATCTACGACAACATCATCGAGATCAAGGCCGTCGCCCGTGATCCGGGCAGCCGCGCCAAGATCGCCGTGCTGAGCCACGACAGCTCCATCGACCCGATCGGCGCCTGCGTCGGCATGCGCGGCAGCCGCGTCCAGGCGGTCGTCCAGGAGCTCCAGGGCGAGAAGGTCGACATCATCCCGTGGTCGGCCGACACCGCGAACTTCATCGTCAACGCGCTCGCTCCCGCCGAGGTCAGCAAGGTGCTGATGGACGAGGAGAAGCACAAGACGGAGGTGGTGGTTCCCGACGACCAGCTGAGCCTCGCCATCGGTCGCCGCGGCCAGAACGTGAAGCTCGCCTCCCAGCTGACCGGCTGGGAAATCGACATCATGACCGAGGCCGAGGAGAGCGAACGGCGCCAGAAGGAAACCCGCGAGCGCACCGAGCTCTTCAAGGAAGCGCTCGATGTCGACGACGTGATCGCCCATCTGCTGGTCGCCGAGGGCTATGCCACGGTCGAGGACGTGTCGGACGCCGCCATCGAGGACCTGCAGGGCGTCGAGGGCTTCGACGAGGAGATCGCCACCGAGCTGCAGCGCCGCGGCCGCGAGTTCATCGACAAGCGCGACGCCGAGCTCGGCGCCCGCCTCGAGGAGCTGGGCGTCAGCGCCGAGGTCCGGGGCATCGAGGGTCTCGACCTGTCGATGCTGGTGGCGCTCGGCGACAAGGGCGTGAAGTCGCTCGACGATCTCGGCGACCTCGCCTCGGACGAACTGCGCGAGATCGTGGGCGAGAGCGCGATGGATGCCGACACCGCCAATGCCATCATCATGAAGGCCCGCGAACACTGGTTCCCCGCGGAACCGGCGGCGGGCGGCGAAGAAGCCAAGGCCTGACACCGAGATCCGCAGGAGGTCTGACCCTTTGAGTCTTGTCCAAGCCATGATCGAGCCCCATCTCTCGGCTCCGCCTGCCGGCCCGGTGCGCACCTGCATCGTGACCGCAGAGGAGAGGACGCCGGAGCAGATGATCCGCTTCGTCGTCGGGCCCTCGATCGACGGGCGTGGCGGCGAGGTCGTGCCCGATCTGGCGCGCAAGCTGCCGGGACGGGGCCTGTGGGTGCGGGCCGACCGGGCGACGGTCGAGCAGGCCGTGGCACGCAAGGCCTTCTCGAAGGCCGCGCGCGCCGCAGTGTCCGCCCCGGCCGATCTGGCCGAGCGGGTCGAGCGGCTGCTGCTTGGCCGGGTCCTCGAGGATCTCAGCCGGGCGCGCCGGGCAGGGCGGGCCGTTGCCGGGTTCGTCAAGGTCGGGGAGATGATCGAACGGCGTCGGGCCGGCTTGCTGATCGTGGCGGCCGAGGCCGCCGGCGACGGGCTTGCGAAGCTTGCCGCCAGCGGCCTGCCGCTCGAGCGGTTGGCCGATGCGGCTTCTTTGGGAGGTGTCTTCGGACGCGAACAGGCTGTGTACGTTGCGGTGGCCCATGACGACCGGTCGGGCCACTTCATTGAACGGATCGCGGGCGGGGCGGCGCGCTGGCGCGGCTATCGCCTGAATGGCGCCGGTTGACGGGCTGTATGGGACCAAGGACAACACGCGTATGACGGAACAGAAAGAAACGACCAAGCCGACCAAGCCGCTGACCCTGTCGACCACGGCGCGCGCAGGCGCGGCCGCGAGCAAGGGCGGCGAGACGCAGGTGCGCCAGAAGTTCAGCCATGGACGGACGCGCGTGGTGGCGGTCGAGGTCAAGAAGCCGGTCAAGCGGTCGGCCAGTCCGGTCGCCGCGGCGCCGGCTCCTGCCCCGACGCCCGCCCCCGTGGCCGCACCGGCGGCCCCGACCGGCCGCACGTTGAAGCTCGGCGGCGGCGCTCCCGCGCCGGTCCGCGCCGCGACGACGCAGGCATCGGAGCCCGCGCCGCGTCCTGCCGCCGGCCGTGCGGCGG
>CAZHQA010000132.1:0-14647 GCA_964533955.1 uncultured Reyranella sp. | reverse complement strand
TGCAGACCCAGCAGGGCGAGCTGCAGCAGACCAACGAGCAGCTCGAGCAGAAGGCCGCCCAGCTCGCCGAGCGCAACGTCGAGGTCGAGGCCAAGAACCAGGAGATCGAGCAGGCGCGCCGCGCCGTCGAGGAGAAAGCCACCGAGCTGGCTCTCACCTCACGCTACAAGTCGGAATTCCTGGCGAACATGAGCCATGAGCTCCGCACGCCGCTCAATTCCATCCTGATCCTGGGCCAGCAGCTCGCCGACAATCCCGAAGGCAACCTGGTGCCCAAGCAGGTCGAGTTCGCCCGCACCATCCACGGTGCCGGCACCGACCTGATGAACCTGATCAGCGACATCCTCGACCTCAGCAAGATCGAATCGGGCACCGTCACCGTCGACGCCGAGGAGATCTTCTTCACCAATGTGCTGGAGACCCTGGCGCGCCCCTTCCGCCATCAGGCCGAATCGCAGGGCCTGTCCTTCGACGTCCAGATCGATGCCAACCTCGGCCGATCGATCGTGACCGACTCCAAGCGTCTGCAGCAGATCCTCAAGAACCTGCTCAGCAACGCGCTCAAGTTCACCGCCCAGGGCAGCGTGCGTCTGCGCGTGCTGCCGGTGCATGCCGGCTGGCGTCCCGACAATGCGGCGCTCAACCAGGCAAGCTCCGTGGTGGCGTTCGAGGTCACCGACACCGGTGTCGGCATACCGGTCGAAAAGCAGAAGATCGTGTTCGAGGCCTTCCAGCAGGCCGACTCCTCGACCAGTCGCAAGTACGGCGGCACTGGTCTCGGCCTTGCCATCAGCCGCGAGCTTGCCCAGCTGCTGGGCGGCGAACTGACGTTGCGCTCGACGCCGGGCATGGGATCTACCTTCACCCTCTACTTGCCGACCATGTACACCGGTCCACGCACCACGTTGCGCGCGCCCGCCCCGGGCGGCATGCCGGTGCCGCAAGTCACCCTGCCCGAGCGCCTGGCCGATCAGTTTCCCGACGATCGCCATAACCTGCAGCCCGGCGAACCGTCGCTTTTGATCGTCGAGGACGATCCCAACTATGCCGGCATCCTGGTCGATGCGGCGCACGCCGCGGGCTTGAAGGCGCTGGTCACGGCGCGCGGCGCCGAGGCGCTCGATCTCGCGCTCGAATACAAGCCGGTCGCCATGTCTCTCGATATCTTCCTGCCCGACATGCTGGGCTGGAACGTGCTCAGCCAGTTCAAGCGCACGCTGGAGACGCGCCACATCCCGGTGCAGATCCTGACGATGGACGAGGACCGCCAGCAGGGCCTGGCACGAGGCGCCTTCTCCTATCTGAACAAGCCGACCACGTCCGAAGGACTGAACGCCGCCCTGTCGCGCATCAGCGAATACGTCAGGCCGCGCAAGAAGCGCCTGCTGATTGCCGAGGACAACGACGCCGAACGCCTGGGCGTGAGCGAGCTGCTGTCCCATCCCGACCTCGAGATCGACACCGCCGCATCCGGCAGCGAAGCGCTCGAGAAACTGCGCGAGAATCGCTTCGACTGCATGGTGCTCGACCTCCGCCTGCCCGATCGCTCCGGCTTCGAGGTACTGGAGGAGATGCAGAACGACGAGGCCCTGGCCGACCTGCCGGTCGTGGTCTTCACCGGACGCGAACTGACTGCGGAGGAGGATGCGCGGCTGCACACCATGGCGCGGTCGATCGTCGTCAAGGGCGCGGCCTCGCCCGAGCGCCTGTTCGACGAGACCGCCCTGTTCCTGCACCACGTCGCGTCAGACCTGCCGTCGGAAAAGCAGCGCATCCTCGAGCGATTGCATGCCTCCGACGAGATGCTGGCCGGCCGCACCGTGCTGGTGGTCGACGACGACACGCGCAACATCTTCGCCCTGTCGAGCGCGCTCGAGCGGCGCAACATGCACGTGCTGACGGCGACGACCGGCCAGGAGGCGATCTCGATCCTCGAGACGTCGCCCGAGGTGGTGATCGTGCTTATGGACATCATGATGCCCGAGATGGACGGCTACGAGACCATCGCGAAGATCCGCAGCAATGCGGCGTTCCAGCGCCTGCCGATCATCGCGCTGACCGCCAAGGCGATGAAGGGCGACCGCGAGAAGTGCCTCGAGGCCGGCGCGTCCGACTATCTCGCCAAGCCGGTCAATACCGAGCAGCTGTTCAGCGCGCTGCGTCTCTGGCTGCACCGCTGACGGAGCCGCAGTCGTGGACGACTCCGAGAAGGTCAATATCCTGCTGGTCGACGACCAGCCGGCCAAGCTGCTGAGCTACGAAGTCATGCTGGGCGAACTGGGCGAGAACCTGATCAAGGCCAACTCGCCGCATGAAGCCCTCGGCATCCTGTTGAAGACCGACGTCGCCGTCGTGCTGATCGACGTCGTCATGCCGCAGATCGACGGCTTCCAGCTCGCCGCCATGATCCGCGAGCATCCGCGATTCCAGAAGCTCGCCATGATCTTCGTGTCGGGCGTACAGATAGCCGAGACGGACCACCTGCGAGGCTATGAGATCGGCGCAGTCGACTACGTCGCCGTCCCGGTGGTGCCCGAAGTGCTGCGCGCCAAGGTCAAGGTCTTCGTCGAGCTTTATCGCAAGACGCGCCAGCTCGAGACACTCAATGCCGAGCTCGAGCGACGCGTGACGGCGCGCACGGCAGAGCTCGAGGCGCAGACCGAGCGCCTGCGGGCCAGCGAGGAGCGCCGCTCGCTCGCTTTGTCGGCCGGCGACATGGGCTCCTGGCAGTTCGACGCGGCGTCCGGCCATCTCGAATGGGACGAAGGCCAGTACCGCATCTATGGCGTCGATCCGACGACCTTCCGGCCGACGCGCGATTCGGTCCTCGACATGGTCCATCCCGACGACCGGGCAATCTATCCGTTGATGGCCGGGCTTGCCTCGGAAGGGCCCAGGTATCAAGTCGAGTTCCGGATCGTCCGGCCGAACGGCGAGATCCGTTGGTTCTTCGGCTCGGCCGCCGTCACGCGCGACGCCAATGGCGAACCGGTGCGGCTGAACGGCGTCAGCGTCGATATCACCGAGCGCAAGCGCGCCGAGGAGCGCCAGCTGCTGCTCGCCCGCGAGGTCGATCATCGCGCCAAGAACATGCTGGCGGTAGTGCTGTCGATCCTGCGGCTGACCCGGGCGCCCACCACGCGCGAATTCACCTCCATCGTCGAAGGCCGCATCCACGCGCTCGCCGCCACGCACAATCTCCTGTCGGCCAGCCGTTGGGAGGGCGCCAACCTGCGCCAGATCGTCGACGAGGAGCTCGCGCCCTACCGCGCCGGCGACAAGGCCACGGCCGACGGTCCGCCCGCCATGTTGCTGCCGTCGACGGCGCAGGCCGTGGCACTGGCCTTGCACGAACTCGCCACCAACGCGGCAAAGTACGGCGCACTGTCGACCGAGGCCGGCCGTCTGGACCTGAAGTGGTGGATCGGCAAGGAAGCGCTCGAACTGGAATGGACGGAGACCGGCGGGCCGCCGGCCAAGCAGCCAACCTCGCAGGGCTTCGGCCTCACCATCGTGCGTTCGAGCATCGAATCGCAATTCCGCGGCGGCGTCAGATACGACTGGCGGCCGGAAGGGCTGAGCTGCAGGCTGTCCATTCCACACACCCAGATCGTCGTCGCCGAGGCGGCGCGATCGCAGGCGCCGGCGAAGCGGGCCACCAATCGCGCCATCGGCAGTCTGGCCGGCAAGCGCCTGCTGATGGTCGAGGACGAGTTCCTGGTCGGCCTGATGGCCAAGCGGATCCTCGAAAGCTTTGGCGCCGACGTTGCAGGACCCTTTGGCCGGCTGGCCGACGCCCTGGTGGCAGCCAAGGACGAACGGTTCGACGGCGCGGTCCTCGACTTCAATCTGGCCGGCGAAACCGCCGAGCCTCTGGCCGACCTGTTGCTGGCGCGCGGCGTGCCCTTCGCCTTCCTGACCGGCTACCACAGGGACAGCATCGACCGGCGCTACGCCAACATCCCGCTGCTGCAAAAGCCGATCGATGCCGAGTCACTCGAGCGTGTGCTGGTATCGCTGCTCGAATCGCCGGATCTGCTCGAGGCAGCGGAAGCCGACTGAATCACTGCCGGCAATCATCACGCGGACTTAGTCCACCGCGCGCCGTTCACCCCGTACCATGTCGAGATGGATCGATTTGGCGGCTGTGTAGAAGTACAAAGTGATCGACCGGCCGGTCAGATAAGCGGCCAGGAACGCCGCGCCTGCACCGAGAACGCCGAAGTTGCCCGACGGGCGATTCATCAGATCGGAAGTGACGACGCGTGCCAAGGTCAGAAGCAGCAACAAGGCCGCCGCCGCGACACCATCCCAGGCGCGATTGATGCGGACCAGACCGCGCACGAAGTCCTTGATGGCTCTCGGCGTGGTGCCCATGACCAGGCCGATCGCGAAGCCCGCCCCGATGCCGACGACCCATAGTTCAAAGCGCTTGCCGGGCGACACGACCAGCAAAACGGTCGCCACGATGATTGCAAGCACGGGCGGAATCCCCCACTCGAGACGCGTCGCGGCCCTTTCGCTGAGCTCATGGCGCATCGACCACAGGGTGAGGGCGGCCAGCAGCACGGCGGCGAGGTGGGCGAGAAGGAGAACGTTCTTCATGGGCAAGGCCTGCCCCCAGAGAGCGGATGCGCTTTTACCGACATACCCCCGAATTTCCCGCCGCGACGAACCTCATCATCCGTTCTCGGCGATTCCGCCGCAACGAAATTCCACAACCGGGGAGGGTGCGAAACCAGGTCCGCGTGCCTGGGGGATCAAACCGGCTTCGGCGGCTCGCCTGCTGCTTCGGGCTCTTGGCTTTCGAGTTCGGTAGCGTGGATTTCGAGGTCGTTCGCATGGCCCTCGAGGCGTACCCGGTCATGCTCTCGCATCATCGCGGCCGCCAGCCGTCGCGCCCTCCGGGCCAGGTCCCTCAGTTTTTCCGCTTGAGCAACCGAGACCAATGAACCATGCACGGTGCCGGAGTAACGTCGACGGGAAGCCAAGGTTGCCTTGAGCTGCCGCTCTATTTGGTCCGGGACCGAGGCAATTGAACGCTTGGCCGCCATCGGCCCCTACTGCCACGTGGCGAAATCTGCTCAAAAGATCGAGGCGTACTGTACCGACGCGGCGCGCTGCTCGAGCTCGCTGGCCTGCAGCCGCAGCTGTTCGGCGTGCCTGCGCAGCCGCGCCTTGTCGCAATCGTCGGTCAATCGCACAGCGCGCCTGAGCGCCCGCGACGCCAGATCCCGGGCCGCACGAGCCTCCTTGAGCAAATCGAGCTTGTCCGCCATGCCACCACCCCTTGCCGACCGAGGCGAGCATCGCCGGTCGGTCGGAAAGGCCACCTAAGTCGGAAGCCGTTGCTGCTTCTGTGCGCAAGCCCACACAACGGCCCGGCTACGCCCGCACCCGGTCCCACCAGTCGCGCGAGCGGTACCAGGCGCCGACGAAGGGCAGCACCCATTCGGGATTGCCGGTGTAGAGCGGCACGGTTGGGAACGGCTGGCCGTCGAAGGCATTGATC
Source organism: uncultured Reyranella sp. (assembly GCA_964533955.1). Classification (GTDB taxonomy): domain Bacteria; phylum Pseudomonadota; class Alphaproteobacteria; order Reyranellales; family Reyranellaceae; genus Reyranella. Next base: position 9,135 of record CAZHQA010000132.1, on the reverse strand, counting down.
GGGGCGTTCGAGCCGCCGGCAATCTTGCGCGCGGTCTGATAGCCGAGATAGCTCATCATCGCCACACCCGAGCCGTTGCAGGCCATCAGATAGTGCATCCCCTGCTCCTGCCCCATGTGGGGCAGGAAGTCGAAGGCGAAGGCGACGTTGCCGGTCCAGGCGTGCGTCACCTTCACGCCTTTGAGCTGTGGCCAGCGCTCGAGCATGTAGCCGTGCAGCACCGGTGCGCTGACCTCGGGCGGTACCTGGGTAAAGCGCGCGCGGCCGCCGAAGATCACGCGCTTGAAGTCGGGCGATTGGCGGTAGTAGCAGAGTACGCGCTTGGTATCGCTCACCACGCGGTTGTTGGGGATCAGGCTCCTGACCAGGTCCTCCGGCAGCTCCTCGGTCGCGATGATGTGGCTCGCCACCGGCACCAGCCGGCGCCTGAGCGTCGGCGTCAGCTCGGTGGTGTAGCCGTTGGTGGCGATCACGACCTCGCGCGCCTCGATGACGCCTTTGTTGGTGAGGATCCGAAATCCTCCCGACTTGCGATCTATCTTCTCGGCATCGCAGTTGGCGCAGAGCCTGGCGCCCGCGCGGTGAGCAGCCTTGAGCAGCCCCCCATAGTAAAGGGCCGGATGAAGCTGGCCGGTGCGTTCGACCACCATGCCGCCGTAATAATAATCCGACGCGATCTCCTCACGCTGCCTGTCGCGCGGGATCATGTAGGTGCCGAGACCGGCGCTGGCATTGTAGGTGCCGACTTTGGCCTCCTGCTCGGCGTAGTGGCGAGGCGTGTAGGCGCCGCTGAAGCGGCCGTTCATGCGCCAGAAGCATTCGATGCCCTCGCGCTGGATCACCGTCTCGACCTGGGCCAGCGAATCGGCGGCATCGGCCAGCATGCGCTGCATGATCTGCTTCCACGCCTCGGCGTTGCCGCCAACGCCCTTGCCCGAAAAGCCCTTTCCCATGGTCGTCCCGCCGCTCACCCCGCCTCCGTTGCGCGTCGAGGCGCCGACCCCGAAATCGCCGCGTTCGAGCACCGTCACGTCGATGCCCGAGCGTGCGAGCTCGAGCCCGGTCGACAGGCCGCCATAGCCTGCACCGACCACCAGCACGTCGGTCTTGAGTGGCGGCTCCTGGGAGAGCTCGTTGTTGGGGTGCCACCACTCCCACCACCACGGCATGCTCTTGAAGTCCTTGTGAAAAACGCTGTCAGCCATGGCACTCGTTCCGTTGTGGCGGATGGACCGCATTGGATGCACGAAATGGCATCGTCCCGGGTGTGGACCCAGGGAAACGCAGCATGGATCCGTCGCGGCGCTCGGGATGACACGGGTGTCGCTCAGCCATACGCCATCCTAGCGCACGCTGCCGCGCAGGCCGCGGCCGAAGCGGCCGATCAGCACGAGCACGATCGAGACCAGCAGGATCTGCATCACCGACACCGCGGCGATGGTCGGATCGATCTCCATCAGGATGTTGTCGAACATCTTCTTGGGCAGGGTCATGTTGGGCCCGGCCAGGAAGAGCGCGACCACCAGTTCGTCGAACGACGAGATGAACGCAAGCAGGCCTGCCGAGACGAGGCTCGGCCGCAGCAAGGGCAAGGTGACGCGCCGCAGCGTTCGCAGGCGACTGGCGCCGAGGCCCTCGGCTGCCTGTTCGAGCGCGGTGTCGAAGTCGCGCAGGCCCGCCACCAGGACCAGCACGACGAACGGCAGGGCGAGCACTGTGTGGGCGACGACCAGCCCGTACCATTCGCCGATCAGCTTCAGCTTGGCGAACAGACCGTACAGCCCGACCGACAGGATGATGGTCGGCACGACCAGAGGCGCCAGCGCCAGCCGGTCGATCAGAGCGCGCCCCGGGAAGCGGCCGCGCACCAGGCTGAAGGCGAGCGGCACGCCCAGCGCCAGCGCCAACACCGCGGTGGCGCCCCCGATGTAAAGAGAGCGGATCGTGGCATTGATCCATTGCGGATCGTCGAGATAGCGCTCGTACCATTGGGTGCTGAAACCCGGCGGTGGGAACTGCATATAGGGCGCCGAGCTGAGCGAGATCGGAAAGACCACGACCAGCGGCAGCATGAGGAAGACGTAGATCGCCGCGCAGGCGACCATCAGCAGGCGCCGGCCCATGGCCATCTGCCTCACGGCTCGGCTTCCTGCCGGGTCACGGCCTGGGCCAGGCTATAGACGCCGATGGTCAGCGCCAGCAGCACGGCGGACAGCGCCGCGGCGAACGGCCAGTTCAGCGTCTGGTGGATCTGCTGCTCGATCAGCACGGCCAGCATCATCACCTTGCCGCCGCCCAGCAGCGCGGGCGTGATGAAGAAGCCGAGAGACAGCACGAACACGATGGTGCCGCCGGCGAAGATGCCCGGCAGAGTGAGCGGCAGGTAGACGCGCCAGAAGATCCGCCAGGTCGAGGCGCCCAGCCCTTGCGCCGCCGAGACCAGCGCCGGATCGAGCCGGCGCACCGCGCCGTAGATCGGCAACACCATGTAGGGCAGCAGCACATGCACCATGCCGATCAGCACACCGGTGAAGCTGTTGAGCAGTGGTATCGGATCGGAAATTGCCCCGATATCGATCAGCCAGCGATTGAACACGCCGTTGCGGCCGAGCAGGACCATCCACGCATAGGTGCGCACCAGTACAGAAGTCCAGAGCGGCAGCAGGATGAAGATGAAGCCCATGGTCGCCCAGACCGGCGTCGTGGTGGCGATCAGGAAGCCCAGCGGGTAGCCGAGCAGCAGGCAGACCGCCGTCACCAGCAGCGCGATCTCGAAGGTGTTCCAGAACACCTGGAGGTACAGCCCCTCGCCCAGCGCCTTGGCGTACCAGTCGAGCGTGCCGCCCTCGACGCTGAACCCCAGCATGCGCGCGACCGGGAAGATGAACACGGCGAAGAGAAGGACCAGCGCCGGCAATGCCGGGAGGAAACCGCGCGAGGTCACAGTCGACCCGCCTCCCCCGAAAGGGACCGCTCAGAACACATGGATCGAAGCGGGGTCGATGCCGACCGAGAGGCGGCTGCCGGGCGTCGGCAGCGAGCCTTGGGCGGGCTGGCGGACGACCAGCTCGAGGCCGTCGTCGCAGGCGAGGCGGAGCTTGAACGAGGAGCCGAGATAGACCGCCTCGCGCACCTCGCCGTTGAAATTGTTGGCACCGCGGCCGAAGCGCTCGGGCCGCATCAGTACACCGACGCGGCTGCCGACCCCGGCCGGATGATGAATCAACAGCCGCCGCCCGCTTTCGAGGGTCACCGAGCCGACCTCGGTCACGGTGCCGTGGAAGATGTTGCTCTCGCCCACGAAGTCGGCCACGAAATCGTTGGCCGGACGCTCGTAGATCTCCGTCGTGCCGGCGACCTGCTGAATCGATCCTCGGTTCATCACCGCGATACGATCGGAGAGCACCAGCGCCTCCTCCTGGTCGTGCGTGATGAAGATGGTGGTGAGGCCCAGGCGGCGCTGCAGGCGACGGACCTCGAGCTGGAGGGTCTCGCGCAGCTTGCGGTCGAGCGCCCCGAACGGCTCGTCGAGCAGCAGCAGGCGTGGGTTGAAGACGATGGCGCGGGCGAGCGCCACACGCTGCTGCTGGCCGCCCGAGAGCTGGCGCGGCAGGCGCCGGTCGTAGCCACCGAGCTCGACCAGCGCCAACGCCTCGGCGACTCGGCGCCCGATCTCGGGCCGCGCGACGTTGCGCATCTCGAGCGGGAAGGCAACATTGCCGGCCACCGTGAGGTGCGGGAACAGCGCGTAATTCTGGAATACCATGCCGATGTCGCGCTTCGCCGGCGGCAGGCTGGTGATCTCCGTGCCGTCGATCTTGACCGAGCCGGCATCGGGCGTCTCGAAGCCCGCCACGACCTTCAGGAGCGTCGTCTTGCCCGAGCCGCTCGGGCCCAGGATGGTCAGAAGCTCGCCGGGCGCGATGTCGAGGGAGACGTCGTCAAGCGCCCGCACCTCGCCGAAGCGCTTGCTCAAGCCGCCAAGACGCAACTCCCCCGAACGCTCGGCCACAAGTTACGCCTTCTTGAGCTTCCAGGCGTTCCACAGCTCGAGCGCCTTGTTGCCGTTCTCGGCGTACCAGCTGTCGTCGATCCAGAACTGCTTGTCGATGTACTGCGTCGGCAGGTAAGGCTTCACCTTGGCGTCGACGAAGTTCAACGATTCGAGATTGAGGCCGGGATAGCCGAGCTCGGTGGCATAGATCGCCTGCTGCTGCGGCACCGACATCTCGGCCAGCATCTTCTGGCCCCAATAGGCGTTCTTGGCGCCGCGCGGGATGACGAAGCTGCCCTGCTTGAGCGCGCCCTGCGACCATTCGATCTCGATCGGCGCCCCCTTCTTGATCAGGTCGTAGAAGCGGCCGTTCCAGCCGGTCGCGAGCACGACCTCCTTGTCGAGCAGCAGCTGCGCCGGCTGCTGGCCGGTCGCCCACCATACCGTGACGTGCGGCTTGATCTGGTCGAGCTTCTTGAACGCCCGGTCGAAGTCGATGGGATAAAGCTTGTCCATCGGCACGCCGTCGGCCAGAAGCGCGAATTCGAGGTTGTCGGTGGGATGGTCTCGCATCGAGCGCGCGCCGGGAAACTTCTTGACGTCCCACCAGTCGGCCCAACCCTTGGGCTGGGTGCCGCCTTTGAACACGTCGGTGCGATAGCCGATGATCGTGGTGTAGACCGACGACGCGAAAACATAGGGCGTGCGCGCCTTCTCCGGATACTTCGAGCGGTCGACGATCTTGTCGTCGATCTTCTCGACGAGCTTCATCTGGGTGGCGCGGATCGCGTCCTGGCCACCGATCTCGGTGACGTCCCATTCGACGTTGCCCGAGTCGACCATGGCGCGGAGCTTGCCGAAATCGGCCGGACTCGTCTCGACCACGCGGATGCCGTACTTCTTCTCGAAGCCGTTGAAGAAGGCCTTGCGCATCGCCGAGCCCATCGATCCACCCGAGTGGTTGACGACAATCTGCGCCGGCTTGGGCGGCTCGGCCTGGGCGAAAGCCGGGCCCGCCGCTGCAACGGCGGCGGCGCCGCCGAGCGCAATGGCCTGGCGACGGTTCAATTTGCTGTTGTTCATGGTGGCCCCTTGTCTGCTCCCCGGGGCAGACTCTAGGAGCCTCGCTGAAACGGAGCAAAAGAAAAAGCCCACCAGTCATGCGACCGGTAGGCTTTTCCTTTTTCCGTCACTGGCGCCGAGACGCTACGGCCGCGATATCGGAGGGGCGATCACGCAGCCCCGGGCATTCAGTCGATTGCCCTGCGAGTCGTAGCGGAACCCGTATTCGTCCCTCATCGTCTCCTGATGGCCACAGGCACCGGACGACATCATCTGGGCCTGCTGGTCCATCGGGTTGCCCGGCTGCGGCCCCGGCGCCTGGCGCTGGTAGTCGCCCGGGCTGGGCTGGGGCGGCGAGCTGATGACCTGCTGAGCCTGCGCGTCGGCCATGCCAGCAGCACCGATCAGGGCAAGCGTAAGCAATGCACGTCTGATCATCTTGACCTCCTGCGGAATGATCTGGAGAGCTAACGCTCGCCCCGCTCGGCCGTTGCCGTCATAGTCGGCGCATTATGTCGATCGCGCTTTCCGAAAATTTCCGCGCCCTTTTTTACGCCCCATTCTATGCCGCCCAGGCGACCGGCGCCTTTCGTGACGCCGGCGTCGAGGTCGTTCTGAAACCCTCGCCCAGCCCGCCGGCGGCGGCACAGGCCCTGCGCTCGGGGCAGGTCGACGTCATGTGGGGCGGGCCGCTGCGCGTGATGACGGTACACGATCAGGAACCAGGGGCCGATCTCGTCTGTTTCTGCGACGTCGTGGCGCGCGATCCGTTCTTCATCATCGGCGCCAGGCCCCGGCCACAGTTCAAGTTGGCGGATGTCGTGGGGCTAAGATTCGCCACCGTCTCCGAAGTGCCGACGCCGTGGATCTGCCTGGCCGACGACTTCCGGCGCGCCGGCATCGATCCAGCACGGCTCAACCGCGTCGACGACCGCAGCATGGCGGAGAACGAGGCCGACCTGCGTCTTGGCAAGCTCGATGCCGTCCAGGTCTTCCAGCCTTACGCCGAGCAGCTGATCAGATCGGGCGCCGGCCACATCTGGTACGCCGCGGCGGATCGCGGGCTCACTGCGTATACGACGCTGGTGACCCGGCGTTCCGTGCTGACTCAGCGACGAGACGAGCTGCTGGCGATGACGCGCGCCGTCCATCGCACGCTTGGCTGGTTTGCCGCGACGCCGGCATCCGAGATCGTGCGCGCGGTGACCTCGTACTTTCCCGACGTCGATCCCGCGATCTTCGCCGCGGCAATCGAGCGCTATCGCGCCCTCGAGCTGTGGGGCTCCGATCCCGTGATTCGCCGCGAAGGCTACGACCGCCTACATGCCGCCATGCGGGCAGCCGGCGCTCTCAGCCGCGACATCGCGTTCGATACCTGCGTCGACACGAGCCTTGCCGAACAAGCAATGACCGCAGGTTAGGTAACCCAGCTGACCTAACTTGGCGGCAACCGCCCCCGTCGGCGGGTCGTTTCTTCTTCAGCGACGGCCACCCCGGCCGTCGTCTCTGAATGTGGAGAGGACGCACGGTCATGAACCAGCAGAACAACAACCAGAACCCATCGCAACAGCAGCGCGAGCAACAGCAGCGTGAACAGCAACAGCGCGAGCAGCAGCAGCGCGAGCGCCAGAACCAGAAGCCCGGCGAGAAGCCCGGCACGCCGGGCCAGAACCCCGGCCAGCATGGCAACAAGGATGCCGGCAGGTCCTAGTCGAGCGCTTCCACGAAGAGAGGAATGCCCGCCGATCGGCGGGCATTTCTTTCTCGATAGAGAGGATGGTCAATGATGGACAAGCCCCAAACGCCCGCCGACATCCCGGCGGTTCCGCCCCATCCCGGCAAGACCGATCCAGTGCCGCCGGAGATGCCGGTGCCGGGCACGCCCCAGCCGGAAGTCGCGCCACAGCCGACGCCTCATCCGCCGTCGCCACCGGATCCTTTGGCCTAGTGTTCAGGCGCGGTCGTCGTCGTGGATGCCGGCCTTGCCGTAGAGCCAGCGGTCGAGGGCGAGGCCGATCGTCAGCACGAGCAGCACGAGGATCGTCGCGGCGCCCGCCAACAGATAGGCGCCCATGCCACACAGCACACCTATTCCGGTGGTCACCCAGAGCGAGGACGCCGTCACGAGGTGATAGACCTGCAGGCCGCGCGCTCCGCGCAGAATGACGCCCGCGCCCAGGAAGCCGATGCCGGCGATGATGCCCTGGATGACCCGGCTCATGGCGTCGGGATGATTGCCGCCGATGTAGGCACCGCTGCCGGCCAGCATGACGATGGCCGCGCCCAGCGACACCAGCGCGTGGGCGCGGATGCCGGTCGGCTTGCCGTGGATGTCCCGATTGAAGCCTATGGCGCCGCCGGTCGCGACGGCGGCGATCATGCGCAGGACCGAGTCGATATCGATTTCCATGGAGTAACCTAGTCAAGCCTCTACTTCTTGACGATGGGGGTCAACGAGCCAAGATGGCCCGGCGATTTCAATCGGGGAGACATCAACATGGGTCTCGAAGCCCTCGGCACGGCCTGGGCGCCTCGCCTGCTCAGCGTGTTACGCATCATGACGGGCCTGCTTCTGCTCCAGCATGGTCTCGGCAAGATATTCAAATTTCCGGTCATTCCGGCATTCGCCAAGCTCGATCTGGTCTCGATGCCGGGCATTGCCGGCTTCTTCGAATTGATCGGCGGCGTCCTGTTGGTGATCGGGCTGTTCTCGCGATGCGCCGCCTTCCTGGTTTCGGGCATGTGCGCCGTGGGTTATTTCATGGTCCACGCGCCGCGCGGCTTCTATCCCATCTTGAATGGCGGCGAATTGATCGCGCTCTATGCCTTCGTGCTGCTGTATCTTGCCGCGGCGGGCCCTGGACCGTGGAGCATCGACGCCGCCCGCAAGAGGTAGCGTCGATTCTTCGCCGCCGTTTCGTTCCGCTCGCCGGCGCCATCGCGCTTGCCGCGCCATGGAGCGCGCGCGGCCAATCGGCATGGAAGGCCGACAAGCCGGTCACGATCTACAATCCATTTGCAGCCGGCGGCGGCACCGACGTTCACCTGCGCCTGCTCGGCGAGACGGCTGGCCCGCTAATCGGCCAGCCGATCCTGGTCGATGCCAGGCCCGGCGCCGCGGGCACACTTGCGCCGGTGCTGTTGCTCAATGCCAGGCCGGACGGCCACACGCTCGCCTGCATGAGCATCAACAGCCTGCGCTATCCGCACTACCAGCAGACCAACTGGAATCCGATCCGCGATTTCACCTACGTCGTCGGCCTGTCGGGCTATACGATCGGCATCGTGGTGCGCAGTGATGCGCCGTGGCAGACGCTCGATGATCTGATCGCGGCGGCGAAGAAGGAACCCGACAAGTACAATTACGCCACCTCCGGCATCGGCGGCACCGGCCAGCTCACCATGATCGAAGTCGAGCAGACGACAGGCGCCAGATTCACCCACGTGCCCTATAAGGGCACCGCCGAATGGACGCAGGCACTGCTGGGCGGCGAGGTTGATTTCATCTGCGACGGGGCGCAGTGGGCGCCAATGGTCGATGCCGGCAAGTTTCGCATCCTGGCGATGGCCACCGAGCAGCGCATCGCCAAGTACAAGGAAGTGCCGACACTGATCGAGGGCGGCATCAAGGTTGTCGGGCACAGCCCGTACGGCCTGGTCGGACCGAAGGACCTGCCGGCGCCGATCGTCGAGGCGGTGCATCAGTCCTTCAGGAAATCGATGGCCGATCCGAGAGTGGATGCGTTGCTCGACTCCTACATCCAGGCGCCATGGTACAAAAACCCGGCCGAGTATCGTGCCTTCGCCGAGAGCTACTTCGTCGAGGTGAAGCCGCTGCTGGTGAAGGCAGGGCTGGCAAAGAACTGACTTGAAGGCTTGCCTGGAGACGCCTGGTCGACCCGCGGCCACCTCGACATGACGGCGGACGATCAGGGGCTGGCGGTGCCTCCTAACGCCGCCCCGGCGCCAGAGCCTGCCGGATTGCCCTTGGATGCGGGAACCACGAAGCCCGTAGCGGCCTTTGGCGATGCCCGATGATGCCCGGCGCCTCCAGCACCGGTGGCATGACCGCCGCCGCC
>CAZHQA010000131.1:0-14723 GCA_964533955.1 uncultured Reyranella sp. | reverse complement strand
TGCAGCGAGACTTCCAAATTTGTTTACTACAGCAGACGCGGCGGTCGGCCCTACTCCGGGTACGCCTGGTACGTTGTCAGTCGAATCACCGATTAGCGCCTGAACGTCGACCACCTTGTCGGGCGTCACGCCGAATTTCTCCATCACCGCTTCGGGCCCAATCTTCGCCTTCTTGATCGGGTCCCACATCTCGACCCCCGGTCGAATGAGCTGCATGAGGTCCTTGTCGGACGACACAATGGTGCAGGTGCCGCCTTTCTCGACGGTGAGGCGAGCGTAGGTCGCGATTAAGTCGTCGGCCTCGTACCCTTCGAGTTCACACACCGTGACGTTGAACGCCCTAGCCGCCTCACGGATCAGTGGAAACTGGGGAATCAAATCCTCCGGCGGCGGCGGCCGGTTGGCCTTGTACTTGTCGTAGATCTCGTTGCGAAAGGTGATGCTGCCGGCATCGAGGATCATGGCGATGTGGTCAACTTGGGGATTGTCCAGGAGGTCTGCCGCCATCAATCGGCAGAACTGAAAGACGGCGTTGATCGGCGTACCGTCAGGCCGTGTCATAGTAGATGGCAGCGCGTGGTAGGCGCGGAACAGGTAGCCCGAGCCGTCGACCAGGTAGAGGTGGCGGATCGGTGAGCCGCCGCCGTTCCTGGCCGCAGGCTGGGCCGCGGCGGCCTTCTTGGGGGGAGCTGGGGATTTCGCCATGAGTGATGGTCTAGCACGGTCAAAAGGGCCACAGGGAGCGCTTGCGGCGGGTTTCCCACCGCGCTAAACCCCCGCCGTCATTGGGGAGTAGCCGGCCTCACCCCAGAGGTGGATGCGTCAACAGACTAGGCTTCGGCCTTGGCGCTTCCGGCAGCAGCTTGGCGAGACCTTTGGCTATTCGCGTCACACCCGCGGGATCGGGCGGCGCGAACGGCCATCGGTTTGTCAGCGCTCGATCCCGCCCTGTGGCGTTCCCATGGAAGCACTCCTCATATCGGCGGGCCTCGTGGCGATCGCCGAGATCGGCGACAAGACGCAGCTTCTCGCCATGATTCTGGCGGCGCGCTATCGCAAGCCGGTGCCGATCATCCTCGGTATCCTGGTGGCGACGCTCGCCAACCACGCACTCGCCGCCTGGGCAGGTTCCGCCGTCGCGGCCTGGCTGGGCACCGATGCCATGCGCTGGATCGTGGGCATCCTGTTCATCGTCATGGCCGGCTGGTGCCTGGTGCCCGACAAGGCGGACGAAGGGCCGAAGGCGGCGAGCCATGCCGGCGCCTTTCTTGCGACGGCGGTCGCCTTCTTCCTGGTCGAGATCGGCGATAAGACCCAGATCGCCACGGTCGCGCTCGCGGCGCGCTTCCACAGCGTGGTGCTGGTGACCGCGGGCACCACGCTCGGCATGCTGCTGGCCAACGTGCCCGCCGTGCTGTTCGGCGACGTGCTGGCGCGCAAGCTCAAGCTCTCGATCATCCGGGCCGTGGCGGCGACCGCCTTTACCGTGCTTGGCGTGCTGGTCTTGCTGAAGGTCGATTTCGGGCTGTTCTAGTTCGGGGTGATTTCCTGGCGCGGGTGCTCCGGAAACTCCGCGAACTGTAGTTGCAGTGCACCCCTTGGGTGAGACAGCAAAACTCCGGACAGGTTCAGGGGTTTCCGGAGTTTCCGGGGGTGGGTGGCCGCCTGAGGCGCTCGATCAAGACGGCCGCTTCGGCCGGAGCGTGGGCTCGCGTGGTGACCGCGGCCGTATAGATGGTGACGAGGTCGCAACCGGGCGGCAGCGGCGCCACCAGCGCGACGCCCGGCGTAGCGCTGATCTCGGTCTCCTGGGTGCAGCCGATTGGCCGCCGGTCGGTCGAGTCGGCGAGGGCGCGCATGGCGGTGGCGCCGTTGGGCGCCAGTCGCAGCCGGCTCTCGACCGCGTGCCACAGGTCGAGCCTTCTGATCACCCGCGCGAAGTGGATGCCGGCAGTGGCCTGTGCCGGGTCGGGGAAGTGGATGGAGTCGGCGGCGGCGAGGGCGGCCCGCAGCGCATCGGCGGTGGCGACGTCCGGCAGGGGATCGCCCTTGCGCACGGCGACTGCGGTCGCGACCCTGGCGACATCGGTTACTGAAGAAGCGACGACATGGCCGCTCCGGGCAAGCTCGTCGATCAGCGCGCGGCTCAGGATCATCACGTCGGCGCGCTCGCCTGCCAGCAGCTTGTCGCGCATGGCGCCAACCGCACTGTATGTGCCGTCGATCGTGCAGCCGGTCTCCGCTTCGAAGGAGGGACGGATCCGCTCGACGAGGCCATGCGCGGCGCCGCCGCTCAGGATGTGGAGGCTCGTCATTGTGGCTTGAGGCCGGCCTTGTCGATCACCTTCGCCCACTTCTCGATGTCGCTCTTCAGGAAGCTGCCGAACTCGGCCGCCGTCATGGTCATCGGCACGGCGCCCTGCCTGGCCCATGCTTCCTTGATGGCTGGCTTGGCGACGATCTCGCCGATCTCGGCATTGAGGCGATCGACGATCTCCGGCGGCGTGCCCTTGGGCGCCATGAAGCCGAGCCAGATGGTCGCCTCGTAGCCCGGCACACCCGCCTCGTTCAGCGTCGGCACGTCGGGCAGCACGCTCGAGCGCGTCATGCCGGTGGTAGCGAGCGCGCGCACCTGGCCTGCCTCTATGTTGCTCTTCATCGCCGTCACCGCGTCGAACATCATCTGCACGTGGCCACCCATGACGTCGGTGCGCGCCTCGCCGCTGTTCTTGTGCGGCACATGGAGGAGTTCGGTCCCGGTCATGGTCGCGAACAGCTCGCCGGCCAGGTGATAGGGGGTGCCCGGTCCGGCCGAGGCATAGGCGAGCTTGCCTGGCTGCGCTTTGGCGAGCGCAATGAACTCCTTCAGCGTCTTGGCCGGCACCGACGGGCTCACCACCATGACGAGGTCCGACGAATTGACCGGTGCCACCGGCACGAGATCGCGCAGGAGCGCATAGGGCTTGTTGGCGAGCAGGGTCTCGTTGGTGGTGAGCGTGTTGGACATCATCAGCAGCGTGTAGCCATCAGGCGCCGCCTTGGCGACGATGTCGGTGCCGATCGTGCCCCCGGCGCCAGCCTTGTTCTCGACGATGAACTGCTGGCCGAGCACGCTCGTCAGCTCCTGACCGACGATTCGCGCATAGATGTCGGCCGGGCCGCCCGGGCCGAAAGGCACGACGATCTTCACCGGCTTGGCGGGCCATGCTTGTCCGAATGCCGGCGCGGCGAGCGTGGCGATGGCCGCAACCATGAGCCCAAGTCTTGCCGCCCAGCGCATTTTTTCGCTCCCGCTATTTCGCCTGTCATGCCATGACGGCCCGGGTCGCGCCAACGGCCATGCTAAAGTCGAGAGAACAAAGACTGGAGCGTTGAGTGGAGGAAACCCGCGTCGACAGCCGCGTCGCATGGCGGACGGCCTGGCTGGTGCTGGCGATCCTGTCGGTGTCCTACGGCTCGCCGCTCCTGATCGTGGTCGGCATGAAGCCGATCCAGGAGTCGCTGGGCATCGAGCGCTCGGTGGTGGCGCTGGCCGGCGCGCTGGTCTGGGTCGGCACGGGCGCCGGCGGCATCCTGATGGGCTGGTTGGCCGACCGCATCGGCATCCGACGCACGGTCATGATCGGCGCCGCCATGATCGCGGGCGGCCTGGCACTCTCCTCGCTCGGCCTCGTCTGGGCACTCTATGTCGGCCATGGCCTGATGGTGGGATTGCTGGGCAACGGCGGCGTCTACCCGCCGCTGCTGGTCTATGTCAGCCGCTGGTTCGAACGCCGCCGAGGCGCCGCCATTGCCCTCATCTCGTCCGGCCAGTACGTGGCGGGCGTGCTGTGGCCGTCCTTGTTCGAGCGCGGCCTGACCCTGATCGGCTGGCAGACCCTGATGCTGTGCTATGCCGCCGTCGTTCTGGTGCTGGTGCTGCCCGCGACCTTGCTGCTCAAGCCGCCCCCACTGGCCGCGACCTTGACGCGTCCGTTGCGCGCCGCTCCAGCGGCGCCGGGCAGTCGCATCGCCGGGATGCGTCCCAACGCGCTGCAGGCGCTGATCTGCGTCGCGGGCTTCTGCTGCTGCATCCCGATGGCGGTCCCGTCGGCGCACATCGTGGCGTTCTGCGGCGATATTGGCATCAAGCCGACGCATGGCGCCGCCATGCTTTCGGTGATGCTCGGCTGCGCATTCCTGGCGCGTCAGGCCTGGGGTGCATTGGCCGATCGCATCGGAGGGTTGCGCACCGTGATGGTGGGATCGTCGTGTCAGGCCGTCGCCATAGCCTGCTTCCTGTTGACCCAGGACGAGGCCGGCCTGTTCGCCGTCGCCGCGGCCTTCGGGTTCGGTTTCAGCGGCATCATCCCGTCCTACAGCGTGGCAATACGCGAGCATTTCCCGTCGGCGGAGGCATCGTGGCGCATGCCGCTCACGCTATTCACCGCGATGAGCGGCATGGCGTTCGGTGCCTGGTTTGCGGGCGCCCTGTACGATCACTTCGGCTACTACGCGCCGGCTTTCGGCATCAGCGTGGTGTTCAACGTCGTCAACCTGTTGATCGTGGGATACCTCGTCATGCGCCTGGGCAAGCTGCGCCGATCGCCTTTGCTGCCGGCCGTGTCATGATCGAGCAGTGTCGATGACGGGTGGCTGCGCCTGCGGCTTGCTGCGTTATCGCGCCGAGGGCGATCCCTCGATGCAGGGGTTCTGCCATTGCCGCAGCTGCCAGCGCACCAGCGGCGGCGGCCATGTCGGCTGGCTATGCTTTCCCGACGCGAACGTAGCGATCGAAGGCAAGACGACGGCCTTCACGCGGTCAGGCGGCAGTGGCAAGGCGGCCAGCCGCTTCGCCTGCCCGACCTGCCTGAGCGTGGTGTACGGCACGGCCGAGGTCATGCCGGGGATGGTCAATCTCTATGCCGGTTCGCTCGACGATCCGGCGCAGTTCAAGCCAACGATGGCGATCTTCGTCAGCGAGCGGCCCCCGTGGGACGATGTCTCGCGCGATCTGCAGTGCTTCGATACGGTGCCACCCCGGCATTGAGGCAGGGTCAATCGCGAAAACGAAACCTTGTTTGGGTGAAAAGCGATTCCATATCAGGGACGTACCGCTCTGCAGCATGCGGGTAGGCGTGCCACCGGGCGGGAAGGCGCCGTAAGGGGGAGAAACATGCGGCTTCGATGGGCCTCGCTCTTGGTCGCGATTTTCCTGGGGGGCACCCTGCCGGCTTTGACGGGATGCGAGAAGCCCAAGTCTGCAGGGAACGCAGCAGCCGAACCGGAGGTGAGCGTCGTCACCGCCCAGCAGCGGCAGATCACGCTGACGCGCGAGCTGCCCGGCCGACTGGCGCCCACACGTGTCGCCGACGTCAGACCGCGCGTTTCCGGCATCCTGGTCGAGCGCCATTTCCGTCAGGGTGGTGACGTGGCCGCCGGCGAGGCCCTCTATCAGATCGACTCGCGCCCCTTCGAGGTCGAGCTGCAGGCGGCGCAGGCGATGCTCGCCAAGGCGAAGGCGGCGCTGCAGCTCGCGAACCAGCAATCGAGCCGGTCGGCAGCCCTTATGGCGGGCCGGGCGTCCTCCGAAGCCCAGCACGAAATGGTGCTGGCGACGGTTCAGCAGGCGGAGGCCGAGGTTGCCTTGCGCGAAGCCGATGTGGCGCGCGCCCGCCTCAATCTCGACTACGCGACGATCCGCGCGCCGATCGCCGGCCGCATCGGCCCGGCGCTGGTGAGCGAGGGCGCGTTGGTGGTGCAGAACGACACCGCCAACCTTGCCACCATCCAGCAGCTCGACCCGATCTATGCGGACTTCACCCAGTCGGTCAGCGAGCTCACCAAGTTGCGGCGCGCCTTCGAGCGCGGCGAGCTCGAGCGCATCAAGTCGAGCGCCCCCGCGGTGCGTCTGGTGCTCGACGATGGGACGGTCTATCCGCTCGACGGCAAGCTGCTCTTTGCCGGTGCCAAGGTCGACGCTACGACCGGCCAGGTGACCTTGCGCGGCGAGTTTCCCAATCCCCAGGCCGACCTGTTGCCCGGCATGTACGTCCGCGTGCGCATCGAACAGGGCGTCGACACGGACGCCATCGCGCTGCCCGAGCAGGCGATCCAGCGCAACGGCGCGGGCGGCAGCGAAGTCTACGTCGTCAAGGATGACGAACGGGTCGCCATCCAGTCGGTCCGCACCGGCCCGATCCAGGACGGGCAGTGGGTGGTGCTCGATGGGCTGCAGGGCGGCGAGAAGGTGATCGTCGAGGGCTTCCAGAAATTCGCCCCCGGCGACAAGGTGAAGGCGCGGCCCTGGACCGAGGCGGCGCAAGCAGGCGGCCCGCCGAAGCCGGGCGGTCCAGCCAAGGCCGGCGACTGAACGCATGCCGGGCTTCTTCATCGACCGGCCGGTTTTTGCCTGGGTCGTGGCGCTGTTCATCTGCCTGATCGGCGCCATTTCGATCCCGCTGCTCGCGGTGGCGCAATATCCGATCATCGCACCGCCCTCGATTTCGGTCAGCACGTCCTATCCCGGTGCTTCGCCGGAGAACCTGTACAACAGCGTCACGCGCCTGATCGAGGAGGAGCTGAACGGCGCGTCGGGCATCCTGAATTTCGAATCGACCAGCGATTCGCTGGGCCAGGTCGACATCATCGCCAATTTTGTCCCCGGCACCGATCCGAGCCTCGCCTCGGTCGAGGTCCAGAACCGCATCAAGCGTGTCGAGGCCCGGTTGCCGCGCGCGGTCATCCAGCAGGGCATCCTGATCGAGGAAGCCTCCAGCGCGGTACTGCAGATCATCACGCTGACCTCGATCGACGGCAGCCTGGACGAGGTCGGCCTGGGCGATTTCATGGTCCGCAACATCCTGGGCGAGATCCGCCGCATTCCGGGCGTCGGCCGCGCCACGCTATACTCGACCGAGCGTTCGTTGCGCATCTGGATCGACTCGACGCGCCTGGTCGGCTTCAACCTCACGGCCCAGGACGTCACCAACGCCATCAACGCCCAGAACGCGCAGGTCGCATCGGGCAGTCTCGGCGCTGAGCCGAGCAGCGCGAGCAATCGCCTCACCGCGCTGGTGCTGGTCAAGGGGCAGCTGAGCACGCCCGACGAGTTCGGCGCCATCGTGTTGCGCGCCAATCCCGACGGTTCGACGGTGCGCCTGCGCGACGTTGCGCGCATCGAAGTTGGCGGCATGAGCTATCAGTTCACCACCCGGTTGAACGGCAAGCCGACAGCGGGCCTGTCAGTGCTGTTGGCGCCGACCGGCAATGCGCTCGCTACCGCGGCGGCGGTCGAGGCCAAGATGAAGGAGCTGTCGCGCTTCTTTCCCGCCAACATCCGCTACGAGATACCGTACAACGTGACGCCGGTGGTCGAGGCCTCGATCAAGAAGGTGCTGACTACGTTGGTCGAGGCGGTCGTGCTGGTGTTCATCGTGATGTTCATCTTCCTGCAGAACATCCGCTACACGATCATCCCCACCATCGTCGTGCCGGTGGCGCTGCTCGGCACCTGCGCCACGCTGATGGCGGTGGGCTACTCGATCAACATGCTCACCCTGTTCGGCATGGTACTGGCGATCGGCATCCTGGTCGACGACGCCATCGTCGTGGTCGAGAACGTCGAGCGCATCATGGCCGAGGAGGGGCTGCCGCCGCGCGAGGCCACGCGCAAGGCGATGACGCAGATCACCGGCGCGATCGTCGGCATCACGCTGGTCCTGATCGCGGTGTTCGTGCCAATGGCGTTCTTTCCCGGCTCGGTCGGCATCATCTACCGGCAATTCTCGATCACCATGGTGGCGGCGATCGGCTTTTCCGCGCTGCTGGCGCTGTCGCTCACGCCGGCCCTGTGCGCCACCCTGCTTAAGCCGGTCGCAGCGGGGCATGGCCAGGCCCGGCGCGGCCCCTTCGGCCTGTTCAACCGCAAGCTCGATGCGCTGCGTGACCGCTACGGGGCGGCGGTGGGGTGGTCGCTCCGGCGGACTGCTCGCCTGATGGCGTTCTACGCCCTGTTGGTCGTCGGGCTCGGCCTCGCCTTCACGCGCCTACCGGGTGGCTTCCTGCCGATCGACGACCAGGGCTTCATCACCGCCGACGTGCAGACGCCGTCCGATGCTTCCTACGGCCGCACCCTGGCCGCCGTCGACCAGGTCGAGCAATACCTCGCCAGCCGCGCGGGGGTGGAGAACATCACCTTCCTGACCGGCTTCAGCTTTCTCGGCCAGGGAATCAACACGGCTCAGGCCTTCGTCACCCTGAAGCACTGGTCGGACCGTGGCGCGGCAGATTCCGCCGAAGCGATCGTGGCCGACATCAACCGGCAGATGGAGGCGCTGCGCGACGCTCGGGTATCGGCGCTGCAGCCGCCGCCTGTCGACAATCTCGGCAACTCCAGCGGCTTCAGCTTCCGCCTGCAGGATCGCGGGCAGAAGGGCTATGCGGCGCTGGTCGCGGCGAGCGAGCAGCTTGTAGCGGCGGCCAATGCCAGCACCGTCCTGCAGAAGGTCTATGTCGAAGGGCTGCCGCCCGCGCCTCAGGTCAACCTCGTGATCGATCGCGAGCAGGCAAGCGCCTACGGCGTCACCTTTGCCGCCATCAACGACACAATCTCGACAAATCTCGGCTCGGCCTACGTCAACGACTTTCCCAACCGCGGCCGCATGCAGCGCGTGATCGTGCAGAGCGACGTTGCCGGCCGGATGAATGCCGACGAAATCCTGGCCTACAACGTCAAGAACGACGCGGGCCAGCTCGTGCCGTTCTCGTCCTTCGCCTCAATCGAGTGGAAGAAGGGGCCGACCCAGGTGGTGGGCTTCAACTACTACCCGTCGATCCGGATCAGCGGCGAGGCGAAGCCAGGCTACACCAGCGGCGATGCCATCGCCGAGATGGAACGCCTGGCTGGCGGGCTGCCGCGTGGCTTCGGTTTCGAATGGACCGGCCAGTCGCTGCAGGAGAAGCTCTCGGGCTCCCAAGCGCCGTTCCTTCTCGCCTTGTCGGCACTGGTCGTCTTCCTGTGCCTCGCCGCCCTCTACGAAAGTTGGACGATCCCGCTCGCCGTGCTGATGACGGTGCCGCTCGGCATCCTGGGGGCGGTTGCCGCCGCGAATCTGCGCGGCCTGCCCAACGACGTCTATTTCACCGTCGGTCTGATCACGATCATCGGGTTGGCGGCCAAGGATGCGATCCTGATCATCGAGTTTGCCAAGGATCTGCGGGCGCAGGGCCGGCCGCTGGTCGAGGCGACGCTCGAAGCCTGCAAACTTCGCTTCCGGCCGATCCTGATGACCGGTCTCGCCTTCGTCTGCGGCGTGGTGCCGATGGTGATTGCGACCGGCGCCGGCGGGAAAAGCCAGCAGGCGCTCGGCACCGGCGTGATGGGCGGGATGATCGCCGTCGTCGTGCTGGCGCTGCTGATGGTGCCGGTGTTCTTTGTCGTGGTTCAGCGCGTGCTGGGAGGCGACCGCGAGCCGGTCAAGGTCGAGGCGGAAGCCGAGGCTTCCGAGCCGCCGCGGGGCGACTGATGGCCGCCCTTTACTGCTGTTGCTGCTGCTGGTCCTGCTGACCCCAGCCCTTCTTCTCGGCGTCGAAGAAGGAGGCGAAGACCTTGCGGATCGTGCTCTCGGCGATGTCGCGCGTGATGAACACGACGCGGCTCTTGCGGTCATCGCCCTCGGGCCATGCCTCAAGCGTGGCCGGCGGATGGAAGACGTGCTGCACGCCGTGGATCACCACGGGTTTGTCGGTGTCCTTGACGTTCAGGATGCCCTTCATGCGGAGCAGGTCGGGGCCGCGATAGGTCACCAGGGCGTCGAACGCCGCCGCCACCGTCGCCCAGCTCATCGGCTCGTCGAAGGTCATGCAGAAGGCCTTGATGCGGTCGTCGTGGCGATTGACGTTATGGGGGTCCTGCTCGCCATGGCCGTGATCATGCTTGGGCTCATGGCCATGTCCGTGGTCGTGTCCATGGTCATGGCCATGGCCATGATGATGGCCGTGGCCGTGATCGTGGCTGCCCTCGTAGGCCTCCTCGTGCAGCCAGCGCTTCACGTCGGCGGTCTTGGTCTCGGGATTGTACAGGCCGGCGTTCAGGATCGCGTTGGGGTCGATCTCGCCGTCCGAGATCGCCATCGAGGGCGCGCCGGGATTGAGATGCTGCAGGCGGTGCCTCAATTCGTCGAGCCTGGGCGCGTCGGCGATGTCGACCTTGGTGAGCAGCAGCCGGTCGGCGACGGCGGCCTGCTTCACCGCTTCCTCGTGGTTGTCGAGGGTGCTGGTGCCGTTCACGCCGTCGACCGTCGTCACCACGCCGTCAAGGCGATAGCGCGTGGCGAGCAGGGGATCGGTCATCAGCGTGTGCAGGATCGGCGCCGGATCGGCAAGACCGGTGGTCTCCACCACCATGCGCTTGAACGGCGTCACCTCGCCCTTGGCGCGCTTGAGAAACAGCTCGCTCATGGTGCGGACCAGATCGCCGCGTACCGTGCAGCACAGGCAACCGGAGTTCAGCGTGACCATGCCTTCGTCGTCCGACTTCTCGACCAGCAGGTGATCGAGCCCGATCTCGCCGAACTCGTTGATGATCACGGCGGTGTCGGCGAGCTCGGGCCGGCGCAGGAGCTTGTTCAGGAGCGTGGTCTTGCCGCTGCCCAGGAAGCCCGTCAGCACGGTGACGGGAATGCGTTCTTCGGCGGCAGTCTGCGTGTCTGTCATCTCTACTCCCAGCTCAGGGGGCACGCCAGAACGGCTCGGCCTTCCTGAAGGTCTTCCAGGCCCGTTGCAGGCGATGCCGGCGGTGCTTGTCGCCGGCGGCGGCCTGCTTGGCGAGCTTGCGCAGCGGCTTCTCGACGTCTTCCGTCGGGCGGGCCGCGACGGCGATGTCGGCCATCATCTGGCCGGCGACCTCGCGATCGTTCAAGGCACCGAGCGCACCCTGCAGGCGCACCGTGGCCTCGATATAGGCTTTCGAGGCCCTGGAGGCAAAGGCGGGCTGCAGGAAGGTCGCGGCATAGCGCAGCTTCTTGATGGCGATGCGCAGTCGATGCAGGCGCTTGCCGTCGAGCGAGGCGATCTTGTGGCCGCGTTGCTCGACCTTGTCGTGGCGCTGGTCAAGCACGGCCCGGCCGAAATCGTCGAGCCGGCTCGGACTGCTCGGCGTCGTGGCTTGGCCCAGGGAGAAGAGTTGCCCGCTGAAGGCGTTGTAACGCGCGCCGGAAAGCGCCGTGCGCGCCCGCTCGAGATGGACCCTCGCAAGCCGGCTGGCGACCCGCTTCACCACCGGCGGTACCTCATGGGTCGTCTCCGTCAGGAAGACGTGCAGGTCGCGCGATGGCGCGCATTCGCCGGCCAGCCATTTGGCCTCGGCGGCGAGCGTACGCACGAGGCCCGTTTCGGTTGGTCCGACCACCGCGCCGCGAAAGAGGCTGAAGGCGGCGCGCAGCCGGCGCAGCGCGACGCGGGTCTGGTGGATGCCGACGGCCCGGCGGCTTTGCAGCGCGATGGCGCGGTATTTCTCGAGGTCGGTCTGGCACTCCGCCACGATCTGTCGCAGGGCCGCGTCGGGTGGGGTATCGGGGGCAAGCAGGCGGGCCATGGCAGGGCCGAACCGTAGCCGCAGGGGGGGCCCGGGCAACCGCAAAGAACGGCAGTCTGATGAAGGTTTTGTTGCAATCGCGGGTCAGACAACCGCGGCGCGCGACCGGGTCGGGCTGTGATTTCGCTGACCGGGCGGGGATTTAGCGGCCGTTTCCGGTGGCGGCTGGCAGCTCGGCTGCCTTAGGATCAAGTTTATGAGCATCGACCCCGCTGCCTTCAAAAAGGGCATGCGCCACCTCGCGGCCAGTGTGACCCTGATCACGACCTGCCACCGTGGCCACCGCGGGGGCCTGACCGCGACCGCCGTCTGCTCGGTTTCGGCCGAGCCACCCCAGCTGCTGGTCTGCGTGAACAAGTCGGCTTCGGCGCACGACCCGATCGGCCATGCCGGCTTCTTCTGCGTCAATATCCTCAGTCCCCTCCACCGCAAGATCGCCGAGCGTTTTGCCGGCATGGACGGCGTGGAGGGCGACGAGCGCTTCAAGGACATGGGCGAGTGGGGCAGCCTCACAACCGGCGCGCCGGTGTTGAGAGGCTGCCCGGTGTCGTTCGACTGCAAGCTCTCGGCCGAGCTCTCGGCCGGCACCCATACGATCTATATCGGCGAGATCGTCGATGTTGCGCTAGACCCGGCGGCGACCGCGCTGCTCTACGCCGACGGCGCCTTTGTGCATGGCGATGCCCTCAAGCGGGCGGCGGCGGCCGAATAGCCGTCCCGGCGGACGGCGGTCTTTCGCTCGTTGCCGTTCCCCCCTATGTTCCCGCCCGCCACGGTGCGACTCGTGTAAAAGCCATCGCGCGCTAGTTGGGGCGTAGCCAAGTGGTAAGGCAGTGGATTTTGATTCCACCATTCCCAGGTTCGAATCCTGGCGCCCCAGCCAGGCCGCTCCGAAGGCGGTGCTGCATGATCGGCTGAATGCCGACGTCGCCCGCAGACTTGCAATGGGTCGTGCGATGGCTCAATCGATCGTGACAATTGCCCGGCGGGTTCCGGAGCCGCTGTGGGCCGGGATCGACCTTCGCCGTGACAGCTGAAGATGCGTATAGTGCGGTTGGGGGGGAGAACCATCATGGCGATCAAGGCACTGATTACGGATCCTACGATCGAGGAGCGATTGGGGCTTCGATTGTCCAAGGACATACTGGAAGGACTGGCCGCCTGGGCGCGGTCGGAGAACCGCTCGACGGCGGCGCAGGGACGGTTCCTCATCGAGCAGGCCGTCGCCGCACGCCTGGATCGCCTCGCGCTCACTCGACGCTAGATCTGAACCTGCGCTGATGCCCCTGGATCCGCCCGGTCCTGTGGGTCTTGAAGCTTGCGCGGCTGTCCGATGACAGTCGATCGCGATCGCGAGGCAATGGCGACTGTCTCGCGGTGATCGTGCTGAGCCTATCGAGCGCTATGCGGATCCAACCGGTGCTACTGTGCCGTGGCGGCGATCGTTTCCAGCGGTACGACCTCGACGGTGCCGCCGGAGATAGCGCGGGTCTGCTCGGTGTAGTGCCTGAAGAAGGGCCGCTCCTGCAAGGCAACCCGGCCGGCGTCATCGAATACCGTGGCGATGTGATAGTAGTCGGCGCTGTCGCGCCCTTTCATGCAGCGGTAGCCCACTTTGCCCTTGAGCGCCGGATCGCCGTCGATACCGGCGATGAACTTGGCGATTTCCCTGTGCCAGTCCTCGGTCGTGCCGTTGGTGTGACGGTACTTGATCAGAAACTGCTTCATCCGGGTCCTCCTCGGTGGCATTGATTAGGGAACGACAGGCGCGGGAGCGCAAGTATGGACAAAATTGATAGTAAAGGCGGAAGTCGCAGGGGGCGGCAGCGCGCCGGCTGCCCGGTGCTGGCCTTCCAGCGCATGGTGAGCGGCAAGTACAAGATTCGCATCCTGTGGGACCTCAAGGACGGGGCGCGTCGCTACGGCGAGATCAGGAGCGGCCTGCTGCGCGGCGGCGATGGCTCGGCCGAGATCACGCCGCGCGTGCTCAGTCGCGAGTTGAAGGCGTTGGGCGAGTTTGGGCTGATCCAGCGCCGGGATTACGGCACCGTGCCGCCCCGGGTCGACTACCGCCTCACGCGCAGGGGCAAGAGCTTCGTGCCGGTGATCGACGCTATCCGCAAGTGGGGCGAGCGGCACCTGTCGGCGGAGTGAACGCAGCCAGCCGCCGACGCGGGCAAGGCCCCGCCCAACTGTGCCGTCCCTGCTCGGCCGGCGCTTCTCTTGTTACCGAGAAAGTCTGCGGTGCATGACCCGATATTGTTGACTTGGCCCATGCCGCGCGGCAGATTTTTGCGATGCGCGAAGGCCAATGAAAGGTGTGCGAAACTAATATAGCGGCAGCGTAAGTCGTCGGGCGCGCAGGCGTTCTGGAGGTGATCGCCCGGTTCGGCGATGGGCGTGTAGCGACCGATCATGAACCGAAACGATTGCCATGATCTTCGTGGCGGCGAGCACAATAACGATACCGATCATGCGTGAAGCCAACCAAAGAGCTGCTGCTTCATCGCCAGTGTGATCTCTGCCCGGCAAGTCGCTTGAAATATCGCTGCGATGCCACTACGGACTGACCGGTGAGGCGTTTGGCCGGGTCTGTTGGCGAAGGAACTGCAATCGGTACTGAATAGCCGAAGGTTGAGCTGACCAATCATGTACGCAGGTGAAAGTTAGGATCTTGAAACATTGAGCATCGCAGAAAGATATAGCGAGTGGGTCAGCAGCAGCTTCCGGAACGGGAGCTTCCGGCTTCCAGCGCGATTGTTCGAATCGATGTTGAATGCGTGGGAACTATGGCTGACCAGGCTGGCGCGCATCGACGTTCGCCTCGTGGCCGAGACTGGTCAAATCGAGGGTCTCTATCTGCAGGCGTGGAGGATGATGCGGGCGGGAGAGAACAAGGATGCCCTGCAGCTGCTTGCCCAGGTCACCAAGTCCGCGCCCGAATTTGCCGATGCTTACGAGGCCTACGGCTAACTTCTCGACATGGCCGGCAACCAGGGCCTGCTCGCCGACGCGGTGAAAAAGCAGATGGAGCCGCTATTCGCCCGCATGGGTCTGGCGCTCGACACCATGGTGGTGGAAAACGTCTCCCTGCCGGAAGAAATCCAGAAGCAACTCGACACCCGCATCGGCATGAACATGATCGGCG
>CAZHQA010000130.1:0-14724 GCA_964533955.1 uncultured Reyranella sp. | reverse complement strand
GGTGTCGTCATGATCGCCATGATCCGCACCGGTGGAAAGCAATACACCGTCGCCGCCGAGGACACGGTCACGCTCGAGAAGATCGAGGGCGAGGCCGGCGCCAAGGTCGAGTTCACCGATGTGCTGATGGTCGGCGACAAGGTCGGCCAGCCGACCGTGGCCGGTGCCAAGGTCGTGGGCTCGATCGTCAAGCAGGCTCGCGGCCCGCATCTCATCGTTTTCAAGAAGCGCCGCCGCCAGAATTCGCGGCGCAAGAACGGCCATCGCCAGGATCTGACGGTGGTCAAGATCGAACAGATCGTCGCCTGATCGGAAAGAGACCGGAGAAGCATCATGGCACACAAGAAAGCAGGCGGCTCTTCGCGCAACGGCCGCGATTCGGACGGCCGGCGTCTCGGCGTCAAGCGTTACGGCGGCCAGAAGGTCCTCGCCGGCAACATCCTGGTCCGCCAGCGCGGCACCAAGATGGATGCCGGCCAGAACGTCGGCATCGGCCGCGACCACACCCTGTTTGCGACGTCCGACGGCGTGGTGTCATTCCGCACGCGCTCGCGCGGCAAGGTCGAGGTGAACGTGCTGCCGGCGCCGGCCCCTGCCCCGGCCAAGGTTGCTGCCGAATAGCCGTTCCCATCCATTTGGATCGAGAAGGGGGAGCGGCTCGGCCGTTCCCCCTTTTCTTTTTCGGACCCCGACCATGAAGTTCCTCGACCAGGCCAAAGTCTTCATCCGCTCAGGCAACGGTGGCGCGGGCTGCGTGGGCTTTCGCCGCGAGAAGTTCATCGAGTTCGGCGGGCCGGACGGCGGCGACGGCGGCAAGGGTGGCGACGTGATCGCCGAATGCGTGGATGGTCTCAACACGCTGATCGACTACCGCTACGCCCAGCACTTCAAGGCCGAAACCGGCCATCACGGCATGGGCAGCCAGCGCACCGGCGGCAAGGGCAAGGACATCGTGCTGCGCTTGCCGCGCGGCACGCAGATCTTCGACGAGGACAACGAGACACTGCTGCTCGACCTCACCGAGATCGGACAAAAGGTCGTGCTGGCCAAGGGCGGCGACGGCGGCTACGGCAATCTTCACTACAAGAGCTCGACCAATCGCGCCCCGCGCCGCGCCGACAAGGGCTGGCCGGGCGAGGAGCGCTGGATCTGGCTGCGGCTCAAGCTGATCGCCGACATCGGCCTGGTCGGCCTGCCCAATGCCGGCAAATCGACCTTCCTCGCCGCCACCTCCAACGCGCGCCCCAAGATCGCCGACTATCCCTTCACCACCCTGCATCCGGGCCTGGGCGTGGTGAAGGTCGGCAACCGCGAGTTCGTGATGGCCGACATTCCCGGCCTGATCGAAGGCGCGCACGAGGGCGCCGGCCTCGGCACGCGCTTCCTCGGCCATGTCGAGCGCTGTCGCGCGCTCCTCCATCTGGTCGACGGCACGCAGGACGACGTCGCCGGGGCCTACAAGACCGTACGCGCGGAGCTGCGTGCCTATGGCGGCAATCTCGCGCGCAAGAAGGAGATCGTGGCCCTCAACAAGACCGACGCCATGACCGCCGAGGACATCGAGGCCAAGCGCACCGCGCTCGCCAAGGCGAGCCGCAAGACCGTGCAGGTGATCTCCGGCGTCTCGGGCGCAGGCGTCCCGGCGCTGCTGCACGAACTGATGAAGCTCGTCGACAGGCAGCGCGACAGCGCCAAGGAAGCGGCCTGATGTTCTTGACCAGCTCAAAGCGGCTGGTCGTCAAGATCGGCTCTTCGATCCTGGTCGATGAGGCCAAGGGCGAGGTCCGCCGCGACTGGCTCGAGGCGCTGTCACGCGACGTGGCGGGCCTGCATACGAAGGGCTGCGAGATCGTGCTGGTTTCGTCGGGCGCCATCCGGCTTGGCCGCACCTATCTCAAGCTCGCCAACGGCCCGCTGAAGCTCGAGGAAAGCCAGGCGGCCGCCGCGACCGGCCAGATCCAGCTTGCTCACGCCTATCAGGAATCCCTGGCCCGGCACGGCATCACCGTCGCGCAGGTGCTGCTGACGCTCGACGATTCGGAGGAACGCCGCCGCTACCTCAACGCGCGCCAGACCATGAACACCCTGCTCGGCCTCGGCGCCATACCCGTGATCAACGAGAACGACACGGTGGCAACCGACGAGATCCGCTTCGGCGACAACGATCGGCTGGGCGCCCGCGTGGCCGAGATGATCTCGGCCGACACGCTGGTGCTGCTGTCGGACATCGACGGCCTCTACACCGGCGATCCGCGCAGCGACAAATCCGCCCGGCACATCCCCGAGATCCGCGAGATCACCCCCGAGATCGAAGCGATGGGCGGCGCTGCTGCATCGGCGCTCTCGAACGGCGGCATGGTCACCAAGCTGATCGCCGGCCGCATCGCCATGGCTGCCGGTTGCCGCATGGCGATCGCCGACGGCCGCGTGGTCGGGGCGCTCGGCGCCCTGGCCGACGGCAGCGCACGCTGCAGCTGGTTCCTGCCAGACGCCTCGCCCCTGTCGGCGCGCAAACGCTGGATCAAGGGCTCGCTGAAATGCGCCGGCACGCTGGTGGTCGACGACGGCGCGGTACGCGCCTTGTCGGCCGGCAAGAGCCTGCTGCCGGCCGGTGTCACCCGGATCGACGGCGAATTCCAGCGCGGCGACGTGGTCGAGGTGCACGACAGGCAAGGCCGGGTGCTGGCGCGCGGGCTGGTCGCCTATGCTGCCGAGGACGCCCGCCGCATTGCCGGCCACAAGAGCAGGGAAATAGAAGAACTGCTGGGCTTTCGCGGGCGGGACGAGATGGTCCATCGCGACGACCTCGTGGTCGAATGAGCTATAGTGTGGCCACGATGAACGTCCAGACCAAGCCCTCCGAAGACGCCGCCGCGATCGTGGCCGGGCTCGGCGCGCGCGCGAAGGTCGCCGCGGCGGCACTGCGCAATGCCGGCACCGAGGCGAAGAACAAGGCGCTGATCGACGCCGCGCACCTGATCCGCAGCCACAAGAAGACGATTCTGGCTGCCAACGCGCGCGACATCGACGCGGCGAAGGAAGCCGGCATGAGCGCGGCCTTGCAGGACCGCCTGCTGCTGAACGGCGCGCGCATCGAAGGCATGGCCAAGGGCTTGGACGACATCGTCGCCCTGCCCGATCCGGTCGGCCAGGAGATCGCCCACTGGATTCGCCCCAACGGGCTCGCCATCAGCCGCGTGCGCGTGCCGATCGGCGTGATCGGCGTGATCTACGAGGCGCGGCCCAACGTGACGGCCGACGCCGGCGCTCTCTGCATCAAGTCGGGCAACGTCGTCGTGCTGCGCGGCGGTTCCGACAGCTTCCATTCCTCGCGGGCCATCGTCGACCTGTTGCGACGGGCGTTGAAGGGCGCCGGCCTGCCGGAAGACTGCGTGCAGCTCATGCCCACGACGGACCGTGCCGCCGTCGGTGAGCTCCTGAAGGCGCAGGACTGGCTCGACCTGATCGTGCCGCGCGGTGGGCGCTCGCTGATCGATCGCGTCACGGCCGAGAGCCGCGTGCCGGTGCTGCGCCATTATGACGGCATCTGCCACGTCTATGTCGACCGCGATGCCGACATAGACATGGCGCGCGATGTCGTCGCCAATGCCAAGATGCGCCGCGTCAGCGTCTGCGGCGCCGCCGAAACCCTGCTGGTCGACAAGGCGGCCCTCGACACCCATCTGATGCCGGTGCTGGCGAAGCTTCACGAGCTCGGCTGCGAGGTGCGGGGCGATGCCGACGTGCGGAGGCGCGACCCGAAGGCGCTGCCAGCGACCGACAAGGACTGGCGCACCGAATATCTCGAGCCGATCATCAGCGTCGCCGCCGTCGACGGCGTCGCGGGGGCAATCGACCACATCGCCCGCTTCGGCAGCCAGCACACCGAATCGATCGTGACCGCCAATGCCGCCACGGCCGAGCGGTTCCTGAGGGAAGTCGACAGCGCCATCGTCATGCACAACGCCAGCACACAATTCGCCGATGGCGGCGAGTTCGGCCTGGGCGCGGAGATCGGCATCTCGACCAACCGCATGCATGCCCGCGGGCCGGTCGGCCTGGTCGAGCTCACGACCTACAAGAACATCGTGCGCGGCAAGGGTACGCTCCGCCCATGAGCATCGGGCCTTGATCTCCGCGCACCATCCGATGCCGGACGTGCCGCGCGGTACCCGCCGCCGCATCGGCCTGCTCGGCGGCTCGTTCAATCCTGCACACGAAGGCCACCGCCACATCAGCCTCGAGGCCCTGAAGCGCCTGGACCTGGACGAGGTGTGGTGGCTGGTCTCGCCGCAAAACCCGCTCAAGAGCGACGACGGCATGGAACCGCTGGTCAGTCGCCTGGCCCGCGCCAAGCAGATTGCCCAGCATCCGCATATCAGGGTCGATGCGCCCGAACTGCTGCTCGGCACCCGCTACACGCTCGACACGGTGCGCGCACTCCGCCGCGTCTATCCCCACGCCCGGTTCGTCTGGTTGATGGGGGCCGATATCCTGCCGCAACTGGTCGACTGGCAGGGCTGGCGCGAGCTGTTCGCCGCGATCCCCATCGCCGCTTTCGCCCGGCCGGGGTGGAGCTATTCGGCGCTACAGTCTGCAGCGCCGCGCGCCTTTGCGCGTTACCGAATTGCGGCCAACCTGGCGCGCACCCTCGCCTCTTGTCCGCCACCGGCCTGGTGCTTTATTCCCAGCCGTCTCGACAGCCACTCCGCAACGGCGATTCGCGCCGTGCGGCCCAGACGAACCAGAGCGAAAGGAAAGACCATCACCGAACCGAATTCCTCCGCTGCCGCGCGCGCCCTGCCCGACCGCAGCAAGTCGACCGACGCCCAGCTCGCGCTGGTGCGCCGCTCGCTGGAGGACGACAAGGCCGAGGACATCGTGGTCATCGACCTCAAGGGCAAGTCGAGCTTCGCCGACTTTATGGTGATCGCCACCGGCCGCTCGAATCGCCAGGTCGTGGCAATCGCCGATCACCTCGCCGAAAGGCTGAAACAAGCCGGTCACGGCCCGGTTCCGCTCGAAGGCAAGCAAGGCGGCGATTGGGTACTGGTCGATGCCGGCGATGTGGTCGTTCACGTCTTCCGCCCGGAGCCGCGCGCCTTCTATGCCCTCGAGAAGATGTGGGCGCTGGAGAACGAGGTCACTGCCAAGCCCAAGCCCCGACGGCGCAAGGGGACGTGAAGCTCACGATCGCCGCGATCGGCCGTTCCGGCCGCGGACCCGAGCGCGATCTCTACGAGCACTATGCGGGCCGCATCCGCTGGCCCCTCGCACTCCGCGAACTCGAGGAGAAGCGAAAGCTGCCGGCGGCGGAAATGATCAAACGCGAGGGGGAACTGCTGCTGGACGCCGCCCCCGCCAAGGCCACCCTGGTGGCCCTCGATCGGCGCGGCCGGACGCTGGACAGCGAGGCTTTCGCCGAACGGCTGCGCCGCTGGCGTGACGATTCCGTGTCGGACGTGGCCTTCCTGATCGGCGGCGCCGACGGCCATGGCGATGCCCTGCTGGCCCAGGCGTCGCTTGTCGTCTCCTTCGGCGCCATGACCTGGCCGCATCTTCTCGCCCGGGCAATGCTTGCCGAGCAAATCTACCGGGCCCAGCAGCTATTAGCCGGCCATCCCTACCATCGTGGCTCCTGTAAATAGCGTCGATTTTGCCTCTGTTCTGACGAAAAACCGGGGCTACATTGGGCTTATGCGCTCCCCCCTCCCGCGGCTTGCAGCCGCCTTTGCCGCAGTCGCCCTGGCAGCGGTTTCGACCGCGGCCCTTTCCGGCATGGCATGGGGCCAAAGCCCAATACCGACGGCCGACAAGCCGGCGGCCAAGCCGGTGCGCAGCATCCCCTACGTTTCGATCACCGGCGAGGACGGCAAGCAGCGCCACTACGAGACCAACGCCATTCCGTTGCTGTTCAATCGCGCCTGCTTCGGCTGGCGCATGTATCTCGGCGGACCCAACCGCACGGTGACGTTGACCGAGGTGCTCACCACCTCGCAGCCGGCCGAGCAGGTGATCGCCGGTCCCGAGACCGAGGTCAGTGCCGACAAGACCCGCGCCACCACGCGCATGCGCGAAGTGGTCCAGGACGGTGTGCTGCAGCGTTCCTGGTGCATCATTCCGGGCGATCCGCCCGGGACATACACCTACGACATCTCGATCGACGGCGAGCCACGCGGCGAGTTCGTGTTCTGCGCCATCGAGGTTCCCGACCAGAACCCCAATACCGACCCGCGCGATCTGAACTGCCCCAACAAGTTCAACTCGGTCGAGCGAGTCCGGCCGGCGCCCCGCAAGGCTTCGTAATGGCTCGACCGCGTCCGGTCGTGCTGTGCGTGCTCGATGGCTGGGGGCACCGCCGCGATCCCAAGGACAATGCCATCCTCGATGCGCGGACGCCCAACTACGACCGGCTGGTTGCCAGCTGCCCGCAGGGCCTGATCGACGCCTCGGAGACGTTTGTCGGCCTGCCCAAGGGCCAGATGGGCAATTCCGAGGTCGGCCACATGAATCTGGGTGCGGGTCGCGTAGCCGTGCCCGAACTGCCGCGCATCGACAAGGCGATCGAGACGGGCGCGCTGGCCAGGGACGAGATCCTCACCGACCTGATTGCCACGCTGAAGAAGAGTGGCGGGGCCTGCCATCTGCTGGGTCTCGCCTCGCCGGGCGGCGTGCATTCCCATCAGGACCATCTTGTGGCGCTGGCCAACACCATCGCCGGCGCAGGCGTGCCGGTGTTGATCCACGCCCTGCTCGACGGCCGCGACATGCCGCCTCGCAGCGCCCATCAATGTCTCGCGCACATCGAGAAGACCCTGAAGTCCGGATTGCCGATCAGGTTCGCCACGGTCGGCGGCCGCTACTACGCCATGGACCGCGACAAGCGCTGGGAGCGCGTCGCCAAGGCCTATGAGGCGATCGTCGACGGCAAGGGCGAGAAGGCCCAATCGCCCGGGGACGCGGTCGACAGCGGCTATGCCGCCAAGCTCGACGACGAGTTCGTGCTGCCGACGGTGATCGACGGCTACGCCGGCATCAAGGACGGCGATGGCCTCCTGATGTTCAATTTCCGCTCCGACCGGGCACGGCAGATCCTGACGGCGCTGCTCGATCCGGTGTTCGATGGCTTCAAGCGGAGCCGCGTCGTGAAGTTCGCCGATGCCGTCGGAATGGTCGAGTATTCGGCCGCACTCAACGAGTTCCTGAAGACCCTGTTTCCGCCCGAAGCCATCAGGATGGGATTGGGCGAGACCGTGGCACGCGCCGGCCTGAAGCAGCTGCGTATTGCCGAAACGGAGAAGTACGCGCACGTCACGTTCTTCTTCAACGGCGGCGAGGAGCGTCAGTTCGACGGCGAGGAACGGATCCTCGTGCCCTCTCCCAAGGTCCAGACCTACGACCTGAAACCCGAGATGAGCGCGCCGGAGGTGACCGACAAGCTGGTCGAGGCGATCGGCTCGGGCAAGTTCGACCTGGTCATCGTCAATTACGCCAATACCGACATGGTGGGCCATACCGGCAACCTCGAGGCTGCGATCAAGGCGGTCGAGGCCGTCGATGGCTGCCTCGGGCGCCTGATGGAGGCGGTCAAGAAGGCCGGCGGTGCGCTGTTCGTCACCGCCGACCACGGCAATGCCGAGCAGATGTACGACGAGCAGACCCATCAAAAGCACACGCAGCACACGCTCAATCGCGTGCCGGCGCTGCTGTTCAACGCCCCGGCCAATATCCGCTCGCTGAACGACGGCAAGCTCGCCGACGTGGCGCCCACGATGCTGGCCCTGATGCAGCTGCAGCAGCCCCGCGAAATGACCGGCCATTCGCTGCTCTCCGAAGTCTCGCGGCCGGTCGTTCTGGCCGTACCGGGGCACGCCATGGCCGCTTCGGCATGATTTGTGATCCAGCCATTTGTGATAACCCGTGAGCCGGCTCGCCTTGATCCTGCCAAAGACGCACTAGTATTCTCGCCCCGCAACCGGAAAACCCACGTCACGCCGGCCAAAACCTGGACCGGCGACGCTCTGAAAAGGCTCCCCCGATGACCCGACTGCGCCTTGCCACCACCGCCGCGATCCTGGCCTTCAGCGCCGGTCTGGCGCTCGCTCCCGTGCTCGCCCAGGACAAGGGCGACGCCAAGCCCGCGGGCGGCGACAAGAGCGAGCTCTATCAGCAACTCAACCTGTTCGGTGACGTGCTTGAGCGCATTCGCCGCGATTATGTCGAGCCGGTCGACGAGAAGACACTGATGGAGAACGCCATCAACGGCATGCTGGCCGCTCTCGATCCGCATTCGAGCTACATGAACCCCAAGGTCTACAAGGACATGCAGGTCCAGACGCGGGGCGAGTTCGGCGGGCTCGGCATCGAAGTCACGATGGACAACGGCGTCATCAAGGTGGTCTCGCCGATCGACGACACGCCGGCCTCCAAGGCGGGCATCCAGAGCGGCGACCTGATCTTCGCGCTAGACGGCGAGCCAGTGCAGGGCCTGACCTTGCAGGAGGCGGTCGAGAAGATGCGCGGCAAGGTCGGCACGCCGATCAAGCTGTCGCTCCGCCGCACCAACGTGAAGGATCCGATCGACGTCACGCTGACGCGCGAGACCATCAAGGTGAAGGCGGTGCGCTACCGGCTGGAGGGCGACGTCGGCTACATCCGCGTCACCTCGTTCACCGAGCAGGCGACATCGGGCGTGCTCGACGCCGTCGAGAAGATCAAGAAGGAAGCCGGGCCCAAGCTCAAAGGCTACGTTCTCGACCTGCGCAACAATCCGGGAGGACTGCTCGACCAGGCGATTTCCATGGTCGACGCGTTCCTCGACAAGGGCGAGATCGTGTCGGTCAAGGCGCGCAAGGCCGAGGACGTGCAGCGCTGGAACGCCAAGGCGGGCGACGTGGCCAACGGGCTGCCGATCGTCGTGCTGATGAACGGCGGCTCGGCCTCGGCTTCGGAGATCGTGGCCGGCGCCCTGCAGGACCATCGCCGCGCCATCGTGCTCGGCACCCGCTCGTTCGGCAAAGGCTCGGTGCAGACCATCATGCAGGTGACCGGCGGCGGTGCCATCCGGCTCACCACGGCGCTCTACTTCACGCCGTCGGGACGCTCGATCCAGAAGGAAGGCATCAAGCCCGACATCGAGGTCGAGCAGGCCAAGGTCGAGGCTATCCAGCAGCGCATGGGCTTCCGGGAGGAGAACCTGCGCCGTTCGATCACCAACCCGAACGACAAGTCGTCTGCCGACAAGAAGGACGACAAGTCGTCGGAGTCCAAGCCTGCCGACAAGAAGGACGACAAGCCGGCCGCGGCGACGCAGCCCGGCACGCAGCCGTCGGGCGATCCCGACGAGCCGCCCAAGGACTCGGTGGCCGACTACCAGCTGCTGCGGGCCGTCGACCTGATTCGCGGCATCTCGCTCTACACCAGCCGCGCCAACTGAGCGCGGCCCACGAGCAGTCGCGTGCTGCGAAGACCCGCACGCGGGCTGCTCGCGGCCTGGGGCGTCGTGCTCGGCCTGACGGCGGTCTCGGCCGCCCTCGTGCTCGGGCTGCTGCGCGAGCCGCCACGGATCGCGCCCCCGGCTGAGGCGGCGTCGACTGCTTCGGTGCCGCGCGTCACCTCGCTGAAGCTGCCGCCGCGGCACACCGACTTCCGCATCGTGCCGTCGGCCGAGCGCGAGGCGATGGTGGAGACCACCGCCGACGGCCTGCGCCTGCCCAGGATCTCGCCTGCCGGCTGGATGCCGTGGATCGCCTACTCGAGGCGCTATCCGCCGGAAGGACCGGCACCGCGCGTAGGGCTGCTGATGATCAACGTCGGATCGGACGAGGCACTCATGCAGCGAGCAATCGATGAATTGCCCGGTGAGGTCAGCCTTGCCTTCCTGCCGGGGACGCCCGACCTCGGGCGCTGGATGGGCCGCGCGCACGATCGCGGCCACGAGAGCTACCTGATGCTGCCGATTGAGGATCCCGCCGGCACGGTCGAGCGCGGCATCCGCCCGATCGACGCCTCGGCGGAGGCAACCGAGAATATCCGTCGCCTGCGGTCGGCGATGGCGCGGGCCGAGGGCTATGTCGGCTTCGTCATGCCCGCGCCTGGGCCAGTCTCGCGTCAGGAGGCATCGGCGAGGCCGCTGGTCAAGGAGATCGCCGATCGCGGGCTGGCCTTGATCGAGATCACGCCCTCGCCCGGTGCCTCGACCCTGTACCAGCTGACCGGCGAGCTTGGCGTCGGCTATGCGCGCAGCTCCACCGTGCTCGACTACAAGCTCGCCGGGCCGGACATCGGCGCCAACCTCGACCGCATGCTGGCCTGGACCGGCGAGGGCCGGCCCGATCGTCCCCGTCACGAATTCGGCGTGTTGCAGCCCGCCCCGCAATCGATCGACGCTATCGTGGCGTGGCGCGCGCGCGTGGCCAACCAGGCCTCGGTGGCCCTGGTGCCGATCATTGGCCATTTCGAATGCCAGGACGCCTGCATGTCGCGCGTGCGCCTGCAGCCGGCCCAACTGCGGCCCTGACCATGCCCGTGGCTCCGACATTTCCCAGGCACTATCGCCCGAACGTCGGCCTGATGCTGATCGCCGCCGACCGGCGGATCTTCCTCGGACACCGGCCGGGCATGGCGGCCGAACTCGCCTGGCAGATGCCGCAAGGCGGGATCGACGAGGGCGAGTCGCCGGTCGAAGCGGCGTGCCGGGAGCTCGGCGAGGAGGTCGGCACGACCAAGGCGCTGCTGCTGCGCGAGAGTCGCGACTGGATCACCTACGACGTGCCGTCCGACGTCGCTCCGGTTCACTGGAAGGGCCGCTGGCGCGGCCAGACACAGAAGTGGTTCGCGCTCGCCTTTACCGGCGGCGACGACGACATCGATCTTGCGGCGCACGAGGAAGAGTTCGACTCCTGGCGCTGGGCAACGTCGCGCGAGGTGCTCGAGTCGATCGTGCCCTTCAAGCGGGCAGTCTACGAGTCGGTATTGGCGGAATTCGCCGACCTGATTCGCTAGAGCGCACGGAAGATAGTGGTTTCACAGGACATGATGGGTTCGGGCGATTCCAGCCTAACCCATCATGCTCCAGAGACTAGGCGCCGCTTGCCGACAGCTTGGCAACCCGGCTGCGCAGGAACCACAGGCCGGCCCGCGTCATCACTTGGTTTAGCCAGCCCTGCGGCTTCAGTCCGATCGCCTTCAGGATCATTGCCATGGCGCGCTGCACGTGGCTCGGGCCATAGAGCGGGTAGGCGCGCCGGGCGTAGGCACGCGTGTAGCGCTTGCGGTCATAGACGGCGTCCACCGGCTCGTTCGACGCGAAATAGGCATAGGCGAGCTCGTCGTCCTCGCTCTCGGCGATGCGGCCCCAGCCGATCCACAGCCGTTGCAGGCGGTTCAGCCCGTCTCGTTTCAGGCTGCGGTGCATCTGGTCGTAGAACAGCTTGTAATGGCGCAGCTCGTCGGCGGCGATCTTGGTGCAGATCTGCTTCAGCACCGGCTCGGCCGTCGCGTCCTTGAGCGCGCTGTAATAGGAGCTGGTGCCGGTCTCGACGATGCAGCGCGCCATCATCTCGCCGGCCTGGCTGCCGCGCACCGACTTTGTCGTCGTCGTGTAGTGCGGCAGACGATACCCTGCCCTGAAGCGAGCGAAGGCGGCCTCGAAATCCCAGCCCGGATCGGCCAGCTGCGCCCAGCGACCCAGTGCGTAGCCATGCTGGTTCTCTTCCAGCACCCACTCGTTCACCTTCTCGATGAAGTCCGCATCGTCGGCGAAGACGCGGCGGAGATAGACCCCGTAGTCGTCGCCATTGCGCTCGACCATGGCGGCAGCCTTGATGTTGCGCACGATCTCGGGATCGACCTTCGATGGGTCGAAGCGATCCCAGCTGATCGACTCGAGAGTCCAATGGCCCATCGTTGACTCGTCCCTTGGCGACCGTCGCTCAGCCGTAATAAAAGCCACCCCTGTCGCCGGTTGCAATGGGCCGGCGGGGGAAACGCGACAGATTTTTTCGCGTATGAAGTGAATTAACGGCCGGCGTAGAAGGCCTGGGCGCGCTGCAGGTCCTTCGCCACGGCCACCGCCTTTTGCGCCGCGGCCTTCTCGGCGTCGGTGGCAGCATCGACCAGATCGCGCTCGGCAGTCTGCTGGCGCTCGACCAGCTGCTCGGCGGTGACCTGCTCGAACGGGGTCGCCTCGTCGGCCAGCACGGTGCAGCGTTCAGGCGTCACCTCGGCGAAACCGCCGACGACCATGAAGCGCTGCTCGACCTTGCCGCCCTGGAGGACTTCGAGCACCCCCGGCCGCACGATCGAGATCAGCGGCGCATGGCCGTGCATGACGCCGAAGTCACCTTCGACGCCCGGGACCACGACCATGTCGGCCTCGGTGTTCACGAGCTCGCGCTCGGGCATCACCAGCCGGAAGGAAATCTTGGCCATCCGCCTAGGCCTCGGACGCCATCTTCTTCGCCTTGGCGACCGCCTCGTCGATGGTGCCGACCATATAGAAGGCGGGCTCCGGCAGGCTGTCGTATTCGCCGGCGACGATGCCCTTGAACGCCTTGATGGTGTCCTCGAGCTTGACGAAGACGCCCGGCGTGCCGGTGAAAACCTCGGCAACGTGGAACGGCTGGCTGAGGAAGCGCTGGATCTTGCGGGCGCGCGCCACGACCAGCTTGTCGTCTTCCGACAGCTCGTCCATGCCCAGGATGGCGATGATGTCCTGCAGCGACTTGTACTGCTGCAGCACGCGTTGGACGGAGAGCGCCACCTGGTAGTGCTCCTCGCCGACGATGCGCGGATCGAGCATGCGCGAGGTCGAGTCGAGCGGATCGACGGCCGGGAAGATCGCCATCTCGGCGATCGAGCGGCTGAGCACGGTGGTCGCGTCCAGATGGGCGAACGAGGTGGCGGGCGCCGGGTCGGTCAAGTCGTCGGCCGGCACGTAGATCGCCTGCACCGAGGTGATCGAGCCCTTCTTGGTCGAGGTGATGCGCTCCTGCAGGGCGCCCATGTCGGTCGACAGCGTCGGCTGATAGCCCACGGCCGACGGGATGCGGCCCAGCAGCGCCGACACTTCCGAGCCGGCCTGGGTGAAACGGAAGATGTTGTCGACGAAGAACAGCACGTCCTGGCCTTCGGCGTCGCGGAAGTACTCCGCCACCGTGAGGCCCGAGAGGCCGACACGGGCGCGCGCGCCCGGCGGCTCGTTCATCTGGCCATAGACCAGCGCCACCTTCGAGCCCGGACCGTCGAGCTTGATGACGCCCGATTCGATCATCTCGTGATAGAGGTCGTTGCCCTCGCGGGTGCGCTCGCCCACGCCGGCAAACACCGACACGCCGCCGTGCGCCTTGGCGACGTTGTTGATCAATTCCATGATGGTGACTGTCTTGCCGACGCCGGCGCCGCCGAACAGGCCGATCTTGCCGCCCTTGGCGTAGGGGGCGAGCAGGTCGATGACCTTGATGCCGGTGACCAGGATCTGGGCTTCCGTCGACTGGTCGACGAATTCCGGCGCGCTGCGATGGATCGGCAGGGTCTGCGTGTTGTTGACCGGGCCGCGCTCGTCGACCGGCTCGCCGATCACGTTGAGAATGCGGCCCAGCGTCTCGGGGCCGACCGGCATGGCGATCGGGCCGCCGGTGTCGACCGCCTTCTCGCCGCGTACCAGGCCGTCAGTGGTGTCCATGGCGATGGTGCGGACCTCGGACTCACCCAGGTGCTGGGCCACCTCGAGCACGATCTTGCGGCCGTCGGTGTTGACGTGCAGCGCGTTCAGGATGTTCGGCAGATCGGCATCGAAGTGCACGTCGACGACGGCGCCCGTGATCTGGATGATCGTGCCGATGTTGTTGGTGGCCATGACGGTATCCTTCTCCTTCGATTGCGGTCAGCGCGCGGCCTAGACGGCCTCGGCGCCCGAGATGATCTCGATCAGTTCCTTGGTGATGGAAGCCTGACGCGAACGGTTCATCTGCAAGGTCAGTCTCTTGATCATGTCGCCGGCGTTGCGCGTGGCGCTGTCCATCGCCGTCATCTGCGATCCGAAGAAGCTCGCCGCGTTCTCGAGCAGCGCGCGGAAGATCTGGACGGTGAGGTTGCGCGGCAGCAGGTCCGCCAGGATCTCGGCCTCGTCGGGCTCGAATTCGTAGATCGCGCCGCCCGCCGTCGCGGGCGCGGCACCCGCCTCCGGCGCCGGCGGCGGGATCAGCTGCTGCACGGTCACGGTCTGGGTCATCGCCGACTTGAAACGGTTGAAGATCACCGTGGCGACGTCGAACTCACCAGCGTCGAACAACTCCATGACCCGGGCCGTGACCTTCCGGGCGTCCGCGAAGGAAAGCCTGGGGCGGCCGAGGTCGGTGATGGTCTCGATGATCAGGCCGGCATAGTCCCGGCGGAGCTGGTCGCGCGCCTTGCGGCCGACCGCCAGCACCTTGACGGTCTTGCCCTCGGCCTGGAGGGCGCGGATCGTCCGGCGGGCCTCGCGCACGATCGAACTGTTGAAGGCGCCGCACAGCCCGCGGTCGGCGGTGGCGACGATCAGCAGATGGACGCTGTCGGAGCCCGTGCCGGCGAGCAGTTTCGGCCCGACGCCGCCCTTGAAGCTCGACGCCAGCGTCGCCATGACCTTGTCCATGGCCTCGGCATAGGGCCGGGCTGCCATAGCCTGCTCCTGGGCGCGGCGCAGCTTGGCCGCCGCCACCATCTTCATGGCCTTGGTGATCT
>CAZHQA010000129.1:0-14749 GCA_964533955.1 uncultured Reyranella sp. | reverse complement strand
TCAATCGTCGTCGGACTGCTCGAGACGGGCGAGGTCGAGGATGGTGATCTGGCGGCGGCTGACGTCGAGCACTTTCTCCGCTTCCAGCCGGTTGAATTCGCGGGTCACGGCCTCGCGATGCGAGCCGATGCGGGCGGCAATGTCGTAATGCGTCGGCGCGGGCTTGATGACGATGGTCTTGCCCTGGCGCTCGCCGGTGGCGGCCAGCCGCAGCAACTCGCGGCGCAACCGTTCGCTGACCGACAGGGCGCTGACCTCGAACACCCGCTCCGACATGCTGCGGATCTTCGTGACCAGCAGCTCGACCAGCTTGGTCGCCACGATGCCGTTGCCGCGCAGGAACTCGAAGAAGGCCTTGGCCGGCATGCGCGCCACGGTACAGTCGGTCAGCGCCGACACCGCCGACGAGCGCGGCCGGCCGTCGATCGCCGAGAACTCGCCGAAGATGTTGCCGGCCTTGATCTCCGAATAGATGACCTCGCGTCCCTTGGGGCTGACGCTGTTGGTGCGCACCGAGCCGGCCAGGATGAAGAAGACGTCGGTGGTGGAATCCTGGTCACCCAGGATCTGCGCGTTCTTCTCGTAGGTCCTCGTCGTGCAGCTCTCGGCGAGGCGCACGAGTTCGCTGTCGCTCATCTCCTCGAACAAGGAGATGACACGCAGGTTCGCGGATGGTCGCGCCTGTATCAATCTTTCCCCCGCTGGCAGGAGCTCATTCTTGCACTGTGCGAATTACCACTGAAACGGTCTATCGCCACGCCCAATGTCCGCCCGTCGAAACACAAGAAACGCGAGGGGAATTGAGTATGTGTTCTGGGGACGAGCATGGAGGGGCCAATGACTACCATCACCCTGATCGACGTGATCGTCTTGGTGCTGGCGTATGTGGGACTGTGTGTGGCGTGCCTGCTCATCCGCTGGCTGATCGGCCTGTCGCATCGTGGCGAGCTCGTTCAGGAGAGCCGCGAGAGGACGTGGCGCGGATGGTGATAATATTTTGATGGCACCCAGATGTGGTGTGACGCCGGACAGGCTCACGCAACCTCAAGCAAGAGAGACTGGCGGCCTTCGTTGACTCTTTCGGGTCGGGGATTTAGAACAAATCAGGAACATCCCTGACACGAAGAACCTGACGAGGGGGCAAATGCCAGCCATTTCCCCAGATGCCTTTGCTCCCCCTGTCGCCAACGACAGGGGGCCCTTACTCCCGGCGGACCTTCGCGAGCAGGTCCGTCGCCTGGAGCGGGCCCACAGCGCCCAGCGGGCCGGCCAGGCGGCAAGGCCGCTCGGCCTGCCGGCGATCGATGCCTTGCTGCCCGATGGCGGCCTGCTGACCGGCGCGTTGCACGAAATCGAAGCGGGACCGACTCCCTCCGGCCGTGTCGCCGCTCACGACGGCGCGGCCCTGGGCTTCGCCGCTTTCCTGCTCAGCCGCCTCGGTCCGGGCACCCTGCTCTGGTGCCGCCAGTCCTCGAATGCCGACGCGCCGCCTTATGCGCCGGCACTCGCCGCCTGGTTCGATCCGGCGCGCCTGCTGATGGTCACGGCGCGGCGCGAGGAGACTCTTTTCTGGGCGATGGAGGAAGGCCTGCGCACGCCCGGCATCGCCGCCGTGCTGGGAGAAACCCGCGCCGCCGATCCCACCGCCGGCCGGCGCCTGTCGCTCGCCGCCGAGAAGAGCGGCGTGCCCGCCCTGCTGCTGCGCCCGCAGCCAGCGCCGCCGCAAAGCGTCTGCACCACGCGCTGGCGCGTCGCCTCGGCGGGGTCATCCGGCGCGGCGCCGGCTTCTTCCGGCCTCACCCAGGTCCGCTGGCAGGTCGAGCTGAGGCGCAATCGCTTCGGCGCGCCGTCGGTCGAGGAAATTCCATCCTGGCTCGTGGAGTGGAACGATGAAACGCATCGTCTCGTTGTGGTTTCCCAAGCTCAGCACGGATCGGCTGGCGCGCCTCAACGCCAAAGACTGGTCGGCTAGGGCTGCCGCGACCGTCGTCTGGCGCGACAGCTGCCCCAGGCTGGCGGCCGTCAATCCACATGCGCGTGCCGCCGGCCTGCGCCCCTACATGCGGCTCGCCGATTCGCGCACGCTGGTGCCCGATCTGCTCACCACCGCGCAGGAACAGCCGGCCGACCGGCGCTTGATCGAAACCCTGGCGAACTGGTGCGACCGCTACACGCCGTGGGTGGCGATCGACCCGCTGGGCGATGCCGTGGCCGTGGAAGACATCGATCCCTGCGGCGTCGGCGGCTTCGGCGGCGATGCGGGCCTGCTGCTCGACGTCACCGGTTGCGGCCATCTCTTCGGCCCCGGCGAGGTGGGAGAGCGCGCGCTGCTGGCCGATCTCACCGAGCGGCTGAGCCGTCACGACTTCGCCTGCCGCGCGGCCATGGCCGACACCGCGGGCGCCGCCTGGGCGCTCGCCCGCTATGCCGAGAAGCAGGCCGATCTCTTCTGTCCGGCCAGAGGCCAGCGCAACGCGCTCGCGGCGCTGCCGGTCGATGGCCTGCGCCTCGACAAGCCGATCCTGGAGACGTTCCTGAAGCTCGGCCTGCGTCGCATCGGCGACCTCTACCCCTTGCCGCGCGCGCCCCTGGCCCGCCGCTTCGGCGAGCAGCCGCTGACCCGCCTCGACCAGGCGCTGGGCCGCCTCGACGAGCCGATCGAGCCACGCCGGCCGCCGCCTGCCTTTCGCACGCGGCTTGCCTTCGCCGAGCCGATCGGCCGGCCCGAGGACATCGCCGCCGCGACCAGCCGCCTGCTGGCCGCGCTCTGCACGCAGCTCGAGCAGGCGGGCGTCGGCGCGCGCCAGCTCGAGATCGCGCTCTATCGCGTCGACGGCTCGGTCGATCGCACCGCGATCGGCACCAGCCGGCCCAACCGCAACAATCCCAAGCTGATGAAGCTGTTCGAGCAGAAGCTCGGCGAGCTCGATCCCGGCTTTGGCGTCGAGCTGATGATCCTGGCCGCGCCCGAGGTCGAGAGCTGGAACGGCTCGCAGGACTCGCTGCCCGAGACCGCCGCGGCCGCCAACCCGCTGGGCGAGGACGGCACGATCGACCTCGCCGACCGGCTGGCGCTGCGGCTGGGACCGGAGAATGTCGTGCGGCTGGCGCCGCGCGACAGCCATTTGCCCGAGCGCGTGCAGACCACAGTGCTTCTCTCCGCACCTGCGGTGCCGGAAGGCGCCTGGCAGCGGATCGCGTCGATGAAAGGCGCGCGGCCGACGCGGCTGCTGCAGCGTCCCGAGCCGGTCGAGGTCACGGCGTTGTTGCCCGACGATCCGCCGCGCCAGTTCCAGTGGCGCCGCCACGCCCACAAGGTGATGAAGGTCGAGGGACCCGAACGCATCGCCGACGAATGGTGGCGGCCGCGCTCGAACGGCCGTGTCATGCCCGCCAACATCGTCCCGCCGGTGCGCGACTACTACCGCGTCGAGGACGACGACGGCGGCCGCTTCTGGCTGTTCCGCGACGGCTCGACCAACTCGGCCCAGTGGTTCCTCCACGGGTTCTGCGCATGAGCCGCCCCCGGAATACGACCGCCCCCCTCTGCGCTCAGGGCGACAGGGGGCCCCATTATTTTTCCATTATTTTAAACGTTACTTTTCGTAACCGTTATTTTCCCGTTATTTTAACGGTCACTTCCGGTAACCACCGGGTCTGCAGCCATGCGTTACGCTGAGCTGCAGGTCACCACCAACTACAGCTTCCTGCGCAGCGGCTCGCATCCGGGCGAGCTGGTCCACCGGGCAATCGATCTTGGCCACAACGCCATCGGCATCGCCGACCGCAACACGCTTGCGGGCGTGGTGCGCGCCTATGCGGCGATCAGGGAATTCTACGAGGACACCGCGATCCCGCAGGAAAGCTGGATCAAGCTTCTGGTCGGCGCGCGGCTCGAGACGCGCGACGGCTACTCGCTGATCGCCTATCCGACGAATCTCGACGGCTACAAGCGGCTGTCGCGCCTGTTGACGGCCGGCAACCGCCGCGCCGCCAAGGGCGAGTGCGACCTCACCTTCGACGACCTCGCGCAATACTCGGAAGGCTTGCTCGCCATTGTCCTGCCGCCCCGCAAGGTCGACGACCCCGCCTTCCAGGAGCGCCTGCGCGCCCTGGCGCAGCTGTTCGACGACCGCTGCTATCTCGCCGGCTCCGTGCTGTTCCGCGGCGACGATGCGCAGCGGCTCGCCGCTCTCGACGACCTCGCCGCCCGGATGAAGGTGCGCCTGGTCGCCGTCAACGACGTGCATTATCACACCCCCGAACGGCGGGCGCTGCAGGACGTGGTCACCGCCATCCGGCTCGGCTGCACGGTCGAGGAGCTGGGCTTCCGCCGCTTCGCCTCGGCCGAACGCCATCTCAAGACGCCAGAGGAAATGGCG
This sequence comes from uncultured Reyranella sp., assembly GCA_964533955.1. GTDB lineage: Bacteria > Pseudomonadota > Alphaproteobacteria > Reyranellales > Reyranellaceae > Reyranella. The sequence goes on along the minus strand of CAZHQA010000129.1, from coordinate 10,367 downwards.
CGGCTGTTCCGCCGGCATCCGCACGCCATCGACTGCGTCCAGGAGATCGTCGGGCGCTGCAACTTCTCGCTCGACCAGCTCACCTACCAGTACCCGGTCATGTACGAGGGCGGCGAGACGCCGATGCAGAAGCTCGAGCGGCTGACCTGGCAGGGCGCCGGGGAACGCTATCCCCCCTCCAAATATCCAGGGGGTCTTCCGGACAAGATCACCAGCACGATCAAGCGCGAGTTCGACCTGATCGAGCGCAAGAAGATCGCCCCCTACTTCCTCACCGTGCACGAGATCGTGACCCAGTCCCGCAAGATGGGAATCTTCTGCCAGGGCCGCGGCTCGGCCGCCAACTCGACCGTCTGTTACTGCCTTGGCATCACCGAGGTGAATCCCGACAAGGTCGAGGTCCTGTTCGAACGCTTCCTGTCCAACGAACGCAACGAGCCGCCCGACATCGACGTCGATTTCGAGCATGAGCGGCGCGAGGAAGTGATCCAATGGATCTATGCGGAAAAGAGCCGCGAGCGGGCGGCGCTGGCCGCCACGGTGATCGCCTATCGCAGCCGCAGCGCCATCCGCGACGTCGGCAAGGCGCTCGGCCTCTCGCCCGATACCCTGGGCGTGATGGCCGACACGGTCTGGGGATCGGGCGGTGGCGGCGTCGACGTCCGGCATGTGCGCGAGGCGGGCCTCGACCCGCACGATCCCAGGCTGGCGCTGGCGCTCGAGTTGTCGGCCACGCTGTGCGGCTTCCCGCGCCATCTGTCGCAGCATGTCGGCGGCTTCGTGCTGACCGACGACCGGCTCGACGAGCTGATCCCGATCCAGAACGCGGCGATGGAAGACCGCACCGTCGTCGAATGGGACAAGGACGACCTCGACACGCTCGGCATCTACAAGGTCGACGTGCTGGGGCTCGGCATGCTGACGGCGCTGCGCAAGAGCTTCGACCTGATCGAGCGGCACTACGGCAAGCGTCCGTCGCTCGACATGCCTGCGACCGACGCGAAGGTCTACGACATGCTGTGCGGAGCCGACTCGGTCGGCGTGTTCCAGGTCGAGAGCCGGGCGCAGATGTCGATGCTGCCCAGGCTCAAGCCCCGCAGCTACTACGACCTGGTGGTCGAGGTGGCGATCGTGCGGCCAGGTCCCATCCAGGGCGGCATGGTCCATCCCTACCTGAAGAATCGCGGCAAGGATCGGGACAAGATCGAGTATCCGGGCAAGCTCCGCGGTGTCCTCGAACGGACGCTGGGCGTCCCCCTGTTTCAGGAGCAGGCCATGCAGATGGCGATCGTCGCCGCGGGCTTCAGCCCGGCCAAGGCCGACAAGCTCCGCCGCGCCATGGCGACCTTCCGGCGCTCCGGCACGATCCACAAGCTCAAGGACGATTTCATCAACGGCATGATCGGCAACGAGTACGAGGCGGAGTTCGCCGAGCGCTGCTTCAAGCAGATCGAGGGCTTCGGCGAATACGGCTTCCCGGAGAGCCATGCCGCAAGCTTCGCCATCCTGGTCTACGTCTCGTCGTGGGTGAAGTACCACTTCCCCGAGGCCTTCTGCGCCGCGCTGCTCAACGCGCAGCCCATGGGCTTTTATGCGCCGGCCCAGCTGGTACGCGATGCGCGCGAGCATGGCGTCGAGGTGCGGCCGCCCGACATCAATGCCAGCGACTGGGATTGCACCCTCGAGCCAATCCTCGACCCCCTCCGTCCCGCTTCGCGGGACACCTCCCCCGAAGACGGGGGAGGGGAACGACGGACGGAGGGGGGCGGGCGCTGCGCCCTGCGGCTGGGCTTTCGCCAGGTCGCGGGACTCGCCGAGGACGACATGAGGCGCTTCGTCGAACGGCGCGCGCGCCCCTATCGCGACCCGGCCGATGTCTGGCGGCGCGGCGGCCTCACCAGACGGCAGATCCTGGCGCTGGCCCGCGCCGACGCCTTCGCCTCGATGGGCCTCACGCGCCGCGACGTGCTGTGGGCGGTGCGCGCCTTCTCGGAAGTCTCCCTGCCGTTGCTGGAGCACAAGCCGGTCGAACGCGATCTCGAGCCGTCCGTCACCCTGCCTGCCCTCACCCTCGGCGAGCAGGTGGTGGACGATTACGCCTCTTTCGCCATGTCACTGCGTTCCCATCCGCTCAGCCTGCTGCGGCCGATGCTGCGCGATCGGCGGGTGTCGCGCACCAGCGTGCTGGGCGATTCGCAGAACGACGACCGCTTCACGCTCGCCGGCCTGGTCCTGGTGCGCCAGCGGCCGGGCACGGCGTCGGGCGTGGTCTTCGTCACCATCGAGGACGAATGCGGCATCGCCAACCTGGTGGTGTGGCCCAAGGTGTTCGAGGCCCATCGCCGCATCGTCATGGGATCCCGCTTGCTGGCCGTGCGGGGCCACGTGCAGCGCGAAGGGCTCGTGATCCATCTCGTGGCCGAGCAGCTCTGGGACTGGTCGGTCGAACTCGACCGCATCGCCGAGCTCGACGAGGATTTCCCGCTCGAGCCCGGTCGCGGCGACCAGGTCCGCACCGACCGTCCCGATTCACGGATGGAAGTGCTCGAGGCCAACGCCACGCGTCATCGCTCGAGCAGGCAACCGCCGGCAAAGAAGAAGCCCTATGACCGCAGCCGCATCCACCTCGACCGACCGGTCATCAAGATCGCGTCGCGCGATTTCCACTGACGATCGGCACTAAAGGCCGGCATAGACTCCGCGCTCGAACTCCTCGAACGCCGCCACCGCGCGGGCGTCGTAGAACGGCAGGAGCTGGGTCGCCCACACGCCGGTCACCTTGCTCGCCGGGTCGATCCAGAAATAGGAATTGGCGAGACCGCCCCAGGTCAGGCTGTTGGCCTCGCGCCTCCCCGGGAACGCCTGCGGATTGATCATGAAGGTGAGGCCCCACTTCATGCCGTCGACGAAGTTCATGTCGGTGCTGCGAGCGGGGATATTGCTCTTGAGCGGCCGGCAGAGCACGCCGTCGTTCATCGAGTTCTTGAACATCGACGCCACGGTCTTGGCCTCGAGGATCGGGGCGCCGCCCGTGAGCAGCGCGCGCGTGAAGCGGAGATAGTCGCCCACCGTGGAGTAGAGCGCGCCGCCGCCCATGAACACCTCCGGCTCCTGGTTGAGTTCGTGGTCGGTGGCGGTGAAGCCGCCACCCTCCCTGCGGGTGTGCACCGCCGCCTTGCGCGGCCGCATGGTCGGCGTGATTCTGAAGCCGGTATCGGCCATGCCGAGGGGCTCGAAGATATTCTCCTTCATGTAGCGATCGAGCCGCATGCCGCTTACCGCCTCGACCATGAGCCCCGCCCAGTCGATCGAGATCGAGTAGGCCCAGCGCTCGCCGGGGTCGAACAGCAGCGGCGTCGACAGCACTTCCATCGACGCGGGCCTGGGTGCGCCCGTCGCCTTCACGTAGCGAAAAATGTCGGCGTCCCAGGTGTCGTAACCCATGCCCGAGGTGTGGGTCAGCAGATGGCGCAGCGTGATCGGCCGCTTGGGCGGACGGGTCTTGATCGTGCCGTCGTCACCGATCCTCACCAGCACCTGCTTGTTGGCGATCTCCGGCACGACATCGGCGGCCGGCGCGTCGAGCGAAAGCTTGCCGCGCTCGACCAGCTGCATGGCCGCGGCGCCCGTGATCGCCTTGGTCATCGAGGCGATCCAGATCACGCTGTCCTGCGCGAGCCCGCCCGCCGCACCCTCGAAGATGACGCCTTTGTCCGTCGCCGCCGCGGCGATCACGCCGTGCACGGCACCCGAATCAACCGACTCCTTCAGCTTCCTGGCGATGTCCATGTCTCCCCCTCCCGCGGGAGACTAGGTGAGCCGGGTCGCCTCGTCGATCAGCTCCTGCGCGGCGATGTCCAGCAGTTCGTCCTCGGCGGTGCCGTCGAGGATGCGCTCCTTGCCGATCTCGAGCAGCACCGGCACGGCAAGCGGCGAGATGCGATCGAGCCGCCGGTACTCGATGCGCCCCTTGGCGCGACGCAACAGGTCGCCCAGCCGCTTGAGGTCGGCAAGCTGGTGAGCGGCGTCCTGGCGCGTGGCGCGCAGCAGGATGTGCTCGGGCTCGTGCTTGCGCAGCGCGTCGTAGATCAGGTCGGAGCTGAAGGTGACCTGCCGGCGCGACTTCTCCTCGCCCGGGAAGCGCCGCTCGATCAGTCCGGCGATCACCGCGACGTTGCGGAACGAACGCCTGAGCATCGTGGACTCGTCCATCCACGCCTCGAGGTCGTCGCCCAGCATGTCCTCGTCGAACAGCTCGTCGAGCTGCTGCGGCGACGGCGGCCTCAGGCCCCACAGGCCGAGCACGTAGTCGGTGGCGACGAAGCCCAGCGGCTTCAATCCCATGCGCTCCATGCGGCGGGTCAGCAGCATGCCCAGTGTCTGGTGGGCGTTCCGGCCCTCGAAGCAATAAGCCACGATGAACTGCTTGCTGCCGCGCGGAAAGCCTTCCACCAGCAGCCTGTCGGCCCGCGGCAGGCCGGAGCGCCAGCGCTGGATGTTCAGCCATTCGCGCACTTCGGCCGGCAGCTTGGGATGCCGGGACGGGTCCTGCAGGATGCCGCGCACGCGCTCGGCCAGGAAGGTCGAGAGTGGCAGGCGACCCCCTCCATAGGCGGGAATCTTGGGATCGCCGTTGGTCGCGGGCGAGCACTGCGCCACCAGCTCTTTCACGCCTTCGAAGCGCAGCAGGCGGCCGGCAAAGATGAAGGTGTCACCCGGCACCAGACCCTGGATGAAAGCCTCCTCGACTTCGCCCAGCACCGGCCCACGCCGCATCTTCACTTTCAGGAGCGGCAGCTCGACGATGGTGCCGACATTCATGCGGAACTGCCGCGCCACGAGGGGCGAGGCGAGCATCCAGCGACCGTCGGGCAGCTGCTTCAGCCGGTGCCAGCGCTCGTAGGCTGCCAGCGCATAGCCGCCGGTCGCGACAAAGTCGAAAGTATCGTCGAAGTCGTTCCGCGGCAGGTCGCGATACGGTTGGGCGCGGCGGACCTCTTGGAAGAACGCCTCGCGGTCGATCGGCTGGGCGCAGGCGGTGCCGACGATGTGCTGGGCCAGCACGTCGAGGCAGGCAGGCCGCGCCGGATCCCCGTCGAGCTCGCGCGCCTCGATGGCTTCCATGGCGGCGAGCGACTCCAGCACCTCGAAGCGGTTGGCCGGCGCGATCATGGCGCGGCTCGGCTCGTCGAGCCGATGATTGGCGCGGCCGATCCGTTGCATCAGCCGGCTGACGCCCTTCGGCGCGCCGAGCTGGATCACCAGGTCGACATCGCCCCAGTCGATGCCGAGGTCGAGCGAGGAGGTCGCCACCACGGCGCGCAGCCTGCCGGCGGCCATCGCCGCCTCGACCTTGCGCCGCTGCTCGACGGCGAGCGAGCCATGATGCAGGCCGATCGCCAGGTTCTCGTCGTTGAGGCGCCACAGCCCGTCGAACGCGAGCTCGGCCTGGGCGCGGGTATTGACGAAGACGATCGAGGTCTTGTGCTGGCGAATGACGTTGTAGATCTCGGGCAGGGCATGCCGGCCCATGTGGCCGCCCCAGGGCGTGCGGTCCTGGGCGTCGACGATCGAGACCTTGGGCGCTGCGCCCGGCTCGCCCCTGATGATCTCGACCGGCTGATCGCGAACGGCGAGATATTGGGCAAGCTCGGGCGGATCGGCCACGGTCGCCGACAGGCCGACGAAGCGCGCCTGCCGGGCGAGCGTGGCCAGCCGGGCAAGGCAAAGCGCCAGATGATGGCCCCGCTTGCTGGTAGCGAAGGAATGCAGCTCGTCGATGATGACGCAGCGCAAGCTGGCGAAGAATTTCTCGGCGTCAGGATAGGAAAGCAGCAGCGCCAGCGATTCCGGCGTGGTCATCAGGAGATCGGGCGGCCGCTCGCGCTGGCGCAGCCGCCGGCTTTGCGGCGTGTCGCCGGTCCGGCTCTCGGCCCGTATCGGCAGCTGCATCTCGGCGATCGGCATCTCGAGGTTGCGCCGGATGTCGGTGGCGAGCGCCTTGAGCGGCGAAATGTAGAGAGTGTGCAGCTCGCCCTTGCCCTTGGCGTGCGCAAGGTCCTTGCCGGCCCGTCGCCGCTCGGTGAGCTCGATCAGCGAGGGCAGGAAGCCCGCCAGGGTCTTGCCGCCACCGGTCGGCGCGATCAACAGCGCGCTGCTGCCACTTCTTGCCAGTTCGACCAGCGCAAGCTGATGCCGCCGGGGCGTCCAGCCGCGGCTCTCGAACCAGCGTGAAAACAGGTCGGGAAGACCCATATCAGCCGGGTAGGATGGCTCGCGCTCAATGACGACAGACACGCTCAATCCCCGCTCCTGGCTCCATCCGACCCCGCGCGGGCTCTATTGTGAGCCCGGCGATTTCTATGTCGACCCCGCCGTGGCGGTCTCCCGGGCGGTCATAACTCACGGCCATGGCGACCATGCCCGGCCGGGCCACCGGAACGCCCTCGCCACGCCCGAGACGCTCGCCATAATGCGGGCCCGCTTTCAGGACATGCCGGACACCGCCCAACAGTCGCTCAAATACGGCGAGGCCGTGAAGATCGGCGATGTCGAGGTGAGCCTGATACCGGCCGGCCATATCCTGGGCTCGGCGCAGGCCGTGCTCGAATACCGTGGGCAGCGCATCGTCGTGTCGGGCGACTACAAGCGCCGGCCCGATCCCACCTGCCCGCCCTTCGAGCCGGTGCCGTGCGACGTATTCATCACCGAAGCGACCTTCGCGCTCCCGGTCTTCCATCACCCCTCCGACGTCGGGGAGATCGGCAAGCTGCTGCGCTCGCTCGCCACGTTCCCAGAGCGCACTCACTTGGTGGGCGTCTATGCGCTGGGCAAGTGCCAGCGGGTCATCCGGCTGCTGCGCGCGGCGGGCTACGACGGACGGATCTGGCTGCATGGCGGGCTCGCCTCGCTCTGCAAGCTCTACCAGGACCACGGCATCGATCTCGGCGACATCGCCCTCGTGTCGGATGCCATCCTCGAGACCTTCAAAGGCGCCATCGTGCTCTGTCCGCCATCGGCCATGGCCGACCGCTGGTCGCGGCGCTTCTTCGATCCGATCCCGGCCATGGCCTCGGGCTGGATGGGCATTCGTGCCCGCGCCCGCCAGCGTGGCGCCGAGCTGCCGCTGATCATCTCCGACCATGCCGACTGGAGCGAGCTCTGCACAACGCTCAAGGATGTCGGCGCGCCCAGGGTCTGGGTGACGCACGGTCGCGAGGAAGCGCTGGTCCACATGGCCCGCTCGATCGGCATCGAGGCCGAGGCCCTGCACCTCGCCGGTCGTGAGGAGGAAGCCGAGGCGTGATAGTTCGTTTGGCTCCGTTCACCTCCCCCGTCAAACGGAAGAGAGTGTAATGCAGGCCTTCGCCGCCCTGCTCGACGCGCTCTCCTTCCAGCCGGCGCGCAACGCCAAGCTCCGGCTGATCGAGACTTACCTGCGCCAGACGCCCGATCCCGATCGTGGCTGGGCGCTGGCGGCGCTGACCGGCGGCCTCGACTTTGCCGCTGCCAAGCCCGCGCTCCTGCGCAGTTTCGGGGAGGACAAGATCGGGCAGGAGCTGTTCCATCTCTCATATGACTATGTCGGCGACCTGGCCGAGACGCTGGCACTCGTCTGGCAGGCCAAACCTGACGCAGGTCCTTCTCCCGGCCTGGGCGAGGTCGTCGAAACCCTGCAGCGCGCCACCAAGATGCAGACGCCGGCGATCCTCAAGCGCTGGCTCGACTCACTCGACGCCACCGGCCGCTGGGCGCTCCTGAAGCTGGTGACCGGCGCGCTCCGGGTCGGCGTCTCGGCGCGCCTCGCCAAGCAAGCCGCCGCCAATCTCGGCAGCAAGCCGGTCGACGATGTCGAGGAAGTCTGGCACGGGCTCAGCCCGCCCTACCGGCCCCTGTTCGACTGGCTGCAGTCGGATGGCCCCAGGCCCGCGAGCAACATGGGCGGCGCCTTCCTGCCGCCGATGCTCGCCAATGCGATCGACCGCGCCGAGCTCGACACGCTCGATCCCGCGCATTTCCGCGCCGAGTGGAAATGGGACGGCATCCGTGTGCAGGTGGCGTCCTCCGGCGGCGTCAAGCGCCTCTACAGCCGGGCCGGCGAGGACGTGTCGGGAGCGTTCCCCGACATCATCGAGGCCATCGACTTCGAGGGCGTATTCGACGGCGAACTCCTGGTGCGGCGCGACGAAGCGGTGGCGCCGTTCAATGACCTGCAGCAGCGGCTCAACCGCAAGAGCGTGACGCCCCGGATGTTGAAGGAGCATCCCGCGCACGTCCGGCTCTACGACGTGCTGTGGCTCGCGGGCGACGATCTGCGGGCGCTGAGTTTCGACGAGCGCCGCGCCCGGCTCGAAGCCTGGATGGCGGAGCGACCGCACCCGCGCTTCGACGTCTCGCCCCTGGTGCGCTTCACCGACTGGGCGCATCTCGCCGAGCTGCGCGAGGGCATGCGGCAGGACGGCATCGAGGGGCTGATGCTGAAGCGCGGCGACAGCTCCTATGTGCCCGGCCGGCCGAAAGGGCCGTGGTTCAAGTGGAAACGCGACCCCATGCTGGCCGACTGCGTGCTGATGTACGCCCAGCGCGGCCACGGCAAGCGCAGTTCGTTCTATTCCGACTTCACTTTCGGCTGCTGGCGCGACGCCGGGGCCGGGCGGGAGCTGGCGCCGGTCGGCAAGGCCTATTTCGGTTTCACCGACGAGGAGCTGCGCTGGCTCGACAAGTGGGTGCGCGACCACACCACCAACCGCTTCGGGCCGGTACGCGAGGTCGAGCAGAAGCTGGTGCTGGAAATCGCCTTCGACGGCATCGCCCGCTCGACCCGCCACAAGTCGGGCGTGGCCATGCGCTTTCCGCGCATCAATCGCATAAGGACTGACAAGCCCGCAGCAGAAGCCGACAGCGTGGAAAATTTGCTACGCTTCGTGCCGTGAGATCGACATGACCGACACGTCCATCGGCGCCTTGCCGACCCAGACCCACACTGCGTCGGTCGGGGACCGCGTGGCGCGCGGCCATGCGCTACGCGAGAAGATACGGCGGCGCGATCATGCGGAATGGAGTGCACCCAGGCACCGGCGCGACCCGATCGAGATCCTGATCGAACAGGGCAAATCGCGCCTGCCCAACCTGCTGCCACTGCGCTATTCGCGCATGGCGGTTTCGCCGTTTGCCTTCCTGCGGGGCAGTGCGGCGATCATGGCGGAAGATCTGGCCGGAACGCCGGCAAGCAGCCTCACCGTGCAGGCTGCAGGCGACTGCCATTGCCTCAACTTCGGCGGCTTCGCCACGCCCGAGCGGCACCTCGTGTTCGACATCAACGATTTCGACGAAACCGCCGTCGCGCCGTGGGAGTGGGACCTCAAGCGGCTGGCCGCGAGTTTCGTGGTGGCCACGCTCGACATCATGGACAAGGAGGCCCGCATCGGGCTCGCGCAGGCCGCGGCGCGCCGCTATCGCGAAACCATGGCGGAGATCGCCGCCATGCCGGTGCTCGACGCCTGGTATCGCGGGCTGATCGTCGAAAGCATCGACAGGGCAGCCGATATCGGCGTCGGCGCCGCCGCGCTGCGCAAGGCGATCAGCTTTCTCACCCACGCCCCGATCGTCTCGCTCAAGCATGGCAGCGGGCCGGCCCCTCGCATCGAGGACGCACCGCCGCTGGTCTATCACCCGTCCGACGACGAAGCGGAGGTATTCTACGCCGCCGTGATGGCCACGCTGCCCGACTATCTGACCTCGCTCACACCCGAGCGGCAGACGCTGGTGCAGCGTTATCGGCTGGCAGACGCGGCCTACAAGGTGGTCGGCGTCGGCTCGGTCGGCACGTTGTGCGGCATCCTCCTGATGATCTCGGGCAACGGCGAGGCGATGTACCTGCAATTCAAGGAAGCGAACCGCTCGGTGCTCGAAGGCCATGCCGGAACCAGCCCGTTCCAGCACCATGGCGAGCGCGTGGTCCGCGGCCAGCGCTTGCTGCAGGCGGCAAGCGACATCCTGCTCGGCTTCGCCACCGGACCGGCTGGGCGCCATATCTATATACGCCAGCTGCGCGACGCCAAGATCAAGCCGCAGCTCGAGACCATGTCGCCCAGGCATTTCCAGCGCTATGCCGAGACCTGCGGCGAGGTGCTGGCCCGCGCCCATGCCCGCTCGGCCGACGCCGTGGTCCTCGCCGCGTACCTCGGCAGGAGCACCACGTTCGACGAGGCGATCGGCGCGTTCGCCCACACCTACGCCAAGCAGACCGTGCTCGACCACGCCACCCTGCAACGGGCGATCGCGGACGGCCGTCTGCCGACGGCAGACCAGGCTTCCTAGGGATTTCAGGGGCTTTCAGGCCTTGCAGCGACTCTGCGGGGTCCCCA
>CAZHQA010000128.1:0-14915 GCA_964533955.1 uncultured Reyranella sp. | reverse complement strand
CCGCTCGCGGCAAGGGGCGCCGCGCCCAGGGCGCAGACGATGCTGCTCCGGCTGATGAGGGAAACCATTTCGGAGATACTCCTAAGCCTGCTGGTAGAGCCACGGAAAGCGCTGGCGGTCTCCCGCCTCGAAAGAGGCGATCTCGCTTTCTCGGCGCCGTGTCTGCTCGATCTGGTCCTGCCCCGCCAGCAGCGCCTCGCGACGCAGCGCATCGATCTTGAAGGGCGTCACCTTGCCGCTCGGCGACGTGATGGTGCAGGCCTCGAGATCGACCGCAATCTTGCCGGTGCCCTGGCTCGCCTCGACTTCGGCCACCATCTCCTCGATCACCTCGAGCGGCACCGCGACGGGCAGAAGGCCGTTCTGGAAGCAGTTGTTGTAGAAGATCGGCCCGAACGAGGGCGCGATGACGCAGCGGATGCCGAAGCCGAACAACGACCACACCGCCGCCTCGCGCGAACTGCCGCAGCCGAAATTGTCGGCGGCCAGGATGATCTTGGCGTCGCGGTAGGGGGGCCGGTTGAGCACGAACTCCGGCGCCTCCTTGCCGTCCGGCTTGTAGCGCCACGATTCGAAGGCATAGGGGCCGAGCTTTTCGGGCGGCAGGTCGCGCAGGCGCTCGACCCGGATCACCATGTCGGTGTCGATGTTCTGGCGCATGAGCGGTGCGGCGATCGCCGCCAGCTTGGTGAACTTCTCCATCAGAGCGCCCTCACGTCGGAGATGGTGCCGGTGATCGCCGCCGCCGTCGCCATGGCGGGACTGGCGAGATGCGTGCGTGCGCCCGGCCCCTGGCGGCCGACGAAGTTGCGATTGGAGGTCGACACGCTGCGCTTGCCCGGCGGCACCCGATCGCCGTTGAAGGCAAGACACATCGAGCAGCCCGGCTCGCGCCACTGGAAGCCGGCCTCCTTGAGGATGCGGTCGAGCCCCTCCTCCTCGGCCTGGCGCTTGATGGTCTCCGAGCCCGGCACGACCCAGGCCGTGACGCCGGGCGCCACCTTGCGGCCCTTGGCAAGTGCCGCCGCCTCCTGGATGTCGCTGAGCCGGCTGTTTGTGCAAGAGCCGATGAACACCCAATCGACCGGCGTGCCGGCAATCGGCGAGCCCGCCGTCAACCCCATGTATTCCAGCGCCGCCTGCATCGCGCGTTTCTTGTCGGGATCGGCAACGTCTTCGGGATCGGGGATGCGTTCGGTGACCGCGACGACATGCTCGGGGCTGGTGCCCCAGGTGATCTGCGGCGCAATCCTGGCGACGTCGATCTTCACCTCGCGGTCGAAGGTCGCGTCCGAATCCGACGGCAGGGTGCGCCAGTCGGCTACCGCCTTGTCCCAGATCTCCCCTTTGGGCGCATGGCTCCGCCCCTTGAGGAACGCAAAGGTCGTCTCGTCGGGCGCCACGAAGCCGATTTTGGCGCCGGCCTCGATCGAGAGATTGCACAGCGTCAGTCGGCCCTCGACCGGCAGCGAACGAATGGCACTGCCAGCGTACTCGAGCGCATAGCCGGTGCCGCCAGCGGTGCCGATCTGGCCGATCAGGTAAAGGATCAGGTCCTTGGCGCGCACGCCAGGCGCCAGGGTGCCGTCGAAGGTGGCGCGCATGGTCTGCGGCCGGCGCTGCACCAGCGATTGCGTCGCCAGCACGTGGCTCACTTCGCTCGAGCCGATGCCAAAGGCGATGCAGCCCATGCCGCCATGGGTGCAGGTGTGGCTGTCGCCGCACACCAGGAACGTGCCGGGCAGGCTCAAGCCCAGCTCCGGGCCGATGACGTGGATGATGCCCTGGCCCGGCTGGTTGAGGTCGAACAGCGGCACGCCGGCGAGCTGGCATTCGTGGCGCATCGAATCGAGGCGACCGACGAACTGCGAGCGCGTCGCCGCGGTGCGGCCGGGCTCGGTGCTGACCGCGTGATCCATGGTGGCGAAGGTGAGCTCGGGATTACGCACCTTGTAGCCCTTGAGCCGGTTGCGCTCGAGCGCCGCCGCGCCGCCGTCGTGCATCAGGTGACGACTGACGTGCATCAGCGCGTAGCCACCGCCCAGCTCGGCGATGACGTGGCGGTCCCAGATCTTGTCGAACAGCGTCTTGCCGGCCATGCGGGCCCCCTACCCGGCCTTGGCCGGTACCTTCGAATAATCCCCGTCGCTGACCGGCTCGAACCAGCTGGTGGCCTGGCCCTTGTCGTCGGTCTCGGACATGGCGAGATGGACCATCATGGTGTCGGGCGCAGCGCCGTGCCAATGGCGCGAGTTGGGCGGGATCACCACCGTGTCTCCGGGATAGATCGCCTGCACCGGTTGGCCTTCGAGCTGATAGCGGCCGACGCCCGACAGCACGTAGAGGATCTGGCCGACGGCATGCTGGTGCCAGTTGGTGCGGGCGCCGGGCGTGAAGGAGACGCGCGAAGCGCGCAGCCGCGACGGTTGCTCCGGTGCATAGACAGGGTCGTTCAGCACGGTGCCGACGAAATTCTCGGCCGCGCCCTTGCCGGTCGGACGAGCCGCAGCCCGCATGATCCTCGGTTCCATGGCGTTTCCCCTTTGAGTGTTGAGAGGAACTCTACCAACCGGAGGCCGCGCCGCAAAGGATCGCGCCGATATCGCGACGCGGACTTAGGGTTCGCTATTGGGTGTACAGTCCCTTCGACGACGCCAGTGTGACGGTCACTGCTTCGATGGCGTCGAGCGTCGGCGTGTCGATGCCGGCGCTGCGCGCAAAGGCGATCGGCGCCCGCACGATCGATTCGATCTCCATCGGCCGGCCGAGGTCGTAATCCTGCAGGATCGACGGGCGATGGTCGAAGTAGACGCGCTTGGGCCCGTAGCGCACGTCCGGGCTGTCGTCGAGGACGACCCCGTGCGCCGCCGCCACGGCCAGCGCCTCGGCATGGGCGCGCCGGCACATCCGGTTGACCAGCGGCGTCTTCTGGACCGACGAGGGCTGTCCCAGGATGAGGGCGACGGTCGAACCGGTGAGGTTGGCCATCAGCTTGTGCCAGATGTCGTAGCGGATGTCGGCGGTGTCGGGCGAACTGATGCCGGCGCCCTTCAGCGCCGCGCGCAGCATTCCGACCCGCTGGCTCGGCCGGTCGTCGATTTCGCCGACGCAGAGCACATTGCGGTCCGGAATCTCGTTCACCACGACGCCCGGTTCGGTCACGTGATTGGGCGAACTTATGGTGCCACCCAGCGCGCGGTGCAGCCCGACCGATTTCGCCAGCGCGCCGCCGGGATCGAGCCTCGACAGATCGGGCGCCACCGGCCGGGACTTGGAAAGTCCATGGCCGTACCACCAGGGAATGCCGTTCTGCGCGAATACGACGGGCGTGTCCGGCCCAAGCAAGGGCGTCACGCTGGCGGCAAGATCGCCCAGCGCCGTTGCCTTGAGCGTCGAGATCACGGCGTCCTGCGGCCCAAGCTCGGCCGGCCGATCCGAGGCGCGGACCTTGGCCACGATCTTCTTGTCGCCCGCGATCAGCGTCAGGCCTTTGGCACGAATCGCCTCGAGATGTGCGCCGCGCGCGACCACCGAGACCTCGTTGCCGGAATCGGCGAGGCGCGCTGCGAAATTTCCGCCGATCGCACCCGCTCCATAGACGCAAATACGCATGAACCGTTCTCCCTTGCCCGCTATCGTAGAGCAAAGCTCGGGAGGAAGAACATGGCCTTAGGCGAATATCGCGGCCTCGCTTACCGCAACAACGCCGACCTCGCGGCCTGGCTCGCCAAGCGGCCGCCGGAGAAGGCGCTCGAGCCCGAGCTGCCGATCATCGATCCGCACCATCATCTGTGGGACACGCCGGCGCGCGGCCGCTACTTCCTGCCCGAGCTGCTGGCCGACCTCGGCGGCGGCCACAACATCGTCTCGACGGTGTTTCTCGAATGCCAGGCGATGTTCCGCGCCACCGGCCCGGAGGAAATGAAATCCGTCGGCGAGGTCGAGTTCGTGAACGGCACGGCAGCGCTCAGCGCCTCGGGCCAATACGGCAAGACTCGCGTGTGCGAGGCCATCATCGGCTGGGCCGATCTGATGCTGGGCGCGCGCGTGCGGCCCGTGCTGGAGGCGCTGATCGCCGCCGGCAACGGCCGCTTCCGCGGCACACGCTACGGCACCTCGTGGGACGAAGGCATCGCGGGCAAGTTCACCTCGCGAGCGATGACGGCGCACCGGCTGCTCGATCCGAAGTTCCGCGAGGGCTTCGCCGAACTCGGCAAGCTCGGGCTGACCTTCGACAGCTGGCATTTCCATCCGCAGCTGCCCGACCTGGTCGACCTCGCGCGCAAGTTCCCCAACCAGACCATCATCGTCGATCACGTGGGCGGCGTGCTGGGCGTCGGCCAGTACGAGGGCAAGAACGCCGAGATCATGCCGGCGTGGAAGAAGAGCATCGGCGAGCTCGCTGCCTGCCCCAACGTGAACATCAAGCTGGGTGGTCTCGGCATGACCTCGTTCGGCTTCGACTTCCACTTCCACGACGCGCCGCCTTCGTCGGAGCAGCTGGCGAAGGCCTGGCGGCCCTATATCGAGCCGTGCATCGAGGCCTTCGGCGTCAATCGCTGCATGTTCGAGAGCAACTTTCCGCCCGACAAGCAGTCGTGCGGCTACACCGAACTGTGGAACGCCTTCAAGATCGTCACCAAGGATGCCTCGGTCGCCGAGAAGGCCGCGCTCTACAGCGGCACGGCCGCCCGCGTCTATCGGATGGCCAAGCCGTAACGCCTCCTCCGTCGCGGTATCACCGCGACACCTTCCCCGTAGACGGGGGAGGGCTATAGAGTGGCAAGGATCACCGATCGAGCCAGACGTCCTCGAAGCGCCAGTTGTTGTAGATGCTGTTGCTGTGGATGGTGATGTTCTTGAGCTGGGGCTGCCAACAGGTGGCGGCAAAGCCGTTGCGGATGATGGGCCGGGCGACCTCTTCCTGCAGTTCCCGGTCGATCTCCCACACCATCTGCTGGCGCTTCTTCGGATCGAGCTCCTGCGACTGCGACTGGAACCGCTCGGTCATCTTGGGATTGCAGTAGCCGTTGTAGTTGCGCAGCGAGCCACAGGCATAGCCCTCGAAAAAGGTCACGTCGGGATCGTCGACGGCACTGCCGGTGAGGTTGAGCGCCACGGCGTAGTCCTTCTTGAACACCCGGTTGTAATAGATCGCGGTGTCGACGATCTCGAGCTCGGCGTCGATCCAGATGTGCTTCAGCTGGTCGAGCAGAATCACCGCCGGATCGCGGAAAGTGGCGATGTTGCGCGTGCTGACCTGGAGCTTCATGTGCTTGTCGGGGCCCCAGCCCAGTTCCTTCATCAGCGCCCGGCCCTGCTCGCGCGACTTGGCAACGTCGCCGTAGCCGATGATGGTCTTCAGCATCTCGGGCGTCAGGCCCCACACGCCGTCGGGCGGCGGCAGCATGGCGCCGCTCTGGTGCCCCTGTCCCTCCTCGAGGATGTCGATGAACGACTGGCGATCGAGCGTCAGCGCCATGGCGCGGCGCAACTTGGGGTCGTCGAACGGCGGCCGGTCGCGGTTGACGATCAGATTGGTGCTGACGCCGGTCGAGCGCAGCACACATTGCGCGTTGGGCGCATCCTTCTTGATCGTCTTGAGCAGAGGCACGGACACGTCGGCCACGAAGGTCAGGTCGAACCTGCCGGCGATGAAGGACAGCATGCGTGTCGAGCGGTCGGGGATGATGGTGAACTCGATACCATCGAGATAGGGCCGCCCTTTCTTCCAGTAGTCGGGGTTGCGCGTAAGCTTGACATACTCCTTCATCTTGAACTCGACGAACTTGAACGGACCGGTGCCGATCGGCTTACGCCGCATCTCCGCCGTCGGGATATGGCAGGGATAGATCGGCGAGTAGCCGGCGGCGAGCAGCGCGAGGAACGCCGGCTGGCGCTGCTTGAGGTGGAAGGTGACGTCGGAGTCGCTCTCGACCGTCACCTTGTCGACGTTCCACCACCAGGCCGCGCGAGGACTGCGGCGCAGCTTCTCGGGATCGGTCAGGAACTCGAAGGTGCAGGCAACGTCCTTGGCGGTGAACGGCCGGCCGTCATGCCACTTCACGCCCTGGTGCAGCTTGAAGGCGAGTTGCCTGCCGTCGTCACTCCATTTCCAGCTGCTGGCGAGATCGGGGACGATCGACTCCATGCTGTTCTTGGCGACGTTCTGGTCGAACAGCACCAGGTTGTTGAAGACCGCCATGAAAGGGACGACCGCCGAGACCGTGCCTTCCTCGTGGATCGAGGCGCTGGGCGGCGTGTCCATGAGCTGCATCTTCAGCACCCCACCGGACTTCTGCGCCAGGCTCGCGCTGCTCGCCAGCACCATCGCTGCCGCGGCGCCGAGGCCGAGGCATCGTGACGGGATTTTCATTGTTTCCTCCCTAGGCGTTTACGCTGCACACCTCCTCACGCTTACGTCACGCACTGTGGCCGGACTCTCTGTCTATTGACGGGACTCGGCAAGCTTGAACGAGCTCAGGAACCGGTTGGCATCGACCCGGGTCTTGGGGTCGGCCGTGGCGGTGACCAGCAGGCGATAGAGCCGATCCCTGACGATGTAGGTCCGCATCACGACCATGACGCCGCCGGCATCCTCGATGTCGAGCGCGTAACCGTCCCAGCCCTGCTGCTCGACCGGCTCGTCGCGAATGTACTTGTACTTGTCCTTGGTGAAAGCCTTCTCGGCATCACCGCGACCAAGCTCCTTTGCCATCACCCTCGGATCGCGCTGGGTGAACCAGCCTTTGTCGTAGTCGACGAAATCGAAGTCGAAGTTCTGGCCGTCGCGCTTTGCGGCCCAGGCGATGCGCGGTCCAACGTGCCCCTGTTCCTTCTCGGTCGCCTGGCTCTTCTCGACCGGCGCCGGCATCTCGAAGCGAAAGCGCAATTCGGGTCCGACGATTGTCTGCCAGTCGGCGGGCTGGGCGTGGGATCGAAGGGGAGTGACGAGGGGTGCTGCCAACAGGCAGGAGACGATCAAACGACGTTTCATTGCCTGACGATAGCGCGAGATCCGGTCGAGTGGAACCGCGCGCCCTTCCACTCGATCGTAGCGATCGGCCCGTTCGTGTCCGGACTCAGTAAGCGTAGTCGCGGAACAGGGGCGCGAAGGACTGGTGCCATTCGCCATTCCATTTGGCCAGGAGCTCGTCGGCCAGGGCAAGGCCGCTGGCTACGGCCCGGTCGAGCGGCGCGAGATAGATCGTCTCGTCGTTGCCGTTGGCGTCGAGCCGCTTGCGCGCCCGCAGGCCGGCATGGGCGATCTCGACGACCTCGCGGGCCAGATCCGACAGCGGCAACCCCTGGAACTTGGTACCGAGGCCGGTGCGCGGAGTGTGGCTGCGCAGATAGTCGTGATCCTCGACCGTCCAGTCCTTGACGATGTCCCATGCCGCATCGAGTGCGCTCTGGTCGTAGAGCAGGCCGACCCACAGCGCCGGCAGGGCATTGAGCGCCGGCAATG
The DNA here is from genome assembly GCA_964533955.1 of uncultured Reyranella sp. Lineage (GTDB taxonomy): Bacteria > Pseudomonadota > Alphaproteobacteria > Reyranellales > Reyranellaceae > Reyranella. The sequence continues at coordinate 7,447 of CAZHQA010000128.1, read as the reverse complement.
GCCCGGAGTCGGCGCCGCGCATCTCGATATAGCGCTTGAGCCGCACCTCGGGGAACGCCGTCGTCACGTGGTCGGCCCAGTCGTTCACCGTCGGCAGCTCGCCGGGACGCGCCGGCAGCCGGCCCTTCATGAAATCACGGAAGCTCTGGCCCGAGGCATCGATGTACTTGCCGTCGCGATAGACGAAGTACATCGGCACATCCAGCATGTAGTCGGCGTACCGTTCGAAGCCGAAGCCCTGATCGAACACGAAGGGCAGCATGCCGCAGCGGTCGGGGTCGGTGTCGGTCCAGATGTGGCTGCGATAGCTCTTGAAGCCGGACGGCTTGCCCTCGATGAAGGGCGAGTTGGCGAACAGCGCAGTCGCCAGTGGCTGCAAAGCCAGCGATACGCGGAATTTCTTGACCATGTCGGCTTCGGAACCGAAGTCGAGATTGGTCTGCACGGTACAGGTGCGCAGCATCATGTCGATGCCAAGCTTGCCCCGCTTGGGCATGTAATCGCGCATGATCTTGTAGCGCCCCTTGGGCATCCAGTCGAAGTCCTCGCGCTTCCATTCCGGCGCGAATCCCAACCCGATGAAACCGGCGCCGATCTCGCCCGCGACCTGCTTGACCTCGTCGATATGCTGGGCGTTCTCCTCCGCCGTCTCGTGCAGCGTCTCGAGCGGCGCGCCCGACAACTCGTACTGCCCGCCGGGCTCGAGGGTGATGTTGGCTTTGCCACGCTCGAGAGCGATCGGGTTGTTGCCCTCGATGACGGGCTGCCAGCCGAAGCGCGTCATGCCTTCGAGCATCGCCCGGATCCCGGTCGCGCCATCGTACGGCAAGGGCTTCAGCGTCTTGGCGTTGAAGCCGAATTTTTCGTGCTCGGTGCCCATGCGCCATGCGTCGCGAGGCTTGTTGCCGGCAGCGAAATACTCGATCAGCTGCCGCCGGCTTTCGATCGGCGCGCCGCCGCCCGACGGTGGTGCGGACATGCGAGAGTTCTCCCTGAGCACCTCGCGGCGTGTGACGGCCGAAGGCGGCGCGACTCGCATGAGCTTTCCTCACGCGAGCCAGCGGCTGGTTCATGATGGTCGACTCCCCGTCTCCCATATCGACAGGGGCGAAAGCAAGCGCTCAGGCAATAGTGCGAGATGTGCGGTAATCGTGGGCCAATCGCGGCGTCGGCCTCTGCCAGTCGCCGGCCAGGGCCTGCCAGCAGGCGAGCGCCGCGAGCGCCGCCGTATCGGCGCGCAGGATGCGTGGGCCGAGGCCCACAGCCATGACATCCTTCATGCGACGCAAGGCGGCCAACTCGCCCGCGGCAAAACCGCCTTCCGGTCCAATGAGGATCGCCCATGGTGCAGCCCGTGCCTGGTCATCGAGCTTGCCCAGGCTGTCGGCAATCGGCGGGCCGCCGCCGGTCTCGTCGCAGATCAGCAATCGCCGGCCGGCCGGCCAGTCGCCGAGCAGCTTCACAAGCTGCACGGGCTCGCGCACCTCGGGCACCGTCAGGCGTTCGGTCTGCTCGGCCGCCTCGACCGCGTTGGCGCGCAGGCGGTCCACGTTCACTCGGTCGACGGCAGTATGTTGGGTGAGCACCGGCTGCAGCGCCGAAACCCCGAGCTCGGTCGCCTTCTCCGCGACGTAGTCGATGCGGGCACGCTTGATCGGCGCGAAGCAGAGCCAGAGGTCGGACTCGGCCGTCTGCTCGCGCGTGCGTTCGTCGACAGCGGCCACCGCCGCCTTCTTACCGCGTTGTACCAGCGTCGCCCGCCATTCGCCGTCGCGGCCGTTGAACAGCAGCAGCGGCGTGCCGTCGGGGCGACGCATGACGTGGCGCACGTAGTGCATCTGTGCCTCGCTCAACGGCGCTTCGATGCCGCCGGCAAGATCGGCCTCGACGAATAGACGCATCACGCTCATGCGGCCATGATGCCGGCATGACGGCGGGCCACACAACAGGGTTCACGGATATCGACCATCAGCACTGGTCGTTGCGATACTTGCCGCCCTGGATGCGTCCGTACGGCCGGCTCGCGCGCTGGGACCGGCCGATCGGCATCTGGCTGCTGCTGTTCCCCTGCTGGTGGTCGGTGGCGCTGGCCGCGGCGCCCCACTGGGGCTACATGGCGGGCTGGATGGCTCTGTTCGCCGTCGGCACCATCGCCATGAGGGGCGCCGGCTGCACCTGGAACGACATCGTCGATCGCAAGGTCGATGCCAGGGTCGAGCGCACGCGCGGCCGGCCGCTTCCCGCGGGCGAGGTCAAGCTGCACCAAGCGCTGATCTGGATGGCGCTGCAGTCGGCAGTCGGCGCGGCGATCCTGTTCAAGCTCAACAAGTTCGCCGGCGCCGTGGCGCTCGCCTCGCTGCTCCTGGTGGCGATCTACCCAACCATGAAGCGGCTGACCTCGTGGCCGCAGGTCGTGCTGGGGCTGGCCTTCAGCTGGGGTGCGCTGGTCGGCTACGCCTCGCTGACGGGTACGCTCTCATGGGCGACCGTCGCGCTCTATGCCGGCGGCGTCGCCTGGACCATGGTCTACGACACCATCTACGCCATGCAGGACCAGCGCGACGATGCGGTCGTGGGCGTGCACTCGACGGCACGGCGCTTCGCCGGCGCGCAGCGCCGATGGCTGAGCCTGTTCGCCCTGCTGGCGCTGCTCGCCTGGGGGCTCGCGGGCCGGCTTGCCCGGCTGTCGCCGCTCTATGACGCAGTGCTGCTCGCCATTGCCCTGCACTTTGCCTGGCAGATCGCACGGCTAAAGCCGCACGACCAGGCCGACTGCCTGGCCAAGTTCAAGGCCAACGCCCAGGTAGGCGCGCTGCTCACGGTGGCCGTGATCCTTGGGCAGCTGAGCTGATGGCCCGCCTGCCAGTCGATCCGGAAGGCTTCATTCGCGCCAACACCGCCCTCGAGGTGCCGGCCATGGTGCCCGAGTTCAGGCTATGGCTGGCCAGCGAATACGTGCCGATCTGGCAGGCCACCGAGGCCTGGCTGGACGAGCAGAACGTCGACCCGCCCTACTGGGCCTTCTGCTGGCCAGGCGGACAGGCGCTCGCGCGTTACCTGCTCGATCATCCCGAGGTCGTGCGCGGCAAGCGGGTGATCGACTTTGCTGCAGGTTCGGGCGTGTCATCGATGGCGGCGGTACAGGCCGGCGCGGCTGCGCTGACGGCCAACGACATCGATTCCCTGTCACTCGTGGCCGCCCGGCTCAACGCCGCGGCAAACGGCCTTGCCTTCACGGTCAGTGCGGAAGACTGGCTGGCCGGGCCCGAAGGATCGCCGAGCGCGGACGTCGTGCTCGCGGGCGACGTCTGCTACGAACGCGAGATGTCGGCCCGGGCGCTCGGCTGGCTGCGCGGCCATGCCCGTCTCGGCCGCCTCGTGCTGCTGGGCGACCCCGGCCGCAACTATTTCACCGCCCAGGGGCTGGAAGAATTGGCACGCTACGAAATCCCGACGTCGCTGCAGCTCGAGAACCGAGGCATGCGCGAAACCGTCGTTTGGCGCGTCTTGCCTCATCCTTAGGCACCTCCCGACGAGGCGTTATAATTCCTTCACTGTTCTTTCATATGGCTTTCAGCTAAACGGTGCGCCGCATGCCGAAGGCATCCATCAAGCCCGCCGACTTCGCCAGCCTCTACGAGACCTTCACCGCACCGGTGTCGCGCTTCGACTGCGGCCGCAAGTGCGCCCCGCTCAATGGCGGCGAGCCGGTCTGTTGTTCGACGCAGAATGCCGTGCCGGTCGTGCACAAGGTCGAGTTCGACCTGCTCAAGACCCGCACCGACCTGTGGTCGAAGTTCAAGCCCTACGACTATGCGACGCGCCAGATCGTGGCCGAGCTGACGTCCGATTGCATGGCGATCCACTGCAAGGGGGCGCGCCACTGCGAGCGCGACAACCGCACCATCGCCTGTCGCGGCTTTCCCTTCTATCCCTACCTGACGCGCCAGAAGGAGTTCGTCGGCATCGGCACCTACTGGGTGTTCGAGGATCGCTGCTGGATGATGTCGAACCTCGAGATCGTCGACCGCACGTTCGTCGAGCAGTTCATCGCCACCTACGAGGCGCTGTTCCTCAAGGACCCCAGCGAATTCAAGACCTACGTCGACTTCTCGGCCTCGGCGCGCCGCGTCTTCTCGCGCTGGAAGCGCCCGATCGCCTTGCTCGGCCGCCAGGGCGAGCTTCTGGTCGTCGAGCCCTCCACCGGCGAAATCCGGCCCGGGCGCAGGAAGGACTTCCCCAAGGCTGCCCCATTCCATTCCGAAAAGGCCTATCGTGAAGCCGTGAAGGAAGCCGGCGGCGAAGTGCCCAAGGAGGGCCTGCGCGCCGCCTGAGCTCCCGGAAGAAGGAGTCTCGCCATGCGTCGCGCCTTGCTTGTCGCCCTGTTCTCTCTTTTGACCTTGCCCGCCGCTGCCGAAGAGATCGGCTCGGTCGGCTACCGCTTCAAATGGCTCGGCCCCAACGACAAGATCGTGGTCGAGGCGTTCGACGATCCCGACGTGCCTGGCGTCACCTGCTACATGAGCCGTGCGCGCACCGGAGGCATCAAGGGCGCGGTCGGACTGGCCGAGGATCCGGGCGAAGCGTCGATCGCCTGCCGCCAGGTCGCGCCGATCGATGTCGGCAAGCTCGACAAACTCAAGAGCCCGCATGAAGTGTTCAGCGAGCGTGCCTCGCTGATCTTCAAGACCACACAGGTGATGAGATTCTGGGACGCCAAGCGCAAGGCGCTGGTCTATCTCGTCTATACCGACCGCATCATCGAAGGCAGTCCTCGCAATTCGATCAGCGTCGTGCCGGTAGGGGTGCCTTAGCCCATCCAACGAGAACCCCGGCCACCAATGCCGGAAAGTCGGCGGTACAGGAACGTTCCCAGCAGCACCCAGCGGGCAGCGTTTTTCCCGCCAACGAGGGGCGTGGTGTAGTGCCAGAACGGCAGACGGTAGGCCGTCACGATGCTGGGCGCGCCAACCGGGACGATCTCGCTGAAGTGTCCCGCGCGACTGTAGACCAGCCACTGATGCCGGACCGAGGGCGCACTGAAGCTCACATGCAAATCGATGTAGCCCTGCCGAGCGGCCTTGTTCTCAGGATGATGGTCATTGTGGGGCCCGGCATAGTCGCCCGGTCCATAGCGGAGCACCTGGAGGCCCCAGCCCGACGCGAGCTTGCGGCCGGCCAGCGCCTCGGCGAAGGCGCGGAACGAGGCCGAGCGCATCAGGCGCACCAGGCCGATCTTTTCAGCAGCCCGCACGCCCGCCTCCCGGCGGCTGTCGAAGAAGATGGTCCGCGCGCGGCTGGTCTTGGGCAGCAACTCGCCGTAGTCGCGCCTCATGTCCCAGATGCTTTCCGGCGGAATCGGCCGCTCCAGCGGCGCCAGGGTGGCGACGAGCTTCTCTTCCAGCGTCCTGCGCACCCGGGCCGCCTTGCTGCGATCGATCAGGTCTTCCGCCGCCACGAAGCGCGTGCGCGGATCGGCCAGTGCGCCGCAGAGAGGATGCGTGCCGGCCAGCACCTTGCGGCCGGCGCGGCTCAGCAGATCCTCGAATTCGGAAGGGATCACGAGAGATTGCGCTCGGCCTGGGCGACCCACGCACGATCGGCCGGCTCGAGCCGGCCCGGGCGGCGACCGTAGGTGCGCACGGCCTCGGCGAAAGCCTCTCGGGCAAGGTCAGTCTCGCCCTTCTTCTTCATCAGCAACCCGTAGCGCACCTGCGCTTCGGGCCCGAGCGTGTAGCCGATCAGGGCGCGCCAGGCCTCGGCTGCCTCCTGCGTGCGGCCCGCTCCCTCGAGCGCCCGGGCCTGGATCAGGCGGGCCTCGCGCGATTCATACTCCGGGGTCTCGCGATACAGCTGGTCGAGGGCTTCCAGGGCACCCCGATGATCGCCGCGACCGGCCAGCGCCTTCGCGAGGCCGATCAGCAGCGCCGGATCGCCTGCGAGCGGACCGACCAGCGCCGAACGGAAGAGCGCCTCTGCCTCGGCCCACTGGCCGCGCTTCATCCGCTCTTCGGCGAGATGGCGCCTGTTGTCGGCGGTATCGGCGACCTCGAGGCTGGCCTCGCTCTCGCGCAAGTCGCGGTTGGGATCGAGCGCCTCGCCGATCCCGGCCAGGGCACGGCGGGCGGTGCGGTTGTGGCGCATCTCGGGCAGCACTTCGATGAGCAGGTAGGCGATCGAGCCGAGGCCCGGCAGGAAGATCAGGATGAGCAGCCAGTAGTTGATCCGGCCGGTCTTGATCGCGTGGAAAATACAGCCCGCATAGAGGATGAGGCCCAGGATGCCGAACAGCGAGAAGTTGAGCGCCATGTCGGCCGTTGCCTCTCACATACCAGGCGTCTAAGCAACACCATGCCCTACGCCTCGCTGCGCGATTTCATGGCACGCCTCGAACAAGCCGGCCGCCTGGTGCGGGTCAAGGCGCCGGTCTCGCCGGTGCTGGAAATGACCGAGATCCAGACGCGCCTGCTGGCCAAGCAAGGCCCGGCGGTGCTGTTCGAGAACGTCGTGGGCTCGGACATGCCGGTGCTGGTCAACCTGTTCGGCACCGTCGAGCGCGTCGCCTGGGGGATGGACCGCGAGCCGCACGAGTTGCGCGCCGTCGGCGAGACGCTGGCATTCCTGCGCCAGCCCGAGCCGCCCGGCGGCTGGCGCGAGGCGCTCGACATGCTGCCCATGCTGCGCACCGTGATGGCGATGAAGCCGCGCACCATTGGCGGATTGGGAGGCGGCACGGCGGCCTGCCAGGAGATCGTGCTGACCGGCGGCGACATCGATCTCGGCAAGCTGCCCATCCAGACCTGCTGGCCGGGCGAACCGGCGCCGCTGATCACCTGGCCACTGATCGTGACCCAGGGTCCTAACCCCAAAGGCGACAAGCAGGACAGCTTCAATCTCGGCATCTATCGCCTGCAGGTGACGGGCCGGAACACCACGCTGATGCGCTGGCTGAAGCATCGCGGCGGCGCGCAGCACCACCAGCGTTGGAAGGGCGCGGGCAAGCGCGAGCCGCTGCCGGCCGCCGCCGTCATCGGCGCCGACCCCGGCACCATCCTGGCGGCGGTGACACCGGTGCCCGACACCCTGTCGGAGTATCAGTTCGCCGGGCTGCTGCGCGGCAAGAAGGTCGAGCTGGTCGACTGCAAGACCGTGCCGCTGAAAGTTCCGGCCGAAGCCGAGATCGTGCTCGAGGGCCATGTCAGCCTCGACGACTATGGCGACGAGGGCCCGTACGGCGACCACACCGGCTACTACAACAGCGTCGAGAGGTTCCCGGTGTTCACGCTGAGCGCCATCACCATGCGCAGGAACCCGATCTATCTCTCGACCTTCACCGGCCGGCCGCCGGACGAGCCGTCGGTGCTGGGCGAGGCGCTCAATGAGGTCTTCATTCCGCTGTTCCAGCAGCAGTTCCCCGAGATCGTCGACTTCTGGCTGCCGCCCGAAG
>CAZHQA010000127.1:0-14933 GCA_964533955.1 uncultured Reyranella sp. | reverse complement strand
CTGCAGGCGGCGTTCCCACCAGCGGATGCCCATGGCGAGCGGCCAGCAGATCAGGAAGTAGACGACGGCGATGAAGGTGAAGGTTTCGAGCGGCCGGAAGTTGGTCGCGCTCAGCTCCATGCCCCGCCGCGTGATCTCGCTGACCGAGATGACAGCGCCGAGCGAGGAGAACTTGATCAGCTGCACGAAGTTGGAGGCCAGCGGCGGCAGAGTCATGCGGATGGCCTGCGGCAGCACGATTCGCGTGAAGTTCTGCACCGGACTGAGCCCCAGCACCTGTGCCGCCTCGGAATGGCCGCGCGGCACGCTCTGGATGCCCGAACGGTAGACCTCGGCGATGAACGCACCCTGGTAGAGCGAGAGGCCGATGATCAGCGCAAGCAGCGATTCGATGCGCACGCCGAACACGATGGGCAGCACGTAGTAGACCCACAGCAGCTGCACCAGGATCGGCGTGTTGCGGATGATCTCGCCGAAGCTCAGCCCGATCCAGCGGGCCGGCGGGAACTTCGACATGTCGAGCAGGGCGATGACCAGCCCGGCGACCATCGCCAGCACGAGCGTGGTCGCCGAGATGATCAGGGTCATCTGCAGTCCCGACATCAGGAAGTCGAAGTTGCTGCCGAAGACCGTGTCCCAGCGGAACTGGTATTTGAACATTGCCTCTCTCCTCCCTCCCCGGAAGACGGCGGAGGGCCATTTCCTTTACGGCGCCACGATCGGACCGAGCTTGTTCTTTTCGGCATACTTCTTCAGTCGGCCATCCAGCTTGATCGTGTCGACGAAGAGGTTGATGTAGTTCAGCCAGATCTGGTCACCCTGCGGCACGACATAGGCATAGGGCGTGACGGCGAGCTTTTCGGCCGGCGTCACATAGGCGGCCCAGTCGTACTCGTCAGTCACCTTGATCGCGGTCGGGAAGTCGGTCATGTCGACGTCGACGCGGCCCGCCACCAGCTCGGCCTCGCGCGTGTTCGGCGGCGCGATCGAGATCACTTCGGCGTTCTTGAGGTAGGTCTTCATGAAGGGTTCGATGAAGCTGCCGAGCGAAACGGCGACCTTGATGCCCTTCTTGTCTATGTCTTCCCACTTCTTGATCGGGCCATCCTTGCGCACCACGGCATAGATGTTGGTGATCAGGTAGGGATGAGAGAACTCGACCGCTTGCGCCCGCTTCAGCGTCGCGCCGACGCCGAACATGCCGATCTCGCACTTGTTGGCCTGCAGATCGGCGATGAAGGAGCCGAAGCTCGTCTCGACGATCTCGAGCTTGGCATCGAGCTCCTTGGCCAGCTCCTTGGACAGGTCGGCATCGATTCCCTCGATCTCGCCGGTCTTCGGATTGCGGAACGAGATCGAGTAGTAGAGCGGGAACTGACAGACCCGCAGCTTGTGGTTCTTGGTCACTTCGAACAGGCGCGACTGCGTCTGCTGCGCCTCGGCCGGAAGAGCGGCAAGAGCGAGGCCCGTCGCCGCCATCATTGCCATGATCGTCTTGACACCCATCGTCAGTCTCCCTTGTTTCCCCGTTAATCCTCGAATTGCTGCAGGAAGCGCCGGGCGCGCTCCGTCTTCGGCGCCTCGAAAAAGGCCGAGCCCGGCGCCTCCTCGACGATCTCGCCTCGGTCCATGAACACCGTGCGCGTGCCGACGTGGCGCGCAAAGCCCATTTCATGCGTGACGACCAGCATCGTCATGCCTTCCTGCGCAAGCTGGCGCATGACCAGCAGCACCTCGCGCCTGAGCTCGGGGTCGAGCGCACTGGTCGCCTCGTCGAACAGCAGCACCTTTGGCGCCATGGCAAGCGCCCGCGCGATCGCCACACGCTGCTGTTGGCCACCGGAAAGGCGGGCGGGATAGGCGTCTCGCTTGTCGAGCAGGTCGACCTTGGCCAGCAGCTTGTCGGCAGCCGCGACGGCCTGCTCCCTGGGCATCTTTTTCACCCGCACCGGCGCCTCGATCAGGTTCTCGAGCACCGACATGTGCGGCCAGAGGTTGAAGTGCTGGAAGACCATGCCGATGTCGGAACGTACGGTCCGCGCAGCGGCCTTGACCGGCTTCTCCTGCCCCGGCGTCGAGATCGCCGTACCCTCCATCAAGACCCGGCCTTCGCTGGGCGTCTCGAGCAGCGCGAGACAGCGCAGCAGCGTCGTCTTGCCCGAGCCGCTCGGCCCCACCACGCAGACGACGTCGCGCTCCATGACCGGCAGCGAAACGCGCGTCAGCACCTGGTGGTCGCCGAACTTCTTCGACACCCCGTCGGCGACGATGATCGGCGCGCCGGCCATTGCCCCAATACCCTCCCAGCTCGCGAGGTTCGCAGACGCACGATGTCGAAGCAATTGCTATGCTAGAAGGGCCACATGATGCCCGCACTCGACAAGACGATCGCTGACCGTATCGCGGCCGACCGCGGCCTGTGGCAGGACTTCAACGACATCTGCGATTGCGGCGGAAGGCTTGCCGGCACCGACAGCGAACGGAAGGCCTTTGCCCTGCTGCGTGAACGCGTGCACGCGGCCTCGCCGGCGAATGCCGGCCGCTCGATACCGGTGCCGTATGGCGGCTGGCGCGCCAGACGAGCGATGCTGCGCCTGGGCGACGGGACGATGGCGGCGTGCCACCCGCTGGTCCGCACCATCGCCACGCCCAGGGATGGGTTGACGGCCGAGGTGGTCGATCTCGGTCGCGGCACGCCCGAGGAATTCGACGCGCACGGCCGGGACCTCGAGGGCCGCATCGCGCTGGTCCGGCACGAGCTGATGTTCGCCGCGGGCACGATCCATCGCCGGCGCAAGTACGACATGGCACGCGCCCGGGGCGCCGTCGGCTTCCTGATCGCCGGCCCGCTGCCGGGAGAACTCGTGGCCGGCTCGTCGGGGCGCGAAGGCGGCGAGGGTATTCCGGCCCTGGGCATCGCGCCGGAAACGGCGGCCCGCCTGGCGCGCCGGGCCGACGGCTGGTCCACGGCCTCCATGATCATCGAAACCGAGGAGAGCCCGGCCGAGACCGAGACGCTGGTGTACGACTATCCTGGCCGCACGGGCGACTGGGTGGTGCTGAGCGCCCATGTCGATGGCCACGACCTCGCAGAGAGCGCGATGGACAATGGCACCGGGCTCGCGGCCGTCCTCGCCGTCACACGCGCCCTGGCGCCGGAGGTTGCCCGCTTCCGGCGCGGCTTGCGCGTCATGTTCTTCAGTGTCGAGGAATGGGCGCTCACCGGTTCGGCGCAGTACGTGAAAGCGCTTTCCCCGGTCGACCGCGACCGGATCGCGCTGAACGTCAATCTCGATTCGGTGGCCGGCAGCTCGGACCTTGCGGCGCTGACCAGCGGCTACGCCGGCGTCGAGCCGTTCCTGCTCGACATTGCCGCAGCCAACGGCCAGCGCTTGCGCACGGTGCGGCCGCTGATGACCAATTCCGACCATGCCAACTTCGCCCTCGGCGGCATTCCGGCGATCCGCCTGGTCGCGGGCTTCGACGACCCGGCGGCCAATTTGCGCCTGGTGCTCACGCCCGACGACACGCGCGACAAGGTGGAGGAGGCCGACCTGCGACGAGCGACGATGCTGACCGCGGCCATCGTCGCCGCCGCCTGCGAGGCCGATCCCGCCGCGGCAGCGACCTGGCGCCGGTCCTAGACTGCGCTCTTGAGGAAGCCCAGCAGCAGTCGGTTCACTTCGTCCGGCTTCTCCTGCTGCACCCAGTGGCCGGCGCCCTCGATGAGGTGAATGTCGTTCATGCGCGTGCAGGCGCTCTTCTGCATTTTTTCAATCGCGCCGGGCGATTGATAGATGCCCCAGTCGCTGCGCCCCGAGATGAAGGTCGCGGGCACGTCGATCGTCCGGCCGGAGAAGACCTCGAGCTCGCCATTGGCGCGGCCGCTGGTGCGCACGCGATACCAGTTCAGCCCGCCTTGGAATCCGTTGCGCTGATATTCATCGCTGTAGACGCGCAGCTCGGAGTCGGGAAGCCACGCGTTGGCGGCGATCTCGGACGCCGTGGGCATCTCCTTCGCCACCGTCTCGGCCATGCCGTCGGCGAGATCCATGATGTAGTAGGTTGGCATCTTGGCGAGTTCGTCGGCCGTCCAGCCCGCGAGCTCGAACGGCTTGTTGGTCTTCCAGTCGGCGCTCTTGTGGTGATAGTAGCCGCGCAGGAAGGCGTGCACACCCTGCCTGGCCTTCCACATGTTCTCGTTCGCCGGGCGCGTCGAGTAGTACCATTGGTAATGCTTGCGCGGCCTCGCCAGGCCAGCGAGCGCGGCATGGATGTCCGGGCCTTGCGCCGGCGGGGTCGCGCCGAAGGGCACGGCGGGCGGCCCGGAAAACGGTGCGCTCATCAACGCCAGCCGTTTGAAGATGTCGGGCCGCACCAGGGCCGCATAGGCGGCGACCGAAGCGCCAAAGTCGTGCCCGACTACGGCCTCCGCCGTGCGATGTCCGAGCGCAAACAGCACGCCGATGGCGTCGCGCAGCAGGTTCATGAAGCGAAAGCCCGACAGGTCGCCGTCGTAGTCGGCGTCCCACCCCGTGGTGCGGCCGTAGCCCCGCTGATCGGGCGCGATCGCGTGATAACCAGCCGCCGCCAGCACCGGCAGCACCTTGCGCCAGCTGTAGGCGAGCTCGGGAAAACCATGCAGCAGGAGCACGGCCGGACGGTTCGCGGACTCGTGGCCCGCTTCCAGGACATGGATGTCGAGACCGTTGATGCCGTGCAGGGTACGGGCGCGCACGCCTGCAGGCAGGACGGAAGCGGGCAGGGGTTCCATGCCGCCTGAATACTCATGAAAAAGCCGGCCGGGCAAGGTCGCCCGGCCGGCCGGTCGGTCAAGGATATGATCTAGCGGTAGCTCGGCGGCATGACTCGGACGAGCTCGCCGTTGCGGTCGCGCAGGTTGCCGTTGGCGTCATAGTAGAAACCATACCGATCGCCCGGCACGTAGCGGACCTGATAGGCCGTCACTGCGCGTCGATCGATTTCCGTCGCCACGCATTCGCGGTAGCCCACCCTGACGCACCGCAGGCTGTCTGGCCGTGACGAGATGGTCGGTGTCAGTGGCGGCTGGCACGCCCACTTGGCGATTCTGGTCGACAAGGCCCATGGCCGCGTTCCGCCAGCCTTCTGGGAGGTCTGGCGGCGGATCGACGGGCAACACGAGCAGCGAATCGCCCCCTGAAGGCTAGTAACTACTGCTGTTCCGCGACATTGACGCCGGTCTGATCATCGCCCAGGACGAGAAGCTGGCTGCGTGCATCGATCTCCCGACTCACGCAAGTGCGATAGCCTGCGCTGTTGGGCGCCAAGCCGCTTTCCAGGCAGCTCTCGCGCGCATCTCCGGCGGCATGGGCGAGTTGCCGCGCCAAGTTGCTCTCGCCCCATTCATAGGCGCGGGTGACGTGCGACAGGCAAAGTTCCCAAGCCGGCGATGGCGGACGAATGCCTCGATCCCGGCACGCCTGGTCCGCACGGGCCTGCGGCGGCGGCGGCAATTCGGGCGACGCAGCGAGCGCCACCGTGCCAAGAACGAGGCCACTCACCGCCAGCGCCAGGGGATATCGCAACCGGAACATGAGGCCACCCTTCCTCGATTGACTGCGTCTCGCTGGAAAAACGCTCGAGCCCGGCGCAGGGTTGCCACGTTGCTTTGTTCGGTAGATGGCCAACGGTGGAGCGTTTGTCCTGTTGAGAAAATTCGCCAAGCGCCTGGGCCTGAGGCGTCTTCATTTTGCGCTCAGCCTGCGGGTCACGATGGCTGCCTTGTTGGCTCTGGTCGCCGCCCAGGTCGCCGGATTGCCGCTGCCGCTGTGGTCCGTGCTGACCGCGGTGATCGTGACCCAGATGAGCGTCGGCCGAACCCTCAAGGCCAGCGTCGATTACATGCTGGGCACCGTCGGCGGCTCGATCTGGGGCGGCGCCGTCGCTGTCCTGATCCCCAACACGACCGAGCTGTCCTTGCTAGCCGTGCTGACGATAGCGGTGGCGCCGCTCGCCCTGTACGCGGCGCTGCGGCCTGGCATGAACGTGGTGCCGGTCTCGGCCATCATCGTGCTGCTCGTGCCGGCGCTCGGCAGCACGACGAGCAGCACGCCTCTCGATGCCGCGCTCAATCGAATCCTGGAAGTGGCGCTCGGCGCGCTGGTCGGGCTCCTGGTGTCGGCCCTCGTGATGCCCTCGAGCGCGCATCGCCTCACCCGGCAGGCAGCCGCCGGCATGCTCGAGCAGATGGCGGACGCCATCGTCGCGCTGATGGCCGGCGTGCGGGATGGCATGAAGCTCGCCGAGCTCTACCGTGTGCAGGATGCGATCGGCGTCTCGCTGAGCGAGTTGCAGACGATGGGCGGCGAGGCGGAACGCGAGCGCTCCGCGCGCCTTTCGTCGGAGGCCGACACCGGGCCGCTTCGGCGCACGCTTCTGCGCCTGCGCCACGACCTGATCATCCTTGGCCGCGCCGCCGACATGCCGAGCACGGACGCCATGCGGGCACGGCTCCGGCCACGCCTGGATGCCGTCGAGACGGCGGCCGCCGGGTTCATGCGCGGGAGCGCCACGGCGCTACGGGCTCGAAAGGCGCCGCCGCCGCTCGAGCCCTTCGAGCGGGCGCTCGAGGCCTACGACGCCGAAGTCGAGGCGATGCGACACGAGGGGTTGACACGCGCCTTGCCGGGCGATGCCGCCGAGCGCTTCTTCGCCGTCGGCTTCGGGCTCGAGCAGATGCACCAGAATCTCGGCGACCTGGTGCGCGTGGTCGATGAATGGGGGCCGGCCGAGCGCGCGGCGGGCTCTCAGTAGCTCTTCGGCAGGCCGAGCACGCGCTCGGCGACATAGCACAGGATCAGCTGTTCGCTGACCGGGGCGATGCGCGCGATCATGACCTCGCGCAGGAAGCGCTCGACATGGAACTCCTTGGCGTATCCGTAACCGCCATGGGTCAGGATCGCGCGCTCGCAGGCTTCATAGGCGGTGCGCGCGCCGAGATACTTCGCGGCGTTCGCCTCGGCTCCGCATTCCTTGCCGTGGTCATAGAGCCAGGCCGCCTTGAAGGTCAGCAGGTTGGCCGCTTCGAGCTGCATCCAGCTCTCGGCCAGGGGATGCTGGATCGCCTGATTCTGGCCGATTGGACGGCCAAACACGATGCGCTCCTTGGCGTATTGCGTCGCCCTGGCGAGCGCAGCCTTGCCGATACCGATTGCCTCGGCGGCGATCAGGATTCGCTCCGGGTTGAGTCCGTGCAGCAGATAGTGAAAGCCCTTGCCTTCCTCGCCGATGCGGTCCTCGAGCGGCACCTTCAACCCGTCGATGAAGACCTGGTTGGTGTCGATCGCCTTGCGGCCCATCTTGTCGATCTCGGTGACCTCGATCCTGGAGCGGTCGAAGTCGGTGTAGAACAGCGACAGCCCGTCGGTCGGCTTCTTGCACTTGTCCTTCGGCGTGGTGCGGGCGATCAGCAGCATCTTGTCGGCGACCGAGGCCGTCGTGGTGAAGGTCTTCTTGCCATGCACGACGTAGCCGTTGCCGTCGCGCTCGGCGCGCGTGTCGAGGTTGGTGGTGTTGAGGCCGGCGTCTGGCTCGGTCACGGCAAAGCAGCCCTTGACCTTGCCCTTGATGATGTCGGGCAGGATGCGCTTCTTCTGCTCTTCGGTGCCGAACACCACGATCGGGTTGGGCCCGAACACGTTGAGATGGATCGCCGACGCGCCCTGCAGCGCCGCCCCCGATTCGGCCACGGCCTGCATCATGATCGACGCCTCGGTGATTCCGAGGCCTGAGCCGCCATACTCCTCCGGCATGGCGATGCCGAGCCATCCGGCATCGGCCACGGCCCGGTAAAAGTCCTCCGGGAAGCCGCCCTCCTTGTCCTTCTTCAGCCAATACTTGCCGTCGAAGCCGGCACACAGCCTGGCGACGCTGTCCTTGATCGCGAGCTGCTCTTCGGTGAAGGCGAAATCCATGGCGTTTCCTATTTGTTGGCCGCCAGCCAGCCCATCATGATGCGGTTGAACGGGTCGGGCCGTTCGACATTCGGCAGGTGGCGCGCGTTGGCGATGCCCTCGTACTTGCCGCCCGGAATCCTCGAGGCGATCAGCTTGTTCCGGTCGGGCGGTGTGCCTTCGTCGAGATCGCCGCAGATCACGAGGCTGGGCGTCTTGATGGTCGCCAGTTTGTCGAGATAGTCGAAGTTCTGGATCGCCGACATGCAGCCGACCGAGCCCTGCGGCGTGGTGCCGGCGATCGTGTCGCGCACCTCGCGCCAACGCTGCGGGTTCACCTTCTTGAACTCGTCGGTGAACCAGCGCTGCATGGTCGCGTCGGCGATCGACGCCAGGCCTTTGGTGCGCACCGCCGTCTTGCGCTCGTCCCAGGTCGCGGTCGAGCCGGGCGGTGTCGAGGGCTGGGTGTCGCACAGGCAGAGCGAGGCGAGATAGCCCGGGTAGGCGAGGGCAAAGCCCTGGCCGATCATGCCGCCGATCGACAGGCCGATGTAGTGGATCCTGGTGATCCCCAGCACGTCGAGGGCGCCCTTAACGTCACCCGCCAGGGCATCCATCGTGTAGTCGCCCTCGACCGGCGCGCTGCCGCCGTGGCCGCGCATGTCGAGCCGCAGCACGCGGTAGCCGGCGCCCAGCAGCGGCACCATCTGCTCGACCCACATGCCGCCGTCGGCATTGAGCGAATGGGTGAAGCACACCACCGGCGCGTTCTGTGGGCCGGCCAGGTCGAAATAGACGCGACGTCCGTTCAATGAAAGCAGCATGGTTTCCTCCCCATCACATCGCCGAAATACCGCCGTCGATCACCACCTCCGAGCCGGTCATGAAGCTCGATTCGTCGGAGGCGAGAAAGACCAGTGCCCAGCCCACTTCCTCGGGTCGGCCGAGGCGGCCGATCGGCACCTGGCGGCCGAGCTTCTGCTGCATGACCTCCTGGCCGAAGCGGTCGCGGTACTTGTCGAGGATCGGCGTGTCGATGAAGGTGGGATGCACCGAGTTGCAGCGGATGTTGTAGCCCGATTTCGCGCAATGCAGCGCCACGGATTTGCTCAGCAGCCGCACGCCGGCCTTGGCCGAATTGTAGGCCGCCATGTTGGCGCCGGCGATGATGCCCGAGATCGACGAGATGTTGATGATCGATCCGCCCAGTCGCGCGGTATGCTTCTTGATCTCGGCGACACCGTGCTTGCAGCCCAGGAACACACCGTCGAGGTCGATGGCGTGGACGCGCCGCCATTCCTCCAGCGTGATGTCCTCCACGGTCTTGCTGAGCCCGATCCCGGCGGAATTGAGCAGCACGTGCAATGCGCCGAACCTGTCGACCGCCTCTCCGATCGCGGCCTGCCAGTTGTCCTCGCTGGTCACGTCGAGTTTCACGAAGTGGCCGGCCGAGCCCAGCTTGTCGGCCACCGCCTTGCCGCGGTCGGCCGCGATGTCGGCCACGACCACGCTCGCCCCTTCCTGGGCCATCAGAATGGCGGCATTGGCGCCCAGGCCCGAGGCGCCACCGGTAACCAGCGCGACCTTGCCCTTCAGGCGATCGGTCATGTTCTACGTCCCCTTGCCGACTGCGCTTCACGGTGCGCGATGTAACTCGTCGCCGATACGATGATCGCCGCGCCAACGAACGTCCAGACGTCGGAGGTCTTGCCCCACAGTGCCAGGTCCATCAAGGCAGCCCAAACGATTCCCAGGAAGGTGATCGACTGCAGGGCGGAAATATCGAGCAGACGATAGGCCCAGGTGATCAGGAAATAACCGATCGTGCCGAAGAAGCCGGAGCTGAGAAAAAGCAGCAGCTGCCACGCCGTCGGCGTCTGCCATTGCACGAGTCCGAAGGGAGCAAAGCAGATGGCGCCGACGATGCTCTGCCACAGCACGACAACGGCGGGGCGATCGCGGCCGGCCACGACCTTGGCCATCAGGTTGGAGCCGGCAATCAGCGGGACGGCGGCGAGCATCATCAGAATGCCGGGGCTGAGCTCGACGAGACCTGGCCGCACGATCACAACCATGCCGGCGAAGCCGACGCCGACGGCGATCCACCGTCGCACGTGAACGCGCTCGCGCAGGAAGAGCACGGCGCCCAGGGTGACGAAGATCGGACCGGTGAAGCCCAGCGCCGACATGGTGGCCAGCGGCAGCCAGGCCACCGCCTCGTACCAGAGGCCATAGCCCGGCGTATGGAACAGCCCGCGCAGGGCATGGAGCTTGAAGTCACGCGTGCGCATGCCGGAAAATCCGACGCGCCACCACAGGCAGGGCACGAGCAGCAGCACGGCCGTGAGCCAGCGTCCCCACGACACCAGGAGCGGCGGCATCTGCTGCGCGAGTTCCTTCGCCGAGGCATTGAGGCCAGTGAAGAACAGGCCCGAGATCACCGCGAGCAGGAAGCCACGCGCCACCTGCGAGGGGATCAGGCGCGACAGCGTGTCGGGCGCGTCGATTGCTGGCACGGTCATCGGGCGATTGGCTTGCCCGCCGGCAAGCCGGGGGTCAAGGCGGGCTTTCCGCAGGTCAGTCGCCGCTCTTGGTCAATCAGTCGAGCGTGACCTTGTAGCGGCTGATCGCCACCGCCGAGACGACGAGCAGGATGGCGAGGATGGCGGCGAGCTCGCCGGTGATGTCGGAGAGAGCAGCGCCCTTCAGCATCAGACCGCGCACGATGCGCATGAAATGTGTCGCCGGCAGGCCTTCGCCCAGCACCTGCGCCCAGGCCGGCATGCCGCGAAACGGGAACATGAATCCCGACAGCAGGATCGACGGCAGCAGGATGAAGACCGAGGCCTGCATTGCCTGCAGCTGGTTCTGCGTCACCGTCGAGATGGTGAAGCCGATGGCGAGGTTGACGGTGATGAACAGCGCGGTGCCGAGCGAAAGCAGGGCGAGGCTGCCCTCGGTCGAAACGTCGAACATCACGCGCGCCACCAGGAGGATCACCGCGACCTGCACCGAGCCGATGGCGATGTAGGGCACGATCTTGCCGATCATCACTTCGATCGGCCGGACCGGCATGGCGAGCAGGTTCTCCATGGTGCCGCGCTCGCGCTCGCGGGTGACGGCGAGGGCCGTCATCATCACCATGGTCATGGTCAGGATCACGGCCAGCAGGCCGGGCACGATGTTGAGTCGCGCCTTGCCCTCGGGATTGTAGCGGCGCTGCAGCACCAGCTCGATGGCGTCGGGCCGAGCCTGCAGGCGGGCGAGCGGACCCACAAGGTCGCGCGACAGCGCCTGGTCGATGGCGGGCTGTGCGGCGGCCAGCGGGTTGGCGGCGGCCATCGGGTCGGTGGCGTCGGTGTCGATCAGGACCTGGGCACGCTCGCCCCGCACCAGCCGGCGCGTGAAGTCCGAGGGGATGGTGACGACGAACTGGACCTCGCCGTTCTGCAGCAGCGAGTTGGCCTCGGCTTCCGACTTCGGCCGATGGGTGAAGTGCATGTAGCCGGTGCTCGACAGTGCCGAGAGTATGGTGCGGGTGATGGTGCTGTCGTCGGCCGCGATCACCGCGGTCGGCAGGTTGTGTGGATCGGTGTCGATGGCGTAGCCGAACAGCAGGAGCTGCATGATCGGTACGCCGAACATCATGCCAAAGGTCAGCCGGTCGCGCCTGAGCTGCTGGATCTCCTTGACGATGATGGCGAGCAGGCGGCGCCACATGATCAGCCGTCGAGCGCGTTGTCGCGCGCTCGTCCCATCAGGTGGATGAAGACGTCCTCGAGCGTGGGCGGGGCCTCCTCCCAGGTCAGCTCGGCATCCTTGCGGTAGGGCTCGATCGCCTCGACGAGCTGGGCGCGGTCGGGCCCGCAGACGTGCAGCGTGGCGCCGAAGGCGGCGGCGGCCGAGACGCCGGGCGCGCCGTTCAGCCGGGGCGCCAGCCGGTCGGCGCCCGGTCCGCGGGCAATGAAGGCGGTCAGGCCCGACTGCCTGATGATCTCGGCTGCGGTGCCGCGCGCCATCAGTTCGCCATAGGCGATGTAGGCGATCTCGTGACAGCGCTCGGCCTCGTCCATGTAGTGGGTCGAGACCAGCACTGTGATGCCCTGCGCGGCGTAGGCGTGGATTTCGTCCCAGAAGGCGCGGCGCGCCTTGGGATCGACGCCGGCAGTCGGCTCGTCGAGCAGCAGAAGCTTGGGCTCGTGCAGCACGCAGGCCGCGAGCGCCAGCCGCTGCTTCCAGCCGCCGGAGAGGGCGCCGGCGAGCTGATGCTGGCGCGTCGCCAGGCCCAGGCGCTCGAGCGACTGGTCAACCCGCCCCTTGAGGCGATCGAGCCCGTAGACGCGGCCCACGAAGTCGAGGTTCTCGCGGATGGTGAGATCCTCGTAGAGGCCGAAGCGCTGGGTCATGTATCCGGCCTGGCGCTTGATGGCGTCACGCTCGCGCACGAGGTCGTGGCCCAGGCACGTACCGCCGCCGCCGTCGGGCGTGAGCAGGCCGCAGATCATGCGCAGGGTCGTGGTCTTGCCCGAGCCGTTGGGACCGAGGAAGCCGCAGATGCGGCCCTGCTCGATGCCGAGGCTCACATGGTCGACGACGGTGCGCGGGCCGTAGCGCTTGACCAGGTCGTGGACGTCGATGGCGAGCGGCATGGCGTGCTCATTTCGCCAGGGAAGCCACGGTGACCGGCATGCCGGGTGACAGCTTGATCTGGGTCGGGTCCGGACGGGCTTCGACCAGGAACACCAGCTTGGTCCGCGCCGTCTGCGAGTAGATCACGGGCGGGGTGAACTCCGAGCGCGGCGATATGTAGATGATGCGCGCCCTGAGGTCGCGCGGGCAGGAATCGCAGGTGAAGTTCACCTCCTGGCCCATCTTCGCGGCGGCGAGATCCTCCTGCGGTACGTAGAAGCGCAGCTTCACGCGATAGGGCGGCAGCAGCGAGATCACCGGTGTGCCGGCCGGCACCCATTCGCCGAGATTGTAGAAAGTGTTTTCGATCAGCCCGTCCTCGGGCGCGACCGGCATCAGGTCGTCGAGCCGCTTCTTGGCCTGTTCCAGGTTGGCCTGGTTCTGATCGATCATCGCCTGGGCGGCGGCGATTTCGTCGGGCCGCGCCGCGAGCTCGTTCACTCTCTCCTGGGCGCCAAGCGAGGCGGCGCGGGAGCGCAGCTGGCGCGCCGTCGAGTCCGCCTGATCATAATCCTTGCGCGTGGAATAGCCCTTGGCTACCAGCTCGGTTTGGCGCTTGAGCTCGGTTTCGGCCATGGCCAGCGCGGCCTCGGTCTCGCGCCGCTGCAAGGTCGTGACGTCCTTCTCTTCCTGCCGCTTGCCCTTCAGCAGGTTCTCGTAGCGCGCCTTCGATTCGGCGAGTTGCCCTTCGGCCCGCGTCACCTCGGCGTGGGCCAGCACCGGATCGATGACGAACAGCCGCTGGCCTTTCTTGACCAGGTCGCCGCGCTCGACCGGACGCTCGACCAGCCGGCCGGCCGTAGGTGCGGCGATCAGGCTGGTCTCGCCCTCGACATAGCCGAGATAACGCGAGCGCTCGCTGCCGAAGCCCAGCGCCAAGGCGAGCGGGCCCTGCCACCAGACGGCGGCGCCGATAAGAATAGTCGCGGCACCCGTCGCGACGAGGAGTGCACGGCGTGTCATGACACAGGCCTCAAGGCATGAAGCATCAGGTCGGCGTGATGGTGCGCGAGCGCGCGGACATCGAGCTTCTCCGCCCCGATCGGCTCGAACACCGTTTTCCACACGCCGCCCAGCAGCATGGCACCGACCAGCGAGCGGACGGTGAGTGCGGGATCGACCTGGCGGAACTCGCCCTGTTCTATGCCGCGCTTGATCAGACCCTCGAACAGGGGAATGCCGCGGCCGATCACCTCTTTCAGGTAGAACCGGCCGATCTCCGGGAAGGCCCGGGACTCGGCGATCACCAATTTGGCGATCGAGGCGAGCGGCGTGTCCTCGATGCGGCTCGCCATGAATTGGAGGATCGGCGGGATCAACGCCGCCACCGGCCCGCGGTGCGCCGCCAGCATGCCTTCGACCGTGCCGAAGTTGCTGATGACGGCCTGGCGGATCACTCCCTGGAAGAGCGCCAGCTTGTCGTCGAAGTAGAGATAGATCGCCGCCTTGCTGAGCCCTGCGCGCTCCGCAACGTCGTCCAGGCGCGTGCCGGCGAAGCCCTTTTCGACAAATAGCTCGAGCGCGGCCTCAAGGATCTCCTTGGGCCGCTCGGCGGGAGCGCGGCGCTGCTTCTGAACTTTCATATAAATAACTTACTGGTCAGTAAGTTTGTTCGCAAGCCCATTAGGGAAGACATTTCGTCGGCTCCCGTAATAATCAGCCTACGGGCGGGCAGGTTCCCGGCGGAGGGCGTCGCGTGGGTATACTCAGAGGATTGGCGTTGTTGGGGCTGCTTTGGGCGGCCTTGGCGCCGGCAAATGCCCAGGAAACCTATCCGTCCCGCCCGATCCGCTGGATCGTGCCATTCCCACCAGGTGGGCCGACCGACACGCTGTCGCGCATCCTGGCGGCCAAGCTCAACGATGTCTGGAAGCCCGGCATTGTCATCGAAAACAAGGGTGGAGCGGCGGGCGCCATCGGCACCGATATCGCGGCCAAGGCGGCGCCCGACGGCTACACCATCCAGCTCGGCACCCAGAGCACCAACGCGTCGAACAAGATCTTCTATCCCAATCTTCCCTACGACCCGATCACCGACTTCGAGCCGCTGACCCTTCTGGGCACGGCCTGCATGGCACTGACGATCGCCAATAGCGTGCCGGCCAACACCGCGCGCGAGCTGGTGGACTGGATCAACAAGCAGGACGGCGTGTCCTATGCGGCGGCCACCGGCTCAAGCCAGCACATCGCCGCCGAGCTGCTGGTCAAGCGCGCCGGCCTCAAGGCGACGTTGGTGCCCTATCGCGGCAGCGCTCAGGCACAGCCTGACCTGATGGCCGGCCGCATTGCCTTCATGTTCGACAATTTGCC
>CAZHQA010000126.1:0-14963 GCA_964533955.1 uncultured Reyranella sp. | reverse complement strand
ATCATGCGCTTCGGCTTCACCAGGGAGCAGGACGAATTTCGCGCCAGCCTGCGGCGTGCGCTGGAGGCGCGCTCGCCGACCAAGGAGGTGCGGCGCCTGATGGCGACCGAGGAGGGGTTCGACCGCGAGGCCTGGCGGAAGCTCAACCAGGAACTGGGGCTGACCGCGATCCACATCCCGGAGGCCTACGGTGGCCAGGGATTCGGCTTTGGCGAGCTGGGCATCGTGCTCGAGGAAATGGGCAGGGCGCTGATCTGCGCGCCGTTCTTCTCGACCGCGGCACTCGCCACCACGGCGATCCTCAACGGCGGCACGGAGGACCAGAAGCGCGCGCTGTTGCCGGCACTGGCCGACGGCAGCAGGACCGCGACGCTGGCCTTCTCCGAGGACAATGGCAGCAACAATGCCGCCGAGGTGACGATGGTCGCAACTCCCTCCGGCGCGACCTGGCGGCTCGAGGGTGCCAAGAGTTTCGTGCTCGACGGCCATACGGCGGACCTGATCGTCGTGCTGGCGCGGCGGCCGGGCAGCCGGGGCGAGGAGGGCTTGTCCTTCTTCACCGTCGATGGCGATGCGGCGGGCCTCGAGCGGCGGCGGCTCACGACCATGGATGAGACCCGCAAGCTGGCCCGCCTGCAGTTCAGGTCGGTCGAGGGCAGACTCCTGGGCAAGGCGGAGGAGGCTGCGCAGCCTTTCGCCCGCACCATGCAGCAGGTGCTGATCTGCCTCGCCAACGAGATGGTGGGTGGGGCAGACCGGCTGCGCGAGGATGCACTGGCCTATGTGAAGATGCGCATGCAGTTCGGCCGCTCGATCGCCTCGTTCCAGACGACCAAGAACAAGGCGGCGGACATGCTGGTCGACGTCGAGCTCGCCAAGTCGGCGGCCTATTACGCCGCCGCGGCGCTCGACGAAGGCGACAACGACGTGCCGGCACTGGCATCGCTCGCCAAGGCGTCGGCCGCCGAGGCCTACCTGCAGACGGCGATCCACGCCGTGCAGATGCATGGCGGCATCGGCTTCACCTGGGACAACGACACGCATCTGTGGTTCAAGCGCGCCAAGTCGAGCGAGATCCTGTTCGGCGATGCCAACGAGCATCGCGAGAAGATGATGCAGCATTGGGGCGAGTGAGGAGGCAGACATGAGCGAACCTACGGAGGCCTCCGTCCGCGCCGAGGTGCGGGCCTGGCTGGAAGCCAACTGGAACCCCGAGTACGGACTGGTCGAATGGCGCAACAAGCTCTGCGAATCGGGCTGGGGCGCGCCGCACTGGCCCAGGCAATGGTACGGCCGCGACCTGCCGGTCGCGTTCAACGCGGTCGTCGACGAGGAGTTCGCGCGCGTGGGCGCCATCGGTGTCGCCAAGGCGGGCATCCGCACGCTTGCCGCCGCGACGATCCTGGCGCACGGCACCGACCTGCATAAGGAGAAGTACCTCAAGCGTATCCTCACTGGCGAGGACACCTGGTGCCAGCTGTTCAGCGAGCCGGCCAGCGGTTCGGATCTGGCCGGCGCCGTCACCCGGGCCGACAAGCGCGGCAACAAGTGGGTGATCAACGGCCAGAAGGTGTGGACCACCAGCGCCCACAAGGCCCAGTGGGGCCTCCTGCTCGCCCGCGCCAATTGGGACACGGTGAAGCACAAGGGGCTCGCCTACTTCATCCTCGACATGAAGCAGCCCGGCGTTCAGGTGCACCCGCTGAAGCAGATGAACGGCCATGCCTCGTTCAATCAGGTGTTCTTCACCGATGCCGTCGTCGAGCCCGAGATGATGGTGTGCGACGTCGGCGATGGCTGGAAGGTCGCAACCACGACCCTGATGCACGAGCGGCGCGGCGCCGATGGGCTGCGAAGCTGGGCCTCTGCGAGCGACAAGAAGGGCCGGATCTACGAGGAGGAGCGGGCCGAGATCGCGACCACGATGGAGCCGTACAAGTGGTACCCGCAGCGCGCCGGCCGGGTCGACCTGGTGATGAAACGGGCGCGCGAGACCGGCAAGCTCGCCGATCCCGTGGTGCGGCAGGAGATGGCCAAGCTTCTGATCATGGCGAAGTCCGCCGAATGGACGGCCCGCCGGGCTCGTGTGGCGCAGGAGCAGGGCAAGCCGCAGGGGCCGGAAGGCTCGCTCGGCAAGCTGGCGTCCAGCCACGTTGCGCGCCAGGCGGCGCGGGTTCACACCTACCTTACGGGCGCCGATGCGCTGCTCAGCGGGAAGGACAGCCCGATGGAGGGCGTGATCGCCGAGATCCTGGTGTCGGTGCCGGCCGGCTCGATTGCCGGCGGTACGGACGAGATCCAGCGCAACATCATTTCCGAGCGCGTGCTGAAAATGCCCAAGGAGCACAGCGTCGACACCGACAAGCCGTTCCGCGACGTGCCGCGCAACGTCGTTTCGTGAGCCTGTGCGTCGAAATCGGGGCCGATTTGCAGTCTTGCATAGATGCAACTGGTAATCAGTCGCAATAATGCGCTAGATGTCCTCGCCGGAGGACATTCACGTGCATCGCCCCATTCTGGTTCTGGCTGCAGCGGCTCTTCTGTCGCTCGGCATCAGCGGCACCGCGTCCGCCCATTTCCTGTGGCTCGAGGCGGAGGGTGAAGGTGTGCGGCTCTATTTCGGAGAGTTCGAGGAGAACCTGCGCGAGGCCTCGCCGGGCCTGCTGGACAGGCTGACGCCGCTGCCCGAGGCCAAGGTGATCGCTTCGGCCGGCGCCAAGCCGGCCAAGGTTGAAAAGTCGCCGACGTCGTTCGTCGTCACGGGCCCGCGCGGTGCAACCGACAGCATCGTTGCCGAGCAGGTGCGGGTGAACGAGCGCAAGCAGGGCGATAAGGTAACGCGCACGCTCGGCCGCCTTGGTGCGCGCTTCGTGCCGGACTTCGCCGAGCGCCCGCCGGTGCTACCGCTCGATATCGTGCCGGCCGGCAAGCCGGGGGCGATCCGGGTCTTCTACAAGGACAAGCCGCTCGCCAAGGCCAAGCTCGAGCTGATCAACGAATCGGGCTGGAAGCGCGAACTGCGCACCGACGAACAGGGCATGCTCGGCGTGGCGCTGCCCTGGCGCGGCAATTACGTCATCGAAGTCGAGCATCTCGATGCGACTCCCGGCACCCTGGGCGCGGACGCCTATGACGGCATGCGCCTCGTGAGCACATTGTCGTTCAAGGTCGCCGACGGCGGAGACGCTCCGCCGACGCCGGCGCTCTACACGCCGAAGCGTTGATCAGCCGGGTTTCTTGTTGAGCACGGCGAAGCGATCCTTCGGCGCCTTCGCCCGCGCCGCAGGCCCGTAGGTGCCCATCTCGATGCGGTGCGGGATGGTCATCATGTAGTTCTTGAAAGCGCCTTCCATCGCCGCGCGCCAGCCCTGCGCCTCCTGCATCTCGTTGACCGAGGCCTTGGCAAACTTGAGGGCAAAGGGGTCGCGCTCGGCGATCTCCTGGGCGAGCTTCATCGTTTCGCCCTCGAGCTTTTCCCGTGCCACCACGCGATTCACCAGGCCGAGCTTCTCGGCTTCGGCGGCGGGGATGAACGCGCCGGTGAAGAGGTATTCCTTTGCCTTGCGCGGGCCGAGGTCCCACGGCATCGAGAAGTATTGCACGTGCGCGCCGCCCCACTTGACCGCGCGATCGGCGAACAGCGCGTCGTCGCTCGCCACGATCAGGTCGCAGGCCGAGGCGATCATCATGCCGCCCATGATGCAATAGCCCTGGACTTGGGCGATGGTGGGCTTGGGCAGGTCTCGCCAGCGCATGGTGTTCTCGAAGAAGCGCTCGAAGATGCGCCGGTACTCGCCCCTGAATCCGGGCTCGAGTGCCGTCTTCTTCTGGTCCGCCATCTCCTGCGGGCTGCCGAGATCGTGGCCAGCCGAGAAGTGCTTGCCGGCACCGGCCAGGATGATGACCCGCACCTTGTCGTCGTCGATCGCGTGCTCGAAGGCGTCGTCCAGTTCTTCCAGCAGAACGCGGCTTTGGGCGTTCAGGACCTCCGGCCGGTTGGTGGTGATCTTGAGGACCGCGCCGGTGCGCTCGGTCAGCAGCGTCGTGTAGCTCATGTCGGCATTCCCCTGCCCATCAGGTCGACGAAGTTGTCGCAATAGAAGCGCTGCTTGCGTGCCGCGCTGATTTCGGCGGCCGCCATCGAGGTTTCGAAACGCTTGATCGGATGGCGACCGCCCTCGACGTGCGGGTAGTCGGACGAGAACAGGCACACCTCGTCGCCCGTATTGGCGATGATCCAACCGGTGTCTTCGTGCGGGTAGGGCGTCACGCGGACCTGGCGCTGCACGAACTCGCTGGGCTTGAGCGACATCTTCTGCAGCCGCTCTTCGTTCTTGTAGAAGGCGTTGTGCGCCGAATCCATGTTGCGCATCCAGCCCGGGACCCACGACGCGCCCTGCTCGATGACGCCGAACTTCAGCCGCGGGAAGCGATCGAGCACCCGATCGACGATGAGAGCCGTGAGGGCCTTCATCGGTGGGTAGGCGATCGCCATGTAATCGATCGACCTGAAATTGTCGTCGCCGCCATGAAAATCGGGTACCGGCGGCAGGCCGTTGTTGAAGTACGCCTTCTCGAGCAGGGTGCCGCCGCCGCCGACATGGAACACGATGGGCAGGCCGGCCTCCTGCGCGATGGCCCAGAGCGGATCGAAGCCGATGTGGCTCGGCGAATGCTCGTCGGGGCAGCGCGACGGGATGAGCAGCGCCTTGGCGCCCAGCTCGATGGCGTCGCGCGCCGCGCATGCCGTGCGCTCGAAATCGAGCAGGGGCACGTAACCGGTCGGCAACAGGCGTTTGTCGACCGAGCAGAACTCCACCATGTGCCGCGTGTGGGCGCGCGCCACGGCGTAGGCGAGGTCGTGGTCGATGCCGCTCTCCAGCACGTTGGAATAGTTGAGCAATGCCGTGGTGAACATCAGCTGGCTCGAGAAGCCCAGCAGATCGACCGAGCGCGGCCGGTCAGCCTTGCGCCAGGAACCAAGCGCACTCCAGTTCTTCGCCAGCATGATCTGCGAATCGTCGAACGCCGCGCCGGCCGAGCGCTCGGCCTCGGCCAATCTGCTGTGGAAGCCCTCGCGGCGCGGAAACAGCACGGTGTCGCTCACCTGGGCGCGGTATTTCGTCTCGAGATGTTCGGCAAGAAAGCCCGGCATCTCCATGATGTGCGCGTCGGCGTCGTGAATGACGCGGCCCTCGGCGTAGGGCATGGTCTCTCCGGTTTTCGTTGGCCGGAGCTTAGCATGAGCGTCGACATCCCGAAGGCGGTGCAGCAATTGCTGGAGGCGCGCCGTTCCGGCGTGCAGATGAAACCGCCGTTCGCGTTGCCCGATCGTGCGGCGGTCTATGCCATCCAGGATGGCGTGGCGAAGGCCACCGGTCCGGTGTCGGGCTGGAAAGTGGGTGCGCGCACGCCGACCGCCGAGCCCAATCCGGCGCCGCTGCTCGCCTCCGCCCTGGTGACGTCGCCGGCCAGGTTCGACGGCGCGGCCATGCACATGATCGGAGTCGAGGTCGAGATCTCGTTCCACATCGTGCGCGATATCGCGGCGCGCCAGCAGCCGGTCGGGCGTGACGAGGCGCTGGCCGCGGTGGGCGACGCCTTCATCGGCATGGAGGTGGTCGACACGCGCCTCGCCGACTTCAATCAGGCCGGCGCGGAGTGGCTCCTGGCCGACAACCAGATGAATCATGCGCTGGTGATCGGCGACAGCGTGGCGAACTGGCGAACGCTCGATTGGCCGGACCTGCAGGTGAGGCTGCTCGTCGACGGCAAGATCGAGGTCGACCACAGGGGCGGCCTCGGGGCCGTCGATCCGGTGCGGCCCCTTGCCTGGATGATCGATCACGCCGTGCGCTTGCGCGGCGGCATCAGCAAGGGCCAGGCGATCACCACCGGCTCGTGGACCGGCCTGCGCTATTACCCTGCAGGCAGCAGGGCACGCGGCGAGTTCGTCGGGCTGCGTGCCGTCGAGGCGAGTTTCTGATCAGTAGTTGTAGATGGAATCGACGTAGGGCCAGCCGTACGGATAACCATACGCCCACGGCGACCAGTCCCAGCTCGCCATGGAGTATTCGTTGGCCGTCATCTGCTGCTCGTCGGCGATCTGCTTGTCGAACACGCGAGCGCGGTACGCGGCGTAGGCCTTCGGTCCGCCGACATACAGGCACGTGCAGATCGTCGGGTCGGGGTAGACGTAGATTACCTTGCCGTCCTTCACCTGGCGGACGAACTTGTGCGGTGCAAGCTGGCGGAAGGCGGCCTGGCGCTCCGGCGTGTTGGCGGGCACGAACTTGAAGCCAGACGCCACCATCATGTCTTCCTTGCTCGCGACCTGCGAGCCCTTGTCGGCGCAGCCCGCTGCCGCCAGGCAAACGACAGAAGCAGCCATAGACCAGCCAATACGGCGCATCGCATCCCCCATCTGTTGGATGGTCATCATATCAGTGTCCGGACCATTTCGGCGCACGCTTTTGCAAAAAGGCATCCATGCCCTCGCGAAAGTCGGCGCTGGCGTAGGTGTGGCGGATCAAGTCGTCGATGTTAACCTCGCCCACTCTGGCCTGGAGCCGGCGCAGCGCCTCCTTGGTGGTCCGCATCGTGATCGGTGCATGGCCCGCCAGCGTCCCGGCCAGCGTTTCGGCGCGGACATGGAGCGCGGCCGCGTCGGGCAAAAGCTCGCTGACCAGGCCGATCTGCAGGGCCGTCGGGGCGTCAGCCAGCCTGGCGAGAAGGATCATCTCCTTGACCCGCTGCGGGCCGATCAGGCTGGCAAGCCGCACGTAGTTGCCCATCGACAGGCAGTTTCCGAGCGTGCGGGCGATCGGAAAGCCGAACTGCGCGTTGGCCGCGGCGAGGCGGAAGTCGCAGGCCGCGGCGATCGCTGCCCCGCCGCCGGTGCAGAAGCCCGCCACGGCGGCGATGGTCGGCACCGGGCAGCGCTCGATGGTGTCGAGGACGCGATCCATCTTGCGTTCGTAGGCGACGCCGTCGTCGCCGCTCCTGAAGTCCTTGAACTGGGCGATGTCGGTGCCGGCGGCGAAGGCCTTGTCGCCCGCCCCGGTGATGACCAGCGCCTTGGCTTCGCGCGTCCCCCCGATGCGCCCGCAGATCTCGGCCAAGCCTTCATACATTGCGAAAGTGAGTGCATTGCGGGCCTGCGGGCGGTTGAACGTCACCCAGGCGACATCGCCGCGCTTGTCGTAGAGCAATTCTTCAGTCATTTCAGGACACACCATGGCATTGGATCGCCTCCTCAAGGGCTTCGCGGATTTTCGGCTGGGCTATTACCGCGAGCATCTCGACCTGTTCGAGAAACTCGCGACGGAAGGCCAGTCGCCCAAGATTCTGATCATCGGCTGCGCCGACGCCCGGGTCGATCCCGGAATTCTGACGCAGACCCGGCCGGGTGACATCTTCACCGTGCGCAACATCGCCGCCATGGTTCCGCCGGCACAGATCCCGCCCGACCAGGCCCAGCACGGCACATCGGCCGCCATCGAGTTCGCCGTCCGCGGCCTCGAAGTCGAGCATGTGGTGATCCTGGGCCACGCCCTGTGCGGCGGCATCGCCGCGCTGGTCGACGGCTCGGCCAGCGCCTCGGCGGGCTACGACTATCTCTCGACCTGGATCGCCGTTGCCCGCAACGTGCGCGACATCGCGGTGAACGACCTTGCCGGCCGGCCGCGCGAAGAGATCGTGCGTGCCGTCGAACAGGCCTCGGTGGTCAACAGCGTCGCCAACCTGATGGGCTTTCCCTGGCTCGCCGACCGAGTACGAGCCGGAAAGCTCGTCCTGCACGCCTGGTGGTTCAACCTGACCGAGGGCCAGCTCTACGCCTTCAATCCCGACACGGCCGTCTTCGATCCCGTGAAGGGCGTCGAGGTCGCACCAACTGTCCAGCAGGGCACCAGGCTGTCGGCCATAAAGCCCGAGCGGCTCCTGCTGGCGCTGGCCGACAAGAAGCCGTCGTTTTAGCCCTTCCTCCCCCTCCCCCGAAGACGGGGGAGGGGAGTAGGGATTTAGCTTGCGAGCGACTCGATCGCGGCGTCGACGCCCCCGGGCGCGAACGGCACGCCCGCGGTCTTCATCGCGAGCTCGGTCGTGGCGAGGCAGCCCAGCAGCATCGGCTCGTTGAGGTCGCCGAGATGGCCGATGCGGAACACCTTGCCCATCAGTGGACCCAAACCGCCGCCAAGCGACAGGTTGAAGCGCTCGAGGGCCACCTTTCGCATCAGGTCGGAGGTGTGGCCTTCCGGCATCATCACTGTCGTCACCGAGTTGGAGAGTCGCTCCTCGGTTTGGCCGTAGAGGGTCGGGCCCTTGCCGTCCTTGCCCCAGGCGCGGACCGCCGCGCGGGTCGCTTCGGCCAGACGGGCATGGCGGGCGAAGACGCCGTCCAGCGTCTCCTCCTCGAGCATCTTGATCGACTCCTGCAGGCCGAAGAAGAAGTGCACCGGCACCGTGCCGATGAAGCGCTGCGGCTTGCGCTGCGCCATCAGTTCCCAGTTGAAGTAGTACTTGGGCAGCTTTGCCTTGCGCGAGGCTTCCATCGCCTTGTTGCTGACGCCGGTGATCGCCATGCCAGTCGGCATCATCAGGCCCTTCTGGCTGCCGGCGATGGTGACGTCGATGCCCCAGGCATCCATCTTGTACTCCATGCTGCCGAGCGAGGAGATCGTGTCGGACAGCAGCAGCGCCGGATGCTTGGTCTGGTCCATCGCACGGCGTACTTCGGGGAGCGGCAGGACCATGCCGGTCGCGGTCTCGTTGTGGACCGCCAGAACCGCCTTGATCTCGTGGTTCTTGTCGGCCGCCAGGCGTTCGGACAGCTTGGCGAACTCAAGACCCTTGCGCCAATCGGCGCCGACGACCTCGACCTTCAGCCCCAGCGTCTCGGCCAGTTCCTTGAAGCCCAGCGAGAAGTAGCCGGTCTCGATCACCAGGACCAACTCGCCCGGCGAGAACAGGTTGGCGACCGCGGCCTCCCAGGCGCCGTGACCGGTCGAGGCGTGGAAGAAGATCTCCTGGTCGGTCTTGAGGACGCGCTTGACACCGGCGTAGCAGGCCCGGTGGATTTCGAGGAATTCCGGCGCCAGGAAGTCCATGACCGGCCGGTCCATCGCCCGCAGGACACGGTCGGGGATGTTGGTCGGGCCAGGATTGTTGAAGAACTGGCGGCCGCGGGGCTTGATGTTCACTTGAGCGGTCAAGGCAGGCTCCAGAGTGCGAAAAGTGGCGGAGTGCTTAGCCGCCGGCCCTTGGCGAAGCAAGCGAGGCTTGCGATGCTCAGCCATTAGTCCAGTTTGAGCGATAAGAGAGCGAGGGTCGATGAACGGCGCAGCACCTACGAATTCGGCGATTATCACCGATTACAAGACCCGGACCCCGGCATCCGGTGCGCTGTTTGAGCGCGCCCGCAAGGTGCTGCCGAGCGGCATCACCCACGATGCCCGCTATCTCGACCCCTATTCGATCCATGTCGCCCGGGCCAAGGGGCCGCGCAAATGGGACGTCGATGGCAACGAGTATGTGGATTACTTCGGCGGCCACGGCGCCATGCTGCTCGGTCATTCCCATCCTGCGGTGGTCGACGCCGTGAAGCGCCAGATGGATCTCGGCACGCACTATGGCTCCAGCCATGAGCTGGAAGTGCGCTGGGCCGAGCTGGTGTGCGAACTGACGCCCTGCGCCGAGAAGGTGCGCTTCACCGCGTCCGGCACCGAGGCCTCGCACATGGCGATCCGGCTCGCCCGTGCGCACACCGGCAAGGACAAGATCGTGCGCTTCCAGGGCCACTTCCACGGCTGGCATGACAACGTCGCCGCCGGGGCGACGTCGCACTATGACGGCACCACGACGCCGGGCGTGCCGCAGGGCGTGGCCGATCTTACCATCCTGCTGTCGCCTGACGACGTCGCCGCCGTCGTCAAGGTGATCGAGACTCGCGACGACATCGCCGCGGTGATGTTCGAGCCGTCGGGCGCCTCGTGGGGCCAGGTGCCGCTGCCGGCGGGCTTCGTGCAGGCGGTGCGCGATGCCACGGCGAAGAAGGGCGTCGTCATGCTGATGGACGAAGTGATCACCGGCTACCGCTGGTCGTCGGGCGGCGCGCAGAAAGCGCTCGGTGTCACGCCCGATCTCTGCATCCAGGCCAAGATCGTCGCCGGCGGTCTGCCGGGCGGCGCCGTGGCCGGCAAACGCGACATCCTCGATCGCATCGATCACGCGGCAAGCGCCGCCCGGAAGCAGGAGAAGATCGCTCATCCCGGCACCTACAACGCCAATCCGCTGTCGGCGGCTGCCGCCGTCACCGCCCTGTCGCTGGTGCGCGACGAGGACCTGGCCGAGAAGGCCAACAAGACCGCGGCCGAACTGCGCGCCGCGCTGCGCGAGGTGCTGGTCAAGGAAAGCGTGCCGTGGGGGATCTACGGCCAATCCTCGACCTTCCTGATCTATGCCAATCCGTTCGGCGATGCGATCGATCCCAAGACGTTCGATCCGCTCAAGATGCCGTTCGCCAAGCTCAAGGGCGCCCGTGGTGCGGGCAACCTCACGGGCAAGATCCGCATGGGACTGATGACCCACGGCGTCGACATCATGGCCGCTCCCGGCGGCTTCGTCTCGGCGACGCACGGTGGCGCAGAGATCGAGAAGACGGCGCACGCCCTGCGTGAGACCGTGCGTGCGCTCAAGGCCGAGCGCGAAGTGAAGGTGGCCTGACGTTTCCTCCCCCGTCATCGAGGGAGGAAGGAGAAGAAATGTACGGACTGACAAAAGCCATTCCCGCTGCCCAATTCACGCGGATGCCGGAGTCGTTCCGAAGGAAGCGCAAGTCGAGCTGGGCCGACGCCAACGCTGCGGGCATGGAACTCGACTGTTTCCTCGAGGGGCCGAGTTTCGATCGCGCCGGCAATCTCTACGTCACCGACATTCCCTTCGGCCGTATTTTCCGCATCAGTCCGGCCGGCGAATGGACTCTGGTCACCGAGTACGACGGCTGGCCCAACGGCCTGAAGATCCACAAGGACGGCCGCATCTTCATCACCGACTACAGGCGCGGCATCGTGCAACTCGATCCGGGCAGCGGCAAGGTGACGCCGGTGATCGAGACGCGTGCCTCGGAGAGCTTCAAGGGCGTCAACGACCTGTTCTTTGCCGCCAACGGCGATCTCTACTTCACCGACCAGGGCCAGACCGGCCTGCACGACCCGACCGGCCGGGTCTATCGCTACGACACGGCGGGCAAGCTCACCCAACTCGTCGGCACCGTGCCGAGCCCCAACGGCCTGGTCATGAACAAGACCGAGAACGGGCTCTATGTCGGCGTGACGCGCGGCAACGCGGTGTGGCGGCTGCCGCTGATGGCCGACGGGGTGGCGAGCAAGGTCGGCCTGTTCATCCAGATGACCGGCGGCCATGCCGGGCCGGACGGCATGGCGCTTGACGAGGAGGGCGGGCTGGTCGTTGCGCATCCCAGCACGACGGCGTGGCGCTTCGACCATCTCGGACGGCCGACCCATCACGTCGATGCGGGCGACGACATCTTCTGCACCAACATCGCCTTCTCGGGCGCCGACCTCTATCTCGTCGTGTCGCGATCCAGCAGCAAGGTCGCCGGCGGCACGGTCCTCAAGGCGACCATGCCGGTCGCCGGCAAGCGGATGTACAGCCACATGTAGTTGTCATCCTGAGCGAAGCCAAGGATCTGACGCTGATCAAGCGAGCGCGCTGTTGCGCCGGCGCGAGGTCCTTCGCCGTGCTCAGGACGAAAAGGAGGTCCTATCGCGCGCCCTTGCCGATGTGGGCGATGGCCTCGATCTCGACCAGGATCTCGGGGCTCGCGAGCGCGGCCACCTGGACCAGGGTCGAAACCGGAAAGTTGCCTTTGAAGAACTCGCGGCGCGCCGCCCAGACCTTGGTGTTGTTCTTGATGTTGGTGACATAGACGATGATCTTGACGACGTCGGCCATCGTGCCGCCGGCCGCCTCGAGCAGGGCCTTGATCTTGCCGAAGATGATCTTGGCTTGCTCGTACTCGTCCTTGCCGTCGAGATCCTTCACGTCGTCGCCGCGCGCAACCATGCCGGCGACGTAGGCGATGCCGTCGACCACCAGGCAATTGGACCAGCGTTCGGGCGGCGGTTCGGGGGCAAGCGGCGTGGTTACGCGACGGATGGTCATGGCTTTCTCCTTCTACTCAGGCTTGGCGCCGGAAGCCTTCACCACCGGCGTCCACTTCTCAAGCTCGGCTTTGACGAAGGCGGTGTATTCGGCCGGCGTCTTGGTGCTGGACTCCGCACCGATCTCCTCCCAGCGCTTCACCACCTCGGGAAGCTTCAGCACCACCTGCATCGCGCGGGCGATGCGCTCGACGATCGGTTCGGGCGTTCGGGCCGGGGCCGACAGGCCGAACCAGGAATAGGAAATGAGATCAGTATAGCCCGACTCCTTCATGGTCGGCACGTCGGGAAAGGCGACGCTGCGGTTCTCGCCGCTGACCGCCAGCGCGCGCACCTTTCCGGCCTTGATGTGCGGCGCGGCCGAGGGCAGCGAATCGAACATAGACGGCACGATGCCGGCGATCGTGTCCTGCATCGCCGGTCCCGCCCCGCGATAGGGGACATGCACCAGCCGGGTGCCGGTCGCCTGGGCCATCATCACGCCCAGGATATGGTTGCTCGAGCCCGGACCCGAGGTTGCGTAGGCGAGCTTGTCGGGGTTGGCACGCGCCCAGGCGACGTAGTCGGCCAGCGTCTGGGCGGCGAACGACGGATTGACAACCAGCACGCTGGGATTGAGCGAGGCGAGCGTAATGTGCACAAAGTCGCGCACCGGATCGTAGTCCAGGTCGCCATACAACGCGGGCGAAACCGCCATCGCCGCGACGTTCGACATCACCAGGGTGTAGCCGTCGGGCGTCGCCTTGGCGACCTGCGACGTGCCGATCGTGGCACCCTTGCCCGGCCGGTTCTCGACCACGAGGTTCTGGCCGAGCTGGCGGCCGAGGTACTCGGCGCTCACGCGGGCCACCACGTCGGTCGTGCCGCCGGGCGCGTAGGGCACCACCAGCTTGATCGGCTTGGTCGGCCAGGCCTCGGCCCGTGCCGGCACGGCAACGGTAGCGGATGCGGCGAGCAGGCTGCGGCGCGTGATCATTGCCGGAGTATACTTGCGCCATGACCGCCCACGACTCTCTTTTCACGCCGCTGTTCGAACCGCAACGGATCGCGCTGATCGGCGCCTCGTCCGACGAGAAGCGTACGACATCGCGCCCACAGCGCTTCCTCGCCAGGCACGGCTTCAAGGGCGAGATCCTGCCGGTCAATCCGGGGCGCGCAGAGATCTTCGGCGTGAAGGCATACAAGGACATCGATGCCGTGCCGGGCGACATCGACCACGCCTACATCCTGTTGAACGGCAAGGATGCGGTGGCTGCGCTCGCAGCCTGCGGCAGGCGCGGCGTGAAAGTGGCCTCGATCCTGGCGGGTGGGTTTGCCGATGCCGGCGCGGCCGGTGCCTCGCTACAGGACGAGTTGTCACAAATCGTAGCGGATACCGGCATCCGCCTCGTCGGGCCCAACAGCATCGGGACCGTCAGCACCGATCCGCCGATGGCATTGACCGCCAACGCGGCCTTCGCGATCGACAGGCTCAGGGCCGGGAGCTGGGGCCTGGTGAGCCAGAGCGGATCGCTGATCGGCGCCCTTCTATCGCGTGCCGATGCGCGGGGCGTCGGCTTCTCGCGGCTGATCTCGGTCGGCAACGAGGTCGATCTGGCAGTCGGCGAGATCGCCGACCTGCTGGTCGACGATCCCAAGACGAGGGCGATCCTGCTGTTCATGGAAACCCTGCGCGACGGCGAGCGTCTTGCCCGTGCGGCGCGCCGTGCCCATGCCGCGGGCAAACCGGTCATCGCCTACAAGCTCGGGCGCTCGGAAATTGGCCAGGAGCTGGCCAAATCTCATACCGGTGCCATCGCCGGCTCCGATGCCACGTTCGATGCCTTCTGCCGCCGCCACGGCATCGTGCGCGTGACGATGTTCGAATCGCTGGTCGACGTGCCGGCGCTGCTGGTCGATCGCCCGCCGGCGAAGGGAAAGCGCGTCGCTGTCGCGACCACGACCGGCGGCGGGGCGGCCATGGTGGTCGACAACATGGCGATGGCCGGCCTCGACATCGCCGGCCCGCCGCAGGCGCTGGTCGACTGGCTGAAGCCGCTCGGCATCGCGGCAGGCGACGGCAAGCTGGTCGACCTCACCCTGGCCGGCGCCAAGCCCGACATCGTGGCGGGAACCATAGAGCGGCTGCTCGCCGATCCGGACAACGACGCGGTGCTGTTCGTCGTCGGCTCCTCGGCCCAGTTCAACCCCGAGCTCGCCGTCGAGCCGCTGGTGCGCTTTGCCCGGGCGGCGAAGCCCTTTGCCGTGGCGCTCACGCCGTCGGCCGAGAAGTCGCTGGCGCTCCTGACGGCAGCCGGCGTGGCGGCCTTTCGGCATCCTGAATCGTGCGCCGAGGCGATGGCCGCCTGCCTGCTTCATGCCGCGCCGCAGCCATTGCCGGTGCAAGCCAATCCGACCCAGGCGAGTATCGACGCCTTCCTGGCCGGCCGCGGGTCCGGCTTCGACGAGCGCCGCGCCGCCGATCTGTTCGCTGCGCTGGGCGTTCCGGTCGCCAAGTCGATGGCGGTGCCTGACGCCAAGCGCGTCGCTGCCGCGACGGCAGAAGTCGGAGCGCCGGTGGCGCTGAAAATCCTGTCGGCGGATATCGCGCACAAGACCGAGGCTGGAGGCGTCGCACTCGGCCTGCCGGATGGACAGGCCGCGGCAATCGCGGCGCGCGAGATCGAGAAGCGCGTGCGTGCCCATGCGCCGACGGCGAAGCTCGACGGCTTCCTGGTACAGAAGATGGAGCGGGGATTGGCCGAAGTGATCCTGGGATTCCGGCGCGATCCCTTGGTCGGT
>CAZHQA010000125.1:0-15095 GCA_964533955.1 uncultured Reyranella sp. | reverse complement strand
CCGACATTCTCCAGATCGTTGTGCTTGCCGCCGGCGCGCACGCACTTCTGCGAGGTGGTCGCCCGCGAATAGGGCCGCTGCTCCAGCCCGGTGAAGACGTTCTTGAACTGCACCATCCCGGCGTTGGTGAACATCAGGGTGGGGTCGTTGCGCGGCACGAGCGGGCTCGACGCCACGACCTCGTGGCCGTTGGTCCGGAAGTACTCTAGGAATGTGCGACGGATATCGCTGACGCTTGCCATGATGCAGTCCTTGTAGCGTGCGCCCGCCGGCCTAGTCCAGAATACGGCAAGCGAGGCGAATATGGGTATTCTCAGGCCGCGAGACCATGCTCGAGATTGATCAGGAGTTCATGAGCCGTGCCATGGCGGCGGTGCGCAAGGGCATGCCGTCCTGCATGTGGTCGGCTGCGGCCGACCTGATCGTGGCCCAGCGCGCCGGTCGTGAGGCCCCGCTCCGCAAGGCCGATAGCGAGGTCGATCGTCAGCTCATTCCCGGGCTGGAGAAGCTGCGCCGGGACGGTGTCGTCGTTCATCCGCTCCGGATGGAAGCCGACAAGGTCGCCGAACTGCGCGGCCATCTCGAAGCGCAGCCGGCCTATGCCGGCTTCCACATTTTCAGCTCCGACCGGCGCCTGCGGCCGCTCGAGGAAGTGCGCCGCGAGTCGACGACGGCCGGATACACGATCGACCAGCTCCTGCGCGCGCCGCACATCGTCGACTTCTTCAATCGCCCGGCGATCGTCGACTTCATCGAGCAGGCGCTGGGCTGCGTGCCGACGCTCTACTCGATCAATGCCTGGTGGTCCTTTCCGACACGCAATCCGAGCGACCTCGGCAGCCAGTATTTTCATCGCGATACCGACGACTGGCGGTTCGTCACTCTCTTTCTCTATTTGACCGATGTGGACGCGGGTGCCGGCCCCCACCAGCTGGTCGCCGGCTCGCACACTCTCGAAGGCACCGAAGAGTTGATTGCCCGTGCGCGCGCAGCCGGCGCGCACGACGTGCCGTTCGATGCCCTGGACAGCTTCAGGAACTTCTTCGGCGTCGATTTCTCGGCCCGCTGCGAGCGGCTGTTCGGCAAGGCGGTGCTCGACATCTCGGGTGAGGCCGGCACCATCTTCACGGCGAATACGATTGCCCTGCACCGCGGGCTGGTGCCCACGAAGTCGCCGCGCTTGATCGTCTGGGCGCGCTATGGACTTGGTCCGAACACCAATTCGGTCGACCTCGAGCAGCCGCCCCTGGCTTTCGCCGAGGTCGCAAGTCGCCTGGCCGATACGCCGCGCAACCGCTACGTCAATCGCCTGCTGTTCGATTTCGGCGGGACGCCGGCCGGAGCTTCCGCGGCGGTGGCGCCCAAACCCGCTGCCGGTGCCACGCTCACGGCCAACCTTCGGCTGTCGATCGGCAACCTGAAGATCGTGCAGCCCATCACGGCGCCGGTGAATCCGGTGCCTGCGACGGCGGTTGTTCCGGCGCTGCAGGATCTGGTCAATGCAGTAGTCGATGCCGCCGAGAAGCAGAGCATCGCTGACGGCCGGCAAGTCTCCTGCCGCAAAGGGTGCGGCGCCTGCTGCCGCCAACTCGTCCCGATTTCGCGCACCGAGGGCGAGCGGCTCCTGGCGTTGCTTGATGGGATGCCGAGCGAGCGCCGCACGGAACTGGGCCGGCGTTTCGCCGACGCCGCGGCCGCCATCAAGGCCGGCGGCCTCGATCGGCGCGGTGCACGGTCCGATCGCGAGATGTCGCTCGCCTATTTCGCGCTCCGGGTGCCCTGCCCCTTCCTCGAGGAGGAGAGCTGCTCGATCCATGCCGACCGGCCGCTGGTCTGCCGCGAGTATCTCGTCACCTCGCCGCCTGAGCTGTGTGCCGGGCCTGCACAGGAAGGCGTGAGGCCTGTCGCCGTGCCCAAAGTATCTCTCGCCGCGCGCCGCCTGCAGGACGATGCGGACGACTGGTTCCCGCTCGCCCTCCTGCTGGACTGGGCGCGCTCGCGGCCGGGCAAGGCAGAGCGCCGCAGCGGGCCGCAATGGATCGAGCGCTTCCTGAAGCTCGTTACCGTCAAGTAACCGTTGGAATGAGGGAAAAGCAGGCGTCCCTCACCGTGGCGACGTCCGGTTGCGCTTCGCCGCCACCCGATGCGCCGCCGCCAGAGCTGCCCGCGCCCAGTCGAGGAGTTCGTCGGGTTCGTCAATCAGCCGCTCCGGAACGCGCCAGAAGGCGAGGTCTATGGTTTCGCCCTTCTTGCTGTAGTTGAGCGGTGGAGCGGACGCGGCCTCCTTGAAGGTCTCGCGGTTCTGGTCGTCGACCCGCAAGTAGAGCGTGTTGTCGGTCATCATTCCGAGCATCACGCCGTCGCAGAATACGCCCACCTTTCCGAACATGCGCCGAGTGGCGAGACGGCCGAGCGGCGCGAGCTGTTCGCGCACGAACTCGGCGAATCCTTCGTCGGCCGCTGAGGTCTTCATCCGCCAACCTCGAACAAAAAAGGGCGGTGCTGCGCGTGGGGGAGCAGCACCGCCCGGACCGGAGACGGGGGCGTCTACCAGGCCGCTAAGATCTTCTGGCCGGAGGCGTGCCCCCGATGCCAGGTCTAGTCCTCGTCGTCGTCCTCGGATTTCGAGCCGTCCAGCGCCGCCGCCAGGATGCCGGCGTTCTCGCGGACCTTCTGCTCGATCGCCTGGGCAACCTCGGGATGCTCCCGGAGATAGGTCTTGGCGTTCTCGCGGCCCTGGCCGATGCGCTGGCCGTCATGGGAGAACCACGAACCCGACTTCTCGACCACCCCGGCCTTCTCGCCGAGATCGATCAACTCGCCGGTCTTGGAGACGCCCTCGCCGTACATGATGTCGAACTCGACGACCTTGAACGGTGGCGCCACCTTGTTCTTCACGACCTTCACGCGGGTCTGGTTGCCGACCACGTCGTCGCCGTTCTTGATCGCGCCGATGCGGCGGATGTCGAGACGGACCGAGGCGTAGAACTTCAGCGCATTGCCGCCGGTCGTGGTCTCGGGACTGCCGAACATCACGCCGATCTTCATGCGGATCTGGTTGATGAAGATCACCAGCGTGTTGGACTTGGAGATCGTCGCGGTGAGCTTGCGCAGCGCCTGGCTCATCAGGCGGGCGTGCAGACCGGGCAGCGAATCGCCCATTTCGCCCTCGAGCTCGGCGCGCGGCACCAAGGCCGCCACCGAATCGATCACCAGCACGTCGATGGCACCCGAGCGCACCAGCGTGTCGGCGATCTCGAGGGCCTGCTCGCCGGCGTCGGGTTGGGAGATCAGGAGGTTGGCGGTGTCGACGCCCAGCTTCTTGGCATAGCCGGGGTCGAGCGCGTGCTCGGCATCGATGAAGGCGCAGGCGCCACCCTTCTTCTGGGCTTCTGCAATGACATGCAGCGCGAGCGTGGTCTTGCCCGAGCTTTCCGGGCCGTAGATTTCGACGACGCGGCCCTTGGGCAGGCCGCCGATGCCGAGCGCGATATCGAGCCCCAGCGAGCCGGTCGAGATCGCCTCGATCTCCAGAGCCTCGCGCTGGCCCAGCTTCATGATCGAGCCCTTGCCGAAGGCGCGCTCGATTTGCGCCAGCGCCGCGTCCAAGGCCTTGTTCTTGTTTTCCATGCCTTCTTTTTCGACCACTTTCAGCATCGCCGACATTGGCTGCCTCCTCGGTTCTCCCACGCTCACGTCAGGAGCGACAATGCGGATAAGTCCGCCGGGGTGAGGTGGCCAATGTACCTATTTTGTTCCGAACGACAAGTGGGGAAATAACCTACTGATTGGATTATAGTTATTGACACAAGTTCTAGGTCTGTTCCGAATGTCGCCCCCGGCCGCTTGTGAAAGGCGGAGATAAATCCACAGCCCTTCCTACGACCTCAGCCGGCGGCCAAAACGGACGCCCACCGCTGCCACCCATGCAACCACGAAGACAATGACTGCGGCCCGGATCGTCGCCATGACGACGTCACCGGACAGCCGGGCCGGCTCGGCACCCAGCCGCTGCAGGCCGGCGACCAGACCCAGCCCGGCGCCAATGCCGAGGCTCGCCAGCATCCAGCGCCAGTTTCGGCCA
Source organism: uncultured Reyranella sp. (assembly GCA_964533955.1). Classification (GTDB taxonomy): domain Bacteria; phylum Pseudomonadota; class Alphaproteobacteria; order Reyranellales; family Reyranellaceae; genus Reyranella. The sequence continues at coordinate 11,011 of CAZHQA010000125.1, read as the reverse complement.
ACGGCGCTGCTCTCCACGACCGCCTGATGCAGGTATCTCCGCCACAAGAGCTTCCCCGCCATCGATTTGTCCTCTCCCCAGGCAATGACGTAACCTTGGCTTAACAAAACAGAAATGGACACATCATGGGGGGACAGTAGCGGTCGGCGATGACAAGCGTTGCTGCAGCGCAATCGCCGCCCCTCGCCATGGCCGGCCGGTCCCGCCGTGGCTCGCGGGCGCGGCTGGCGCGCCGCACGTGGCCCTATCTGCTGCTCGCCCCCTCGCTCGTCCTGCTGGCGGCCTTCACCTACCTGCCGATCGCGCGCGTCGCCTGGGAATCGCTGCATGATCGCCCGCACGGCAAGACTGAATCGCTGTTCGTCGGGCTCGGCAACTACGTCGCGCTGTTCTCCGACAAGGGCTTCACCACGTCGGTGGTCAACAACCTCGTCTATGCCGTGGGCACCGTGCCGCCCAGCATGGCACTGGCCCTCCTGTTCGCGCTGGCGCTCCAGCGCTCGGGCCGCGTCAACGCCGTGCTGCGCGCGATCCTGCTCTTCCCCTCGATGGTGCCGTTGGTCGCCGCGGCCTCGCTGTTCTTTTTCATCTTCCTGCCGGGCGTCGGCCTCGCCGACTACTACCTCGCCAAGCTCGGCCTGCGGGGCTTCAACTGGCTGGGCGATCCCGACATCGCGCTGTGGTCGCTGATCGGCATCACGGTGTGGAAGAACGCAGGCTACTACATGCTGTTCTATCTCGCCGGTCTGCAGACGCTGCCCGGCGAAGTGCTCGAGGCCGCTACGATCGACGGCGCCAACGGCTGGCAACGGTTGCGTCACGTCATCGTGCCGCTGCTGGCGCCGACCACGGCCTTCGTGCTGGTGATCGCGCTGATCAACGTGCTCACCCAGGTCGACCATGTGATCGTCCTGACCAAGGGCGGGCCGAGCAACTCCACCAAGCTGGTGCTCTACTACATCTTCGAGCAGGCGCACGAGAACTTCGCCGCCGGCAAGGCCGCCGCGGCAAGCCTGCTCTCGGTGGCGTTCCTGCTTGCCCTGTCGGTGGTGTCGCTCAAGACAATGGAGCGAGGCGCACATGCGGCGTCGTGATCGCCGGGGGCGCGCGACTCCAGTCGCGCGGTCCTCGCTTGAACCTGCAAGATGCGCCACTGGAGTGGCGCGCCCCCGGCCATGAAGCGCCCCAGCCTCGTCGTCGCTAGCCTGATGCTGGTCACGGCGCTCCTGTGGTCGACACCATTCCTGTGGACCCTGGTCGCCTCGTTCCGGCCGCAGTCGGCGGGCGGGCTCGGAATGGCCTCGCTGGTGCCCGACTATGTACCGACGCTTGCTCATTTCCGCGAGGCGCTCGAGACCGGCGACTTCGCCGTCTACTACGTCAATACCGCGATCGTGGCCTTCGGCATCCTCGCCGTCCAGATCGTCACCATCTCGCTCGCCGGCTACGCCTTCGCGCGGCTGAGCTTCCCCGGCCGCGACTTCATCTTCTACGTATTCCTGCTGCAGCTGATGCTGGTGCCGCCGATCCTGATCGTGCCCAACCTGCGCACCATCGTCGACCTCGGCCTCTACGGCTCGCTGTTGGGCGTGATGGCGCCGTATTTCGCCTCGGCCTTCGGGACCTTCCTGATGCGCCAGACCTTCCGCCAGATCCCGCGCGATTTCGAGGAGGCGGCGGTGATCGACGGCGCGCACTGGTGGCAGATCCTGTGGCACGTGCTTCTGCCGATGGCCAAGCCCGGCCTGATCGCCTTCTCGCTGGTCTCGCTGATGGCGCACTGGAACGAGTTCCTCTGGCCCTTGATGGTGCTGAACGAGCCTTCCACGCAGACGCTGACCATCGGCCTCGCGTCGTTCGCGCTCGGTACCGAGGGCGGCCGCGAATGGGGCCTGCTCGCCGCCGGTACCCTGCTGGTGATGTTCCCGCTGCTCGCCCTGTTCGCCGTCTTCCAGCGCCAGTTCGTCAACAGCTTCATGTTCGCAGGCCTCAAAGGATAAGGGAGACTATTCATGCGGTGGCTTTCCTCACTGAGCGCGATGGCCGTCGCGCTCATCGCCGGCGCGGCGCAAGCCCAGACCCGGATCGACTTCTTCTTCCCGGTCCCGGTCGACGGCAAGCTGGCCAAGGAGATGACCCGGCTGGTCAAGGTCTACAACGAGAGCCAGAAGGAAGTGGCCGTCACGGCCGTCTATACCGGCAGCTACGACGAGACCAAGCTCAAGGCGCAGGCCGCCACCAACGCCGGCAAGCCGCCCGGGTTGGTCCTGATGAGCGCCAACTTCGTGCTCGATCTCAAGATCGCGGGCGACATCGTCTCGCTCGAGCCGCTGCTCAAGAGCGAGGGCACGACGCGGCCGAAATTCCTCGACGACTTCTGGCCGGCGCTGTGGGCCAACGCCACGGTCGACGGCGAGCTCTACGCCATCCCGTTCCAGAACTCGACGCCGCTGCTCTACTACAACAAGGAGCACTTCAAGGCGGCCGGGCTGGATCCCGACAAGCCGCCGCAGACCTGGGCCGAGCTGGTCGACGCCGCCAGGAAACTCACAACTGCCGACCACATGGGCTTCGGGCTGCCCGAGGGCTACGACTACATGGGATGGATCATGGAGGCGCTCTGCATGTCGAACGGCGGGCGCTACTACAACGAGGAGTACGGCGGCGAAGTCTATTACGACACGCCGACCATGCTGGGCGCGGCGCAGTTCGTCGAGGATCTCGTGTTCAAGCACAAGGTCATGCAGCAGGGCGTGGTCGAGGGTGGCGCGCTGTCGACCAACTTCCTGGCCGGCAAGGTGTCGATGATGCTGCTGTCGACCGGCAGCCTCTCCTTCGTGCGCGAGAACATGAAGCAGGCCTATGGCGTGGCCTTCGTGCCGCGCAACGTGCGCAACGCAGTGCCGATTGGCGGCGGCTCACTGGTGATGTTCAAGGGCCTGAGCGACGAGCAAAAGGCAGCTGGCTGGAAATTCGCCAAGTGGCTCTCCTCGACCGAGACCCTGGGCGGCTGGAGCCGGTTCACCGGCTACTTCGCGCCGCGCAAGTCGGCCTACTACACGCCCGACATGAAGGATTTCATGGCCAAGAACCCCGACGCCAAGGTAGCGATCGAACAACTGCCCTACGCCAAGCCGTGGTTCGCCACCTACCAGACCGTGGCCGTGCGCAAGGCGCTGGAAGACGAGATCCAGGCCGTACTGAACGGCAAGAAGAAGGCGGCGCAAGCGGTCAAGGATGCGCAGAAGAATGCCGACACGCTGATGAAGCCCTACGTCGACCAGACGGCACTCAAGGTGCCGTAGGCTGCCCCAACCTCACTCGGCGCTTCAGTGAGGCGACTGTGCCGGCGTCGGGGGAGCTTCTCGACGTCAGCAAGCACGCGCCTCAGGCGGACGTTGCTGCCATATTCAATTGCACCAACCGTGTTGGCATTCCTCGGATCGCATACTGTATGCTCACATACTGTGTATAATGACGCATAGTCTGCAATCGAAGGATTCAGCGGATGCTCGACACCTATTGCCCGCGCTGCGTATCAGGCGAGGACAATAGCGCAGCCATCCAATCGGCAATCGATGAAGCGCATGCCAATGGCGGCGGCACTGTCGCCTTGCCATCGGGTGTATGGCCGCTCTCCGGAAGCCTGATACTCGCCGACCATGTCACCTTGCGCGGCGCCGGGCTGACGGCAACCACTCTGACGATGCTGCCGGGCCAAGCCCTCCCGTTCATCGTTGTGGATTCCCCGAACGGCCGGGGCACCGGAGAAGGTTGGGCCATCGAGTCGCTGGGGTTCGATGGCGAAGCCGGCGGCGCCGGAGCGACGGCCTCGCACGCCGTGCTCGTCACCGGTGGCTCGAGCTATGCCATCCTCCGCCGCTTGCGAATCCGCAACGTGTCCGCCCACGCCATCGTGTTCGGCACGGGACTCGTCAACTACGTGTTTCTGGAAGAACTCTTTCTTGAGGACACCGGGTTGGGCGCCATCACGCTGGCGCCCGACCAGAGTTCATCCGGCATCTTTCTGTCAGACATCGTCATCCGCGACTTCGGCAAGCGAGCAGCGGATCGATCGTGCGCGGCGATCAGGCTGCACGCGCGCTGCCACATAAGCCAACTCCACATCGAGCCTGTGGCGACCGGACATACCGGGCTGCACTTTGGCTCGGGCAGTGGCAAAACCGTCGTGAGCGGCATGTACATTGGCCTCTCCGGCGGCCAAGCGCGCAGTGTCGCGCCGGATGTCGAAGGCATTTGCATCTCGACCGAGGCCATTCGACGGCTGCAGCCGGCATGAGGCGCGGGTCGTCGGCACGCGCGGACGCCTCCGTCCTCGATTTGCGGACGTTCTTTCAGGGGCCGATCGACCCGGGTGATTCGGCGAGCGTGACCGCGGCGTTCGCCGCTGCCTTATTGGAAATCGAGAAGCGGCACGGTGGTACTCTCTATGTGCCACCGGGTGTCTGGCGCGTCCGCAGTAGCAACTCCGGCAAGGCTCCGGTTCGGCTGGCAACGCCGGGTATGACCTTGATCTGCGCCGGCATGCGGGCGACCCGCGTGCAACTCGACGGTGCAAAGTCTGCGGTAATCACCGTCCTGGCTCCTGCCGTCTGCATCGAGCGCATGACGGTAGGCGGCAACCTCCATTCGATGGATCCGGGTGGGGTCGGCATTGCGGTGCGGCGCGATCCCACATTTGTTTCCATCCGGGACGTCGTGGTCGAGTCAGTCGGTGGTTACGGCATCTTCTTCAAGTCGCGGCGCGATGACCCCGAAGTGTTCGCCAACAACACGCTGCGCAATGTGGTGGTCAAACAGTCCGGCGATGACGGGATCGACTTCAAGGCGATGAAGGGACAGATTGAACGCCCCTATATCAGCCACATGAAGACGGCGGGTCCGCGCGCATTGATGCGCAATGTTGCCATCCGTGATCACAGCCAGCTGTACCCGCATCCGCAATATGAAAATCGCGGCGAGCGTGGCATCGACGTGCGCGGCCAAGTCCATTTGCACAACGTCGAAGTAGTCAACGTCAAACCAGGCGCCCACACCCGCAGCGGCGCCGTCGGCGTAAAATTCCGCAACCGCGGCACGAACGGCACCAAGGGATCCGGTGCCGAATGGTCGACGCTGGAAAATTTTTTCGTCAGTCGCCTGCCGGCTCCGCCGCCCAACACAAGAGGCGGTGGCGTGAAAATCAATGCCTCGATCGCCGACCGGGTCTACGTCTCGAACGGCAACGTGGTCGATCTGGACGCGACTGCCGAGGAGTATTCTAGCCTGCGCAATCCGCCGGTCACCGTGATTTCGCGCAGTGTCATCGGTGACATTTCCAGTGCCCCGCCTGCGGGCCGGTGGGCGGCTCTAACACGCCCCTTCGCGGCAATTCCGCTCAGGCTATTCTCCCGCGCGTGGCAGGCGCGCCGCGCCTGATAGCTCGTGGACGCGGTCGCTGACATGGCCGTGCTTGACGGTGAAACCGCTGTTCAACCGGATCGGGAAAAGGTCGATATACTCCGGATCGAGAGGAGTCCATGACCATGACGCTCATCGCCCAGATCACAGACATGCACATCCGGCCTTCCGGCAAGATGGCCTATGGCGTGGTCGATACCGAGGCGATGCTGCGCGCAGCGGTCGCCTCGATCGCCGCGCAGCCGCGCCAGCCCGACCTGGTCGTCGCCTCGGGAGACCTCACCGACTGCGGGCTGGTCGAGGAGTACGAGTTGCTGCGCGACATTCTGAAGCCGCTTGCCATGCCGGTGTATCTGCTGCCCGGCAACCACGACCGGCGGGACAACATGCGGCGCGTCTTCGGCCGCCAGGGCTATCTGCCGATGACCGGCGAGCACCTGCACTACACCATCGAGAACCAGCCGTTGCGCGTGATCGTGCTCGACACCGTCGTGCCCGGCAAAGGCCACGGCGAGATGGATGCGCCGAGGCTTGCCTGGCTGAAGGCGCGGCTCGACGAGCAGCCCGATCGCCCGACCATGATCTTCATGCACCACCCGCCCTTCCCGACCGGCCTGCAGCACATGGATTCAATCAACTGCCGCAACGCGCCGGCGATGGCGGAGATCCTGCGCGGGCGCAGCAATATCGAGCGCGTCGCCTGTGGCCACCATCACCGCTCGATCCAGATCCGCTGGGCCGGCACGATCGGCAGCGTCTCGCCTTCGGTCGCCCACCAGGTCGTCCTCGACCTCAAGCCGCACGACGACGCCACCTTCACCATGGAGCCGCCGGGCTATCACCTGCATCTCTGGCAGGACGGCGCCGGGCTGATCACCCACACCGCCTTCATCGGCCAGTTCAGCGGGCCCCACCCGTTCCTGCTCGATCCTGACTATCCGGCCTTCGGCGACAAGGAATCGGCGCCCGCCACGCACGCGGCGAAAAGCTGATTCATCGCCGGGGGCGCGTCACTGTCCGGCGCACGCGCTAGAACTGGAAATAGAGGAAGCCGACGGCGCCAATCAGCGTCAGGCCCGTGCCGAGGTTCTTGAAGAAGCGAACCGACTGCAGCATGAGGGACTGCTCCTCCTGCCACGCGGCCCGCTGCTCGAACGACATGCGCTCGCGCGCCTCGTGCTGAAGGCCAATCAGTTCGGGCGTGCGGCCGGTGCCCACAGCCGCATCCTTTTCCAGCTCCATGCGCACGCAAATGAACCACAGCATCAGGCCAATCACAGCGATCGCGAAGAATCCGACGTGCACGACGAGGGCGAAAACGAGGACGCCGGCGAGCAGCCAGCCGCAGGCAGCGACCGCGAGCGCGATCGTCCGGCCGTGCATTGCCGTCACTTCGGTCCCAGCGCGCCCGCCGCCTCGAGCGCGGCGATGGCCGCCTTGTCGTAGCCGATCTCCGACAGCACCTCGTCGTTGTGCTGGCCGACTTCCGGTGGATCGCTGACGAGAGGCGGTCGCCAGCCGAACATCTGGAACGGCAGGAGCGGCAGGCGCGTCTTCACCCCGCCCGGCAAGGTGGTGGGCGCGAGCGAGCCGTTGGCCAGGAGATGCGGGTGGTCGAACAGGTCCTGCGGCCGCGCTACCGGCGCAAAGGAGATGTCGGCAGCAAGGCACATCTGCTCGAGCGCGTCCTTGCTGTAGGTCTTGAACACCTCGGCCACCTTCGGGATCAGCCAGGGCCGCGCCTCGATGCGCTGATTGTTGCTCGCCAGCTTGGGGTCGGCGGCCAGCGCCTCCTGCTTGAAGAACTCGCAGAAGCGCTTCCACTGGCCGTCCGAGGTGATGCCGATAAAGACCTGCTGGGCGTCGGCCGTGGCGAAGATCTCGTAGACCGCCCACGAGCTCACACGTTCGGGCATGGGCGGCGGCGGCGCGCCGTTCATCGCCGTGATCGCGAGGTGCTGGCCCATCAGGAAGACGACGGATTCGAAAAGCGCGCTCTCGACCAGCCCGCCCTTGCCCGTGCGGTCGCGCTGCTTGAGAGCGAGCACGGTGCCGAAGGCGCCGAACATGCCGCCCATGATGTCGACCACCGACGTGCCGGCGCGCAGCGGCCGGCCGCTCGGCCCGGTCATGTAGGCAAGCCCGCCCATCATCTGCACGACCTCGTCGAGCGCCGGCCGCTTCTCGTACGGTCCCGGCAGGAAGCCCTTGAGCGCGCAATACACGAGGCTCGGGTTGATCTTCTCGAGATGCTCCGGCCCCAGCCCGCGCTTGGCCATCGAACCGGGTGCGAAATTCTCGATCAGGACGTCGGCCGATTGCAGGAGCTTGACCAGCACCTTGCGGCCCTCGGGAGAATCCGCGTCGAGCGCCAGGCTCTTCTTGTTGCGATTGAAATAGCCGAAGAAGCCGCCGCCGAAGCCCTTGAGCCGGCGCGTACGATCGCCGTCGACCGGCTCGACCTTGATCACCTCAGCGCCAAGGTCGGCGAGGATCATGCCGCAGGAAGGGCCGAGGATCGTGTGCGTGAGTTCGACGACGCGGACGCCCTTCAAGGGAGGAATCATATTCATCGGAGCGCGCCACTCCAGTGGCGCTCATGAGCCATGAGAAGATGCGCCACTGGAGTGGCGCGCTCCTATGAGAACCAGTTGTCGATATCTTTTACAAGCGGCAGGCCTGCGCCCTCGCCCAGCACCTGGTGCGCCATGCCGGCGCCGATCAGGAACGCCTCCTGGTGCGGCACTGCGTTCGACTTCAGGAGCGCGCGGATGGCCGGTCCGTCGTGGCCCCAGCCGATCGCCTCGACCTTGCCGTCGAGGCTGCGATTGACGATCGCCAGGAACTCGGCGCGCTCCGCGTCGGTGAGGGCCGGGACGGCATCGATGTCGCCCAGCAGAAACAGCCGGCCGCCGAATTTCGCAAGCAGCGCCGCCACGAAATTCCGCGGCTCGACCACGATCTCGCCTTTCGCACCGCGGCGCACGCGTGCGGCGAGAGACAGCGGCATGATGGCAGCGCCCAGATTGGCGCCGCTGTTCATCAGGGCCGCGGTCAATTCCTTGTAGGTGATACCCAGCCGCTCCGCGCGCCTGATACGCATTCTCGCGACCTCCGGCGACGGGGTCTTCCAGGCCTTGGCCGAGGCGCGGCGCCACACCCAGGCTTCCCACGACATGTCGAAGGTTGGCCCATTGTTGTGGCCGATGCCCGGCCGGCGCAGCAGGGCCTCCACGTTGGGATGGCGGGCGCCCTGACGGTCAAAACGATCACCCATGGAGACATTCTACAGCAATGTCCGGGCCAAAGGCGACGCACACGAACAACTCCGCTCCGGACACGCAAACGTGCGGGAATGACCATGCAGCAACACACGTATCGCCTGCAGGATGTAAACTTCGAGGCAACAATGAAACACCTTGCCCTGTCCGTCGCTCTCGCCTTGCTGGGGGCCTCGGCGTGCTCGTCTGCCGGCGCTTACAATGAGCAGAACTCCATCTACAACTCGGTTGGCGAAGCGAGCAGCGATGCCGACCTGCAGGCGGCGTCGCAGGTGTGCGATGCACAAGTCGGCGTGGTCAAGATCGGATCGGATACGCCCGACGCCTACAAGCAATGCATGCTGGCACACGGCTGGGAATACGCCTCCACGACGCGCAGCGTCAGCAAAGAACCCTATCCCGACCCGCGGCACCCCGGCCGCGTCTGCCACGACTTCGTCTTCCTGGGCGTCATCGGGTCGAGCTGCTCGAATTTCTAGGCCAGAAGGGGTAAGTCTGGCCGGGAATTTGAGGAGTGCAAAGTGGACGATTTCCAGGTCGACGTTCTGGTGGTTGGTGCGGGCAATGCGGCAGCGTGCGCCGCGCTGGCGGCGCGCGAGCATGGCCCCTCCGTGGCGATGCTCGAGGCCGCGCCGCAGGAAGAGCGCGGCGGCAATTCGAGCTACACCGCCGGTGCCATGCGCGTGGTGTTCTCGGGCGTCGAGGATCTGGTGCAACTCTACGATCTCACCGAGGACGAGAAGCGCGACGTCGATTTCGGCAGCTATTCGGCCGACCAGTATCTCGACGACATGGGCCGGGTGACCAACTATCGCTGCGATCCCGAGCTCACCGACATCCTGATCGGCCGGAGCTTCGAGACCCTGAAATGGATGCGCACCAAGGGCGTGCGCTTCCAGCCGTCGTACGGCCGGCAGGCCTTCAAGGTGAACGGCAAGTACAAGTTCTGGGGTGGTCTCGCGGTCGAAGCGTGGGGTGGCGGCCCGGGCCTGGTCGATCTCGAGCACAAGGCGGCGGTCAAGGCCGGCATCCCGATCCACTACGAGACGGCGGCGGTGTCGCTGATCGAAGAGGACGGCGTGGTGCGCGGCGCGATCGCTCGCCACAAGGGCCGCAAGGTGAGGATCGGTGCCAAGGCCGTGGTGCTGGCGTGCGGCGGCTTCGAGAGCAACGCCGAGATGCGCACGCGCTATCTCGGCCCGACGTGGGATCTCGCCAAGGTTCGCGGCACGCGGTTCAACACGGGCGCCGGCATCAACATGGCGCTGGCGGTCGGCGCCAAGCCGCACGGCAACTGGTCGGGCGGCCACGCCGTCGGCTGGGACATGAACGCCCCGGAGTTCGGCGACCTCGAGGTCGGCGACAACTTCCAGAAGCACTCCTACCCGCTCGGCATCATGGTCAACGCCAACGGCCTGCGTTTCGTCGACGAGGGCGCCGACTTCCGGAACTACACCTACGCCAAGTACGGCGCGGTGATTCTGGCCCAGCCACAGCAGTTCGCCTGGCAGATCTTCGACAGCAAGGTGCTCGACAAGCTGCGCGACGAATACCGCATCAAGCGCATTACCAAGGTGCGCGCCGATACCATCGAGGAGCTGGCCAAGAAGCTGGAAGGCGTCGACGAACAGCAGTTCCTCAAGACCATCAAGGAGTGGAACGCCGCGGTGATGACCGAGGTGCCGTTCAACCCGGCGATCAAGGACGGCCGCAGCACTCGCGGTCTCGCCGTGCCGAAGAGCAACTGGGCCAACCTGATTGATACACCGCCGTTCGAGGCCTACGCGGTGACCTGCGGCCTCACCTTCACCTTCGGCGGCCTGAAAATCAGCAATGAGGGCGCGGTCGAGAGCACCGACGGCCATCCGATCCCCGGCCTGTTCGCCGCGGGCGAGCTGGTGGGTGGGCTGTTTTATCACAATTACCCCGGCGGCACGGGGCTGGTATCGGGCGCCGTGCTCGGCAAGCTCGCCGGCGACGGCGCGGGCAAATACGTGCAGGGCAAGAACTAGGAGGCAGATCCATGACGTTCTTGACGCGCCGCCACGCCCTCGCGCTGGGTGGTGGCTCTCTCCTGCTGCCGTGGCAGGCCCATGCTCAGGCCACCTGGCCAACCGGCCCGGTGACCTTCGTCGTCGGCTACGCCGCCGGCGGCAGCACGGACATCAATGCCCGCGAGCTGGCGCAGGTCATGACTCCGGTCATCGGCCAGACGATCGTGATCGACAACAAGGGCGGTGCCGCCGGCTCGATTGGCCTGCGCGCCGCGGCGGCCGCCAAGCCTGACGGTCAGACGCTGTTCGTCGCCG
>CAZHQA010000124.1:0-15108 GCA_964533955.1 uncultured Reyranella sp. | reverse complement strand
GATGCCGGCCGCCGACTTTGTTGATGGCCGCCTCCTGGGCCAGCACCGGCCGAAATTTGTTGCCGCGGGCCGCGAGCTCGGCCTGCGCCGCCGCCACGTCGAGGGCGGCAAGGGCGCGTCCCGCCGCCGCCACCGCCGCCGAGACCGCCATCACCTCGCCGACCAGCGCCTCGAAGATCGCAAGCTCGAGCGCCAGCGCCTGGTCGGCGGCGCGGCCGATGCGGGTCTCGAGGTCGGCGAGCTCGGCGGTGCTGAAGCGCGTGGCGTTGGACATCGACTGGCGGCGCGCGAAGCCGAGCGCCGCAAGATCGAGCTTGTCGGCGTGCGTTGCCGTCACCTCGATGTGATAGCCGATCATGTTGTTGTGCCGGATCTTGAGCGACGGCACGCCGGTCGAGTTCCTGTACCTGGCTTCGAGCGCCGCCACGGTCTTGCGACTGTCGTCGCGCAGGGTGCGCTGCCCGTCGAGCTCGGCGCGATAGCCCATGCGGATGAAGCCGCCGTCGCGCGCAAGCAGGGGCGGCTCGTCGGCCAGCGCCGCTGCGAGAGCCTCGATCAGCGGGCGATGGCCCTTCGCCGCCTCGACGATCGCGGCCAGCGGCGCCGGCGGCGGCATCAACGCCTCGGGCTCGGCGCCGAGTAGCGCCGACAGGGCCTCCGCCGAATCGAGGCCATCGCGCAGGGCGGCGAGGTCGCGCGGCCCGCCGCGGCCGACCGACAGGCGCTGCAGGGCGCGCTCGACGTCGGGGGTGCGCCGCAGCGCCTCGCGGACCTTCTCGCGCAACGCCGGGCGCTCGGCGAAGAGCTGCACCAGGTCGAGCCGCCGCTCGATCTCGGCCTTGTCGGTGAGCGGGGCGGCCAATCGCTCGGCCAGGAGCCGCGCGCCCGGCCCGGTCAGGGTGCGATCGACGGCGGCGAGCAGGCTGCCGTCGCGCCGGCCGTCCAGCCCGCGCACCAGCTCGAGATTGCGCCGCGTCGCGGGGTCGATCTCCATCGTGCCGTCGGCCCGCTCGCGGCGCGGCGGCGCGAGCGCCGGCCGCTTGCCGGCCTGCGTCAGCTCGACATAGTCGAGCAGGGCGCCGCAGGCAGCGACCTCGGCGCGCGAGAAGGCGCCGAAGCTGTCGAGCACGGCGACGTTGAACGCCGTCTGCAGGCGCTTGCGGGCATTGTCCGAATCGAAGCGCGCCGAGGGCAGCGGCGTGAGCGCGGCGTTCCATTCCTCCAGCGTTGCCTTCAGGCCATCGCGAGCGAGCAGGCGATCAGGCACCAGCAGCTCGCCCGGCGCCAGCCGCGCCAGGGCCGCCGCGAGCTGGCCGGGCACGAGCGGCTGGGTGGCGAAGTCGGCGGTCGAGAGATCGAGCCAGGCCAGCGCCAGCTCGCCCTGGGCCTCGGCGAGCGCCGCCAGATAGTTGTGGCTGCGCGCATCGAGCAGTGCGTCCTCGGTCAGGGTGCCGGGCGTGATCACCCGCACCACGGCGCGCTCGACCACCGACTTGGCGCCGCGCTTCTTGGCCTCGGCCGGATCCTCGACCTGCTCGCAGACGGCGACCTTGAAGCCCTGGCGGATCAGCCGCGACAGGTAGGCCTCGTGGCTGTGCACCGGCACGCCGCACATCTTGATGTCTTCCCCGAGGTGCTGGCCGCGCTTGGTCAGCGCGATGTCGAGCGCCGCCGAGGCCTTGACCGCATCGTCGAAGAACAGCTCGTAGAAATCGCCCATGCGATAGAAGACCAGGTGATCGGGATGCGCCGCCTTGATCGCCAGGTACTGGCGCATCATCGGCGTGGCGTCGGCCGGGATCGTCTGGGAGCTGTTGTCGGGCACGGGACGGGCTTAACACACGGCCTCCGCCCCTCGCCACGCGCCGAACGGGGATAGCGTGAACAACGCTGCTTCCCCTCCACCGCCGACTACAGGGGGACCTCCCCCGAGGAGGAGGGAGGGTCGTTCAGATGTGCCGCCGCTTCCTCGACCAGCGCCATCAGGTGCGGCAGGCCTGCGGCGCCCGCGCTCACTGCCTGTTGGACCCGCCGCGCGAAGTTCGCCGGCTTGATCGCCAGCCGCTCGACTCCCTGCACGGCGCCCTTCTCGTTCAGGAGCCACGCGCGATTGTGGGCGAACAGGCTCTGGCAGAGGCAGGCGACCGAGCGGAAGGCGCAGCCCGCGACGTAGGCGGGATCCTGGCGCGCGCGGCCGTGGTCGGCATTCTCGAGCGCGAAGCGGGCTTCCCAGAAGAAGGTCCTGATCAGCGCTTCGGCGAGCGCCGGCGGATAGGGCCGGCACTGACGCTTGAGGGCCGCGAGCACGTGGTCCGGATCCCACAGCACCCGGCCGAGCGCCACCTCGCCCATGTAGATCGACGACACGAAGGCATGCGGATGGCCGGGCTGGTAGACGCGCTCGATCCTGCCGGCGCGGCAATCGGCAACCACCGCACCCACCTTGCCGAGGTCACGATAAAGCAGGTCGACCCGGCGACCATCGACCATGAGCCACGCGCCGCCGTTGATCCACGGCCCCCATTCGCCCACCGCGGTGACCGACGAACTGGCCGCGCCCGGCAGCAGCATGGCCGCCTTGGCAAGCCGTCCGATGTCGATCGGCTCGGCAGAGTCGTAGTAGAGGCCGATGTCGTAGTCGGACGCCGCAGTCGCCTCGCCCCGCGCCCGCGAACCGCCCAGCACGATGGCGCGGATGCCCGGCACGCCGCCGACGGCACGCACCAGCCGGCCGATCAGGACTTCGTCGTTGGGATCGGACATCGATAAGGGCTAGCATGCCGCGCCAATCGGGGGGAGCACACGAATGGGTTGGCTCGACGCCGTGGATCGAGCGCTCGGCCGGCTGATCGAGGCCGGCCGCTGGCTGGTGCTGCCGGTCGCGCTGATCCTGTTCCTGCAGTGGCCGTTGCGCGACTTCGTGCAATGGGGCTCGCGCGAGGCCAACGATCTCGGCCAGTGGATCTTCGCGCTCTATATCAGCCTGGCCATGACCTTCGCCACGCGCGAGCGCACCCACCTCGCGGTCGACGCCATCGCGCACGACTATCCGGCGGCCACGCGCTCGGCGATCGCGCGCTGGGGCACGCTTCTGTGCGTCGTGCCGTGGACGGTCTTCATGATCTGGGCGGTGGCGCCCACCGTCGAACGTTCGGTGATGGTGCTGGAGAAGTTCCCGGAAACCTTCAATCCCGGCTACTTCCTGATCAAGGTGGCCACCCTGCTGCTTGCCGCGCTGGCGCTCCTGCAGACGCTGCTCGACGCGCTGCGGCCGGCGCGGGGTCCCTAGATGGAGTCGGCCGGCCTCTGGATGCTGCTCGCCGTGGCCATCGTGCTGCTGGCGACCGGGTTGCCGGCCTATGCCGTGCTGATGGGCGTGGCGGGCCTGTTCGCGGCGGTCGGGGTGCTGGCCGGCGGCATCGTCTTCCCCCTGCTCACCGCCCTGCCCGGCCGCATCATCGGGCTGCTGGAGACCGATCTCCTGCAGGCGCTGCCGCTCTATGTCTTCATGGGCGCGCTGCTCAACCGCCTGCCGCTCGCCGACCGGCTGTTCCGCTGCGGCGTGGCGCTGGGTCGCCACAGCGGCGGCGCGCCGGCCCTGGCGACCCTCGGGCTGGGCGCACTGCTGGCGCCGATGAACGGCTCGGTCGGCGCCAGTGTCGCCATGCTGTCGCGCAGCGTCGCGCCCAAGCTCGCGGCGCGCGGCGTGCCGGCGGCGCAAAGCACGGCGCTGGTCTGCGTCGCCAGCACGCTCGGCGTCGTCATCCCGCCGTCGCTGGTGCTGATCCTGCTGGGCGACGCGATGATGCGCGCCCATACCGAGGCGACCAACGTCACCAAGGCGATGGTGCGCATCGTCAACACCCAGGACATCTTTCGCGGCGCCCTGGTGCCGGCGGCGATGTTCCTGGCGCTCTGCCTGGTCGTGGCCTGGGTGCTCGGCCGCCGTGCGCCGGTGCGCACCGCTCCCGAGCGTCCGACGGCCGGCGAATGGGCCACGGCAGCGGTCGCCGCGGTGTTCGTGGTCGGTCTGCTGGCCGGCGTCGCCGCCGGCTACTTCTATGCCGTCGAGGCCGCCGCCATGGGCGGCACGGCGCTGCTGCTGTTCGGATGGGCGACCGGCGGCCTTCGCGCCGGCGTGTTCTCGCACGTGCTGCGCGACACCATGGCGGTGACGGGTGCGTTGTTCGCGCTGTTCGTGGCGGCGACCACCTTCACCCTGGTGTTTCGCGCCTTCGGCACCGATCGCCTGCTCGATGTCTGGATCAAGCAGGTGCCGGGCGGCGCCACGGGGGCGGCGATCGCCGTGCTGATCGTGTTCGCGCTGGCCGCTTTCGTGCTCGATGCCTTCGAGATCGTGTTCGTGATCGTACCGATCGTCATGCCGCCGATCCTGACCCAGGCGCCCGACGCCATCTGGATATCGGTGCTGGCGCTGCTCGCGCTGCAGGCGTCGTTCCTGGTGCCCCCCAGCGGCTATGCCGTGATGATGGCGCGCAGCGCCATGGCGCAGAAGACCGCGATCCGGCCGCTGGCGCGCGCCCTCGCGCCCTATCTCGCGGCACAGCTCGCGGTGCTGGCGCTGGTCGTGGCATTGCCCGGTCTCGCGCACCTCGCCCAGCCCAAAGGCTCCGATGCGTCGCCGGTCACGACCAGGATCGACGACGACGCGGCGCGCCGGAAATTCAACGACATGCTGACGCTGCCGCCGCCGCCGGAGTGAACGTCGGCGTCGCTATTTCACAGTCGCGTTGCAGCGCGAGATAGCTTGGCGCGCGCCGTCTGGTACCCGCATCCGATAAACGCCAATATGCCGGCGAAAGCGGGAGTGAAACGACAATGGCGAGCACCGGCGCGGAAGCGGCTGTCAGCAGCGAGATGGGCGATCTCGACGGCGATTCGCTGCGCATGCACAAGTCCGGACGGCCCGGCAAGATCGAGATCATCGCCACCAAGCCGCTGGTCACCCAGCGCGACCTGGCGCTCGCCTACTCGCCGGGCGTCGCCGCGCCCTGCATCGAGATCTACAAGGACCCCGACACCGCCTACGACTACACCTCGCGCGGCAACCTCGTGGCCGTGATCTCCAACGGCACCGCCGTGCTCGGCCTGGGCGACATCGGCGCCCTCGCCGGCAAGCCGGTGATGGAAGGCAAGGCCGTGCTGTTCAAGCGCTTTGCCGACGTCGACTGCATGGACCTCGAGGTCGACACCAAGGACGTCGACGAATTCGTCAACTGCGTGCGCTTCCTGGGACCGACCTTCGGCGGCATCAACCTCGAGGACATCAAGGCGCCGGAGTGCTTCATCATCGAGCAGCGTCTGCGCGAGCTGATGGACATCCCGATCTTCCACGACGACCAGCACGGCACCGCCATCATCTCGGCCGCCGGCCTGATCAACGCGCTCCATCTCACCGGCCGCGACATCAAGGACATCAAGCTGGTGGTGAACGGCGCGGGCGCCGCGTCGATCGCCTGCATCGAGCTGATCAAGGCGATGGGCCTGCCGCACGAGAACGCCATCCTGGTCGATACCAAGGGTGTCATCTGGCAGGGCCGCACCGAAGGCATGAACCAGTGGAAGAGCGCCCACGCGGTGCGCACCAAGGCGCGCACGCTCAAGGAGGCGATGGAAGGCGCCGATGTCTTCTTCGGCCTGTCGGTCAAGGGCGCGGTGACCCAGGACATGGTGAAGTCGATGGCGCCCAAGCCGATCATCTTCGCCATGGCCAACCCCGATCCCGAGATCACGCCGGAGGACGCCCGTGCCGCCCGGCCGGACGCCATCATCGCCACCGGCCGCTCGGACTATGCCAACCAGATCAACAACGTGCTGGGCTTCCCCTACATCTTCCGCGGCGCGCTCGACGTGCGCGCCCGCACCATCAACGAGGAGATGAAGGTCGCCGCCGCCGAGGCGCTGGCCAAGCTCGCCCGCGAGGACGTGCCCGACGAAGTCGACCGCGCCTATTCCGGCCGGCGCCTGCGCTACGGGCCGGAGTACATCGTGCCGGTGCCGTTCGATCCGCGCCTGATCTCCGTCGTGTCGTCGGCGGTGGCGCAGGCGGCGATGGATTCGGGCGTGGCGCGGCGCAGGATCGCCGACATGGCGGACTACCGCAGCCAGCTCTCGGGCCGGCTCGATCCGACCAACCACTGGCTGCAGAGCCTGTTCGAGCAGGTCAAGGCCAACCCGCAGCGCATCGTCTTTGCCGAGGGCGAGGAGGAACGCACCATCCGCGCCGCCGTGGTGTTCCGCGACAACGGCTACGGCACGCCGATCCTGATCGGCCGCGAGGAGCAGGTGCGCGAGGCCATGAAGTCGGTCGGTATCACCGCCACCGACGGCATCGAGATCCACAATGCCCGGCTGTCGACGCGCAACGCCCCCTATACCGAGCTGGTCTACAAGCGCCTGCAGCGCGACGGCTACCTGCGCCGCGACGTGCAGCGCATGGTCAACCAGGGCCGCAACGTGTTCGGCGCCTGCATGGTGGCAATGGGCGATGCCGACGGCATCGTGACCGGCCTGACGCGGCGCTTCCCCGAGTGCTACGGCGACGTCAAGCGCGTGATCAACGAGCAGCCCGGCAAGGTGCCGATCGGCTATTCGGTCGTGGTGGCGCGGCACGGCACGGTGTTCCTGGCCGACACCTCGATCAACGAGACGCCGACGCCCGAGCAGATGGCGACGATCGCCAAGCAGATGGCCCAGAATGCCCGCACCATGGGCCACGAGCCGCGCGTCGCCTTCATGTCGTTCTCCAACTTCGGCAGCCGCGAGATCGAGCGCATCGACCGCATCCGCAAGGCCATCCGCCTGCTCGACGCGGAGAAGGTGGATTTCGAGTACGACGGCGAGATGCAGGCCGACATGGCGCTCGACTACGAGCTGCTGAAGTCGACCTATCCGTTCGCCCGCCTGACCGGCCCGGCCAACGTGCTGGTCATGCCGGGGCTTCACTCCGCCCACATCTCGTCGCGGCTGATGCAGAAGCTGGGCGGCGTCACGGTGATCGGCCCGGTGATCGACGGGCTCGAGAAGCCGGTGCAGATCGTGCAGATGGGCGCCACGGTGAGCGATCTCGTCAATCACGCGGCGCTGGCCGCTTACGGCGCACTCAGCCGACGGAGGTAGACATGGCAGATCTCGTCATTCGCGGCGCCACCATCGTCGATGGCCTTGGCCACGAGCCGCGGCGCGCCGATCTCGCGGTCAAGGACGGAAAGATCGCCGCCATTGGCGAGATCAAGGGCAACGGTGCGGAGACGATCGACGCCGACGGCCTCACGCTGGCGCCCGGCATCGTCGACGTCCACACCCATTACGACGCCCAGGTGACGTGGGACGCCACGCTCTCGCCGTCGCCGTCGCTCGGCGTCACCACGGCGGTGATGGGCAATTGCGGCTTCGGCATCGCGCCCGCGCTGCCCAAGTCGCGCGACCTCGTGATCCGCAACCTGTCGGTCGTCGAGGGCATGGATCTCGACGCCCTGCGCACCGGCATCCAATGGGACTTCGAAAGCTTCGCCGACTACATGGCGATGCTGCGCCGGCGCGGCGCCTACGCCAACCTGGCCGTGCTGGCCGGCCATTCGACCATCCGCACGGCGGTGATGGGCGAGGCCGCGTCCGAACGGGCGGAGGCCACGCCCGAAGAGCTGGCCCAGATGAAGGCCATGGTGTCGGAAGCCATGGCGCACGGCGCGATCGGCCTCGGCGCCTCCTATTCGCTCAACCATTCGGGCTATGGCGGCGTGCCGATGCCGTCGACCATTGCGCCGATGTCGGAGCTCGATGCGCTGGTCAGCGCCATGGGCGTGCGCGGCCGCGGCGTGGTCGAGATCGCCTCGGGCGTGAAGACGCCGGGCGAGCTCGAGCCGATGGCCGCCAAGTATGGCCGGCCGTTCTTCCAGGGCACCGGCGTGGCGATGCACAACGAGCAAGCCCCCGAGCGTGCCATCCGGATGTTCGACGAGTGCGCCGCCGCGATCCACCGCGGCAACGGGCTCTACATCCAGATCCCCTGCCAGCCGCTCAGCTTCGACTTCACGATGGCCAACGCCTATCCGTTCTACAGCCATTCGGCGTTCGACCCGATCAAGGCCTACTCGCCCGAGCAGCTGAAGACGGTGTTCCGCGACGCCTCGTGGCGCGAGAAGTTCCGCGCCGACGTCAAGACCGTGCGGCCGGGCATGATCTTCCAGGGCAACTGGGACCGCGTCATGGTGGCGGTGGCGCACAAGCCCGCAAATGCCCGGTACGTCAACCGCTATGCCGCCGAGATCGCCGCGAGCGAGCATCGCGACCCGCTCGACGTCGTGCTCGACCTCAGCCTCGACGAGAACCTCGAGACCGCCTTCCTCGGCCGCTTCCTCAATGTCGGCGACGACGGCGTGGCGCGGCTGCTGAAGCACGAGGCCGGCGTGGTGGCGCTGTCCGATGCCGGCGCCCACCTCATCTATATGTGCGATGCGGGGTTCGGCCTGCATTTCCTCGCCCGCTGGGTGCGCGAGCGCGGCGACTTCGACATCGCCGAGGGCGTGCGCCGGCTGACCAGCCATCCGGCCGATCTCTACGGCATTCCCAATCGCGGCCGCATCGCGGTCGGCGCGCAGGCCGATCTCCTGCTGTTCGATGCGGCCACGGTCGGCGTGTCGCCGGCCGAGCGGGTCGCCGACCTGCCGGGCGGCGGGCGGCGCACCATCCGCCGGCCGACCGGCGTGCACGGCGTGTTCTGCAACGGCATCAGGACGTTCGACGGCAAGGACTACGTCAAGCACGCCAAGGGGCCCGGCCACGTGCTCGACCGCTTCCACGTCTCGCAAGGCGCGCACAACATGGCGATGGCGGCGCAGTGACGTTCCAGACGTTCTGGCTCTATCTCGGCGCGGTCGTCCTGATCTCCTGCACGCCGGGACCGAACATCTTCTACGTCACGACGCGCAGCATCCGCTTCGGTTTCGGTCCGGCGATGCTCGCCATGGCCGGCTGCCTGCTGGCCCTGGCGCTGATCCTCACCGCGTCGGTGGCCGGCGTCAGCGCCTTCATGCTGGCCGTGCCGACCGCCTTCGAGATCCTCAAGATCGCCGGCGCGGCCTATCTCGTGTTCCTCGGCATCCAGGCGTGGCGCGCGCCCGTCGTCGACCTAGCGCCGACGTCGGCCTCGCCGCGCGAAACGGCCAGCCGCTTTGCGCACTTTCGCGGCGGCTTCCTGGTCGGCATCAGCAACCCCAAGCTCCTGGTGTTCGCCGCGGCGTTCTTCCCGCAATTCATCTCGCCCGATGCCGCGCTCGCCCCGCAGTTCGCGGTGCTCGGCATCACCTTTCTCGCCGTCGAGAGCTGCGCCTACGTCACCGTGGGCCTGAGCGCGCGCGGTCTCTCCGCTATCTCGCGCGCGCCGTCTGGCAACGCCGCATCAATCGTCTGAGCGGAATCATCTTCGCGGCATTCGGCGGCGCACTGCTTCGTTACCGGCCATAGCGCTTCCCGCGTCCCGCCCGGCCGTATAGGATTTTCACAACGATTTTGCGCCTGGGAGGGCCTCCATGACGAAGACGATCATGAACATCAGCAGCCGGAACGTGCCTGCCCTGCGCCGCCGCAGCCTGATACATGGCGGCATGGCCGGCATCATCGCGACCGGCCTTGCGCCCACGATCGCGCGCGCCGCGCCGATCAAGCTGGTGATGGCCCACCTCAATGCCATTCCCGAATCTGCCGCCGTGGCCTTCGACTGGCAGGCCCAGGAAGTGCGCAAGCGCTCCAACGGCGAGCTCGACATGCAGTTCTTCGGCGCAACCTTGATGAGCAAGGAGCTGGAGATCATGAACGCGGTGAAGTCGGGCAACGTCCAGATGGGCAATCCGGGCGGCGCGGCGGCCACGGTGTTTCCCGAGATGGGTGTCTTCCTGGTGCCCTACCTCGTTCAGAGCTACGACCACGCCTACAAGATGTTCAACGGCAAGATCGGCGACACGCTCGATAAGCAGTTCCAGGAAAAGTACAAGCTGAAGACGATGTGCTTCTTCGACTACGGCTTCCGCCACTTCTGGACGTCGAAGAAGGCGATCGTCGAGCCCAAGGACCTGCGCGGCGCCAAGATCCGCGTGCAGCAGGCCAAGGTGTTCGGCGATACCATCAACGGACTCGGCGGCAATGCCGTGCCGATGGCCTGGGGCGAGGTGATCTCGGCCGCCAAGTCGGGCGTGATCGACGGCGGCGATCTGCCGATCGTCAACCAGATCGCGCTCAAGATCTACGAGGTCTCAAAATACTGCTCGATGACCTTCCACAATTACGGCCCGACGCTCAACACCATGAACCTCGCCACCTGGGAGAGCCTGTCGGATGCGCACAAGAAGCTGATGCTCGACACCAGCCGCGAGGCGCAGGAGAAGTGCCGCCAGCTCACCGAATCGGTCGACAACTTCGCCGCCGCCAAGAAGGAGCTCGACCCCAAGGGCATGACCGTGGTCGAGGCCAAGGTCGATCTGTTCCGCAAGGTCGCGCAGGAGAAGATCTGGCCGGCCTACAAGCAGCAGTTCGGCGCGCTGTGGGAGGAGATCGAGGGGGTCAAGGCCTAGGGGATGGCGAGGTTCGTCGCCAGCATCCCCAAGGTCGTCGTCTCGCTGCTCCTGGTCGTCGCCATCGTCAACCTGCTGATCGGCGTGTTCCTGCGCTACGTGATGATCCCGGTGACGGATTGGCTCGACGTCGATCCGATCCCCTTCACCTGGGTCGAGGAGGTGGGCGAGATGATGCTCGCCTGGCTCACCCTGCTGGGCGCGGCGATCGGCGTGCGCGAGCGCAGCCACTTCACCCTGCACGTGCTCCACTTCACGCCGCGCGGCCGGCTGATCGTCGAGCGCATCCACTATCTTCTGATCGCCTTCCTGGGCGCCGTCGCCGCCTGGTACGGCGTCAAGCTCTGCCTGCTGAACTACACGCTGGTGACGCCGGGGCTGTCGATCAACCTCGCCGTGCTCTACGCCTCGGTGGTGGTGGGCGGCGCGCTGCTGGCGATCTATGCCATTTCCATGATCGTGGACCGGCCGCCGCCGCGGCCTGACGGCGCGCACTGACATGCTGCTGCTTGTCGTTGCCGCGATCTTCGTCGTCCTGATCGTCTTCTCCATGCCCATCGTGTTCGCGCTGGGCGTGTCGGGCCTGGCCGGGCTGTGGCTCGGCGGCTACGACCTGCAGATCCTGTCCTCGAGCATGGTGTCTGGCTCGCAGAGCTGGGTGCTGCTTGCCATCCCGGCCTTCGTCTTCGCCGGCGGCCTGATGGAAAAATGCGGGATGAGCAGCGCGCTGGTCGACTTCGCGCGCGCCCTGGTCGGCTGGGTCAAGGGCGGGCTCGGCATGTCGGTGATCGTGGTCGCCTATTTCTTCTCCGACATCTGCGGATCCAAGATGGCCGAGGTTTCCGCCCTCGGCTCGGCCCTGATGCCGCCGCTCACCAAGGCGGGCTACCGGCGCGAGGATTCGGCGTCGCTGATCGCCGCCGGCACCGCCATGGGCATGCTGGTGCCACCCGCGATCTTCATGATCGTGATCGCGCAGGTCACCAACACTTCGGCGGTGGCGCTGTTCCTGGCGGGCTTCGTGCCGGCCGCCACCATCATGGTCTGCCTGATGGTGCTGGTCTGGTTTCGCGCCCGCAAATACGACTGGCCGGTCGACACTCGGCCCAGCGTGGCCCTGCTCGCCGGCACGGCAAAGCGCGCGGCGGTGCCGCTGGTCATTCCCATCGTCATCCTGGGCGGCTTCTTCCTCGGCGTCTTCACCGCCACCGAAGCGGGCGCCGTGGTGGCGGGCTATTCCTTCCTGGCGGCGCGCTTCCACTATCGCAACGTCAGCTTTCGCGAGATGGCCAGGCTCGCCTACGACAGCGCCATCCTGACCGCGGCGGTCGTATTCCTGCTCGCCGTCGCCTCGGTGTTCCAGTACCTGATGGGCGTTTCGGGCGTGCCGGGCCTGCTCGCCACCGCGCTGGCGCCGCTCAAGTCGGCGCCCTGGCTGTTCCTGGTGGCGATCGCGCTGATCACCATGATGTTCGGCATGGTGCTGGAGGGACTGCCGGCCGCGGTGGTGCTGATCCCGGTGGTGTTCCCGATCGCGGAAAAGATGGGAATCGATCCCTACCACTTCAACATCGTGACCACGGCGTCGGTCGGCATCGGCCTGTTCCTGCCGCCGATGGGCGTCGGACTGCTGATGGCGCTGCGCTTCGCCAACCTGTCGGTCGGCCAGCACTGGCGCTCGTACCTGCCCTATATCGGAGCGCTGCTGGTCGGGCTGATGCTGATCATCCTGTTCCCCGAGCTGTCGCTTTTCCTGCCGCGGGCGGCAGGCGCGATCAGGTAGCGACCTCGGTCACGGTGAGGCGATGGTGCTTGCCGTCGCGCGCCGTCCACGAGATCGACTGGCCGACAGCGAGGCCGATCAGCGCGGCGCCGACCGGAGTCATCACCGAGATGCGGTGCTCATCGAGGCTCTCGTCGGCCGGATAGACGAGCTTCAGCGTCCGCGTCTGGCCGTCGTCGGCCTTGAACGTCACGGTCGAGCCCATGCGCACGACGTCGGCCGGCAGCGCGGCGGGTTCGACGACCCGGGCGCGATCCATCTCGTCCAGCAGTTCCTGCGCCACGGCGGGCAGGCGCTGCAGCGAAGCGTTGGCGAGATCGGTCAGCCGCTCGTAGTCGGTGGTGCTGACGATGATCTGGGGAACCGAGCGGTTACGCACGACGTCACGCATGAGAGCACTCCCATGAGACATCGCCAAAACGTAGGTCCCCCGGCAGGGGCTTTCAACCCGCCGGCCGGACTCAAAGGGCTGGCTTGCCGATTCCGCCGCGCGCCCGGCGCGCCAGATAGACCTGCAAATGGGCATAAGCGAGCCGCAGGTTGGGCGTGGCGACGCCCGACTTCCTGCCGCGCGCGATCATGTCGCCCACCACGTGATCGGCCTCGACCATCGCGCCCTTCTCGAGGTCGTGCAGCATCGAGGCGGCGAACAGCGAACCCTTTTGGCTGAGCGACTGGCGGGCGAAGCCGAGACCCTGCGGGCTCGGATCGTGGCCCGAGGCGGCCGCCACCTTGCGGCATTCCTCGAGCGTCTCGAGCACGATGGCCTGGCCTTCCTCGGCCGCCAGGATGTCGCCGGAGGTGCCGCGCATCAGGCAGCAGAGCGCGGCCAGCGTGCACAGGAACACCCACTTGTCCCACAGGTCCTGGACGATGTTGTCGTGCAGGCCGCCATCGAGGCCGGCCTTCTTGATCGCTCCGGCGAACTCGACCAGCGACGCGCGGGCAACCTTGCCGTTGCGCTCGCCGACGGAAAAGGCGGCGAACGGGCTGGTGTGCCGGATCTCGCCCTCGGGCGAGAGCGCGACGCCGATCCTGGCGACGCCGCCGGCGACCCGGCCGGCGCCGAATTTCGCGTCCAGCACATCGAGGTGATTCAGGCCGTTGAGCAGCGGCACGATCGTGGCGTCAGGCCCGATGGCGGGCGCGATCGCCTCGATCGCGGAGTCGAGGTCATAGGCCTTGTTGGTCAACAACACGATGTCGTAGGGGCCACCCTCGCCGCCCTTCAGCACCGTCTTCACCTTCTGGGTGATGTCGCCCTTCGGGCTCTTGATGACGAGGCCGCTCCTGGCGAGCGCCGCCTGACGCATGGGGCGGACGAGGAACGTGACGTCGGCGCCGCTCTGCTGCAGGCGGCCGCCGATATAGCCGCCGATCGCGCCGGCGCCGAGGATCAGGGTCTTCATTTCAAGCCTCCGCGCGCCCGCCGCGCTTCATATGTTTGCAGGTGGGCGTAAGCGAAGCGCAAATTGGGTGCCGGGATGCCGTACTTGCGCGCCCGGGCGAGCATATCGCCGACGATCGACTTGGCCTCGACCGCGCCGCCCTTCTCGATGTCGCCCAGGATGGAAGCGACGCTCTTGCCGCCCTTCTGGGTCAGGCTGGCCCTGATCGCGCCTACGACCGCGTCGGCCGGCGGATATCCCTCGGCCTGGGCGACCTTGCAGCACTCTTCCAGGGTCTCACTCATGATCGCCGCGCCGTCCTCGGATTCGGCGATGTCGCCGACCGTGCCGCGCATCGCCGAGCACATGCCGGCGATCGCGCCCAGCATGATCCACTTGTCCCACAGATCCTGATTGATGTTTGGATTGAGTCCGCCCGCGATGCCGGCCTTCTTGCAAGCCTGATCGAGCTCGACCAGCGCCGGTCGGGCCGGCTTGCCGTCACGCTCGCCGAACGACACGCCCGACGCGCCCGAATGCAGGATCTCGCCGTTCGGCCCCAGCATGCCGCCGATGCGCGCCAGGCCGCCCGCGATCTTCTCCTTGCCGAAGCGAGCATCGAGGATGGCGAAGTGCATGTGGCCGTTCAGGATCGGCACGATGGTGGTGGCGGCGCCGACCGCCGGCGCGATGGCGTCGAGCGCCGACGGCAGATCGTAGCCCTTGCAGGCGAGGATGATGACTTCGTAAGGGCCACCGTCGCCGGCCCGGGTGACGACCTTCACCGGCAGCACCGCATCGCCGGTCTTCGGGCTCTTCACCACCAGGCCGTTCTTGCGCACCGTCTCGGCGCGCTTCTCGCGCAGCAGGAAGGTGACGTCGACGCCGGCCTGGTGCAGGCGAGCGCCCCAATACCCTCCGACCGCGCCGGCGCCCAGGATCAGGATCTTCACTTCTCGATGCTCCTCTGCGCGACCCACTCGGCGAGCCAGGTCGCGAGGTCGTCGGTCTGGTGGTGGATGTGGTCGAGGCTGAGGCCTTCGGCGCGCTTCACGCTCTCCTCGGTGCGGATCCACACCGTGCGCATGCCCATGTCGTGCGCGGGCTTCAGGTTCACCGCGATATCATCGGCGAAGGCCGCTCGCGTGGGATCGACATCGTGCTTGACGACCAGCTTGTCGTAGATCGCCTGGTGCGGCTTGGGCCAGTAGTCGCCGGCCACGATGTCGAAGATCGCCTCGAAGTGATGCGCCACGCCCAGCCGCTCCATCACCTTCTCGGCGTGCGGCACGTCGCCCGCGGTGAAGATGAGCTTGCGGCCGGGCAGCGCGGCCAGAGCCTTGTCGAG
>CAZHQA010000123.1:0-15161 GCA_964533955.1 uncultured Reyranella sp. | reverse complement strand
TGCAGGACATGCTGCGCTGCATCCGTTGCGGCGCCTGCATGAACCATTGCCCGGTCTATGGCGCGATCGGCGGTCACGCCTACGGCTGGGTCTATCCCGGGCCGATCGGCGCGGTGCTGACGCCGCAGCTGATCGGGGTCGAGGAGGCGGGCAACCTGCCCAACGCGTCGACCTTCTGCGGCCGCTGCGAAAGCGTCTGCCCGGTCCGCATTCCCCTGCCGAGCCTGATGCGCCATTGGCGCGAGCGCGAGTTCGAGCGCCATCTGACGCCCAAGGCAGTGCGCCAGGGCCTCGCCCTGTGGGCTTTCGCCGCCCGGCGACCCAAGCTCTATCGCCGCGTCACCGGCCTCGCCAACCGGCTGCTCGCCTTGTTCGGCCGCGCCACCGGCCGCTACCAGGCCCTGCCGCTCGCCGGCGGCTGGACGCGCTTTCGCGACTTTCCCGCACCGCCCGCCGGCGGCACCTTCCATGCCCAATGGGCTCGCCATGGAGGAGCACGCACCCGGCCATGAGCGGATCCGCACGATCCCAGGTCCTGAACGGCATCCGCCGGTCCCTGCGTCGCGGCGAACTGGACGGTGCCGCGCGCCAGGCGGTCGAGACACGGCTCGCCGAGCCGCCGCGCGGTCCCGCCGTGGCGCGCGCCCGGTTGCCGCCGGCCGAGCGGGTCGCCCTGTTCTGCCAGTGGGCGGAGGCCACCAACGCCACGGTCGCCCGCGTCGGCGCGGCAGAAGTGGCAGGCGAAGTGGCGGCCTATCTCGCGCGCAACAATCTTCCTGCTCAGGCGGCGATGGCCCCCTCGCCGCTGCTCGATGCCTATGATTGGGCAAGCCAGCCGATGCTGTCGCTGCGCCGTGGCGCCGGCCGGGGCAGCGACCAGGTGTCGATCACGGGCGCCTTTGCCGGCATTGCCGAAACCGGAACGCTGGTGACGGCGTCGGGCCCCGACCATCCGGTCAGTCTCAACCTGCTGCCGGACACCCATGTCGTGGTGCTGCGCGAAGCCGACATCGCCGGCGGGTACGAGGAGGTATGGGTGAAGTTGCGCGAGCGCTACGGCAAGAACCGCATGCCGCGCACGGTGAACACCATTACCGGCCCCTCGCGCACCGCCGACATCGAGCAGACCATCGAGCTCGGGGCGCACGGGCCGCGGCGACTGCACATCGTGGTCGTGCGCGAATGAGCGGCGCCGCCGGCTCGGACCCCAGGGCCGAGCATAGGGGCGAACTGCGGGTCGTCGGCACCAGCGTGACACGCGAGGTCGAATTGCTGCTCGACCGGCTGGGCGAGACCGTCGGCCGACGCTCGCCGCGCATCCTGCAGGTCGGTTCCCGCCCGTCAGTCTCTGATCGCAACGAACGAAATTGGCGCTCCCTCCTGGCCAAGCGGTTCAGCGGCGCGGAGTTCATCGGGATCGACTTGCTCGAGGGCAGCAACGTCGACCGGGTGCTCGACATCTGCAGTTCGCCCAAGGTGCTGGCGTCGGCCCTCGGGCAACGGCCGTTCGACCTGGTGATCTGCTGTCACGTGCTGGAGCACACCCGCGACCCCCGGCGCGCCGCCCGCAACATCGAAGCCCTGCTGGGGCCTCGGGCGCTCGCCTATATCGCCACGCCGTGGTCGCAGGCCTTTCACGCCACGCCGGACGACTATTGGCGCTTCTCCCTGCGCGGATTGATGCTGATGTTCGGCCGGCTGGAGGTCCTGTCGGCCTTTTACAGCGGGGGCGATGTCGGCCTCGACGTCGCCTACCGGGTCGAGCGCGACGGCCGGCCCGAACTCGAATCGCGGGCGGGCGCCGTCGAGCAGGGCCTGTTCCAGCTCGTCCTGGACCATGAGGACAATCGCGCGATCCTGGCGCGCCAGGCGACCGAGCGCCTGCCTGTGTCGCGTACCTACCTGCCGACCCTGTTCGTCAATCTGGTGGGCCGTCGGACGGCCAGATAGGGCGCCTCGGGAACGGGCGCCCCAAATGAAAAGAGCGGGCTTGCGCCCGCTCTTTCCGTTTCGATTGCTGTCTGCGCGACTAGAAGCGCAGGTCCATACCGAGGAACAGCTGCCAGGACTGCTGGGCAGTGAGGTTCGACGGACCGGAGACGTTGTAGTACACGCCGCCGCCGAGCACCTTGATGCCCGGTCCGAGCGCGTAGCTGGCGCCGATTTCGAACTTGTTGGTCTGTTCCGTACCGAACGACAGAGCGCCGGCGTTGAGGTTCTGACCGAACGCGGCCTGCGAGTTGGCTGCCGCGTTGATGCCGATGACGCTCGTGCCCGGGTTGATGAAGCCCGCGGACACCGATCCGTTACCGTTGTTGTTGATGACGTAGCCCCAGCCGAACGACATCTGCCACGGACCCGTCTCGTACATGATACCAGCGGTCCACTTGCGGTTCGCGTTGTCGACGCCGGTATAGTAGTTCGAGCCGAGACCGAGGTTGTCGTAGCCGTACGAGCCACCGACCGTGAAGCCGGCGTAGCCGAACTGCGCACCGACGACCCACTGGACCCAGTCGTAGTTGTTCGCGCCGGAGATCAAGCTCGCCTGCGAAGCAAGCGGCGTGTAACCCGGAACGAACTGGGCGTACATCCAAGCGCCGAACAGAGCGACCGTGACGTCGCCGAACTTGTTCAGGTAGTTGGCGCCGACGTCAACGAAGTTCTGCCACGAGTAGTCGTTCGTGGGGCAGACCGCCTGAGCTTGGGCGTCGTTGAAGCCGCAAACGCCGACGATGCCCGGGCCACCGACGCGGAGCGAACCGCCCGTGTTGACCTTCGGGGCGAAGCCCACGCCGACCTGCAAGCCCATGAAACGAGGCGTGTAGTAGTTGATGCGGTTCACGTCCTGCATCTGGCCGCCGATGGTGAAGAACGAGATGCCCTGGGCAGCCTTGTTCACACCAGCCGCAGCGCCGATCCAGGTCGCGTTGGAGTTGTGCTGGAAGAAGCCGAGGTACACGCCGACCGCCGAAGGCGTGCCGTAGTACATGCGGTACGTGGCTTGGTCGCGCGAACCGAACTCGACGCGGCCCCAGTCGCCGAAGGCGAACAGGTAGGCTTCGTCGATCTGGCTGACGGCCTGACCACCTGCGACCACGCCGGCCGAGTTGGGGTTACCGTTCGATCCAGCCGGGTTCCAGCCTTCGAGCTCGACCTGCAGACCGATGGTCGTGCCGTTGTCCAGCTTGGTCTGGCCGTTGAAGTAGATCTCACCCTCTTGGTAGAAGCTGAGACCCTTGTACTGCAAGGAGTTACCGTTCAGCGCGTAGACGCTTTCGATACCGCCGGCATTCACGAAGAACTGGTAGTAGCCGCCGAGGCCGATCTTGATCGGGTCAGCTGCCATGGCCGGGGCGGCCATCAGTCCACCGGCGACCAGGGCGGTCGAACCCAGTAGAAGCTTTTTCATCATTCTCCCTCTCTCGTTGATCAGAAACTGGTACGTACCAAAAGGCCTGTCCGACCGGCGGTAGTGGAAGCCAAAACGCAGCGACTCACGGGCCCCGCCAATGCGGCTCGGGAATAAAACACTCGCGCCAAACGAGGGTCAAGAAATGGTCGCCGCGCCGCACGATTATCCCCGCACGTGTGGCGTCTTTGTCACAATTTCGACCGCTTCTTGTGTTAGTTTTTCTATAGTACCTATTGTTAGTTTCTGCACTAAACTCACATGCGCTGTTGGGCTGCTTGCGATTGGACGACGTGATGCTTTATGGTCCGGCGCCTTTGTCGTAGGCGAAATCTCCAAGGGCGCAACATGTCGGGTGTCAGGCGAGGGATGAAATATCTGGGCACGCTCTTGATGGCGCTCGCCGCGGCGAGCTGGCTGGCCGCCTGCAGCGGCGGAGAGGATGTCAAAGAGACCCGGAGCGGCCCCTCGGGCGATCGAAATCGCCGCGACATGTCCCAGGGCCTCGGCGGCAACAGCAAGGAAACCGGCACCCTGTTCGGGCCGGGGGGCATTTTCGGCTCCAAGGCCGACAAGAAGGTCGGCGGCGAAGGCGTGGGCGTCGCCGTGAACGCCTATTTGTGGCGGGCCTCGCTCGACACCATCAACTTCATCCCGCTCGTCTCGGCCGATCCGTTCGGCGGGGTCATCATCACCGACTGGTACACCCCGGCCGAGCAGCCCACCGAACGCATGAAGGTGCAAATCACCATCCTCGACCGCGAACTCAGGGCGGACGGCGTGCGGGTGGCGGTCTTCAAGCAGCAGACCAGCCCCAAGGGCGGCGGCTGGGTCGACGCCCAGGTCGATCCGCGCACCAACATCGACATCGAGAACGCCATCCTGACGCGGGCCCGCCAGCTGCGCATCGCTCAGGGCGGCTAGAAGGGTCGCGGGACGGGCGGCTGGACGGGGCCGCCGATCTCCTGCAAGGCTTGACGAAAGAGGCCGCACCGGGCATCCGCTGCGGCCTCAGTTTTTTCAGGACCTGCATTCCGTGTCTTCGACGCCCGTTCGCTACAATTTCCGCGAGACCGAGGCCAAGTGGCAGAAGGTCTGGGACGATCGCCAGACCTTTCGTGCCCGGATGGATCGCGCGCGGCCCAAGTATTACGTGCTCGAGATGTTCCCCTACCCGTCGGGGCGCATCCACATGGGCCACGTCCGCAACTACACGCAAGGCGACGTGATCGCCCGCTACAAGCGCGCCCGCGGCTTCAACGTGCTGCATCCCATGGGATGGGATGCCTTCGGGCTGCCGGCCGAAAACGCGGCGATGGAGAAGAAGATCCATCCCAAGGCGTGGACCTACGACAATATCGCCACCATGAAGACGCAGCTGAAGTCGATGGGCCTGTCGCTCGACTGGAGTCGCGAGCTCGCGACCTGCGATCCCGAGTATTACCGGCACGAGCAGAAGATGTTTCTCGACTTCTGGAAGGCGGGGCTGGCCTACCGCAAGGAGGCATGGGTCAACTGGGATCCCGTCGACAACACCGTGCTCGCCAACGAGCAGGTGATCGAGGGCAAGGGCTGGCGCACCGGCGCCACCGTCGAGCGCCGCAAGCTCACCCAGTGGAACCTGAAGATCACACATTTCGCCGACGAGCTGCTCGAGCGCCTCGCCACCCTGGACCGCTGGCCGGAGAAGGTGCGCCTAATGCAGGCCAACTGGATCGGCAAGAGCCGCGGCGCGCGCGTGTTCTGGCAGCTGACCGACGAGTCCGGCGCCGACCGCGGACGGCTCGAGATCTTCACCACCCGGCCCGACACGCTCTACGGCGCCTCGTTTACCGCCCTGTCGGTCGATCATCCGGTCGTCACCGAACTCGCCGGCAAGGATCCCGGCCTGCAGCGCTTCATCGAGGAATGCCGCAAGACCGGCACGGCGGCGGCCGAGATCGAGACGGCGGAGAAGCAGGGCTACAAGCTGCCGCTGCTCGCCAGGCATCCGCTCATCCCCGGCAAGACGATGCCGGTTTACGCCGCCAACTTCGTGCTGATGGAATACGGCACGGGTGCGATCTTCGGTTGCCCGGGCCACGACGAGCGCGATCACGAGTTCGCCCGCAAGTACGGCCTGCCGATCATTCCAGTGGTGATGCCGAAGGATGCCGACCCGTCGAAGTTCAGCGTCGCCGAGGCGGCGTTCGTCGAGGACGGCATCATCATCAACTCGGATTTCCTGAACGGCCTCGAGGTCGAGGAGGCGAAGGCCAAGGTCATCGCGCGCCTCGAGAAGATGGCCGTGGGCAAGGGCACCATCCAGTACCGCCTGCGCGACTGGCTGGTGTCGCGCCAGCGCTACTGGGGATGCCCGATCCCCGCCATTCATTGCGACAAGTGCGGCGTCGTGCCGGTGCCGGAGAAGGACCTGCCGGTGAAGCTGCCCGACGACGTGACGTTCGACCGGCCCGGCAACCCGCTCGACCACCACCCGACGTGGAAGCACGTGGCGTGCCCCAAGTGCGGCGGCAACGGGCGGCGCGAGACCGATACGTTCGACACCTTCATCGATTCGAGCTGGTACTTCGACCGCTTCACCTCGCCCCATCTGGAAACGGCGCCGTTCGACCGCGAGGAGAACCACTACTGGATGCCGGTCGACCAGTATATCGGCGGCGTCGAGCACGCGATCCTGCATCTGCTCTATTCGCGCTTCTGGACGCGCGCCATGCGCGAAGTCCAGATGACCAGCCGCGACGAGCCGTTCGACGGCCTGTTCACCCAGGGCATGGTCTGCCACGAGACCTATCGCGCGAGCGACGGCAGCTGGCTGACCCCCGAGGAGATCGAGCGGGTCGACGGCAAGATCGTGCGCGCCTCCGATACGACGCCGGTCGAGGTCGGCCGCTCGGAGAAGATGTCCAAGTCGAAGAAGAACGTCGTCGACCCGGACCAGATCATTCGCGACTACGGCGCCGATACCGCGCGCTGGTTCATGCTCTCCGACAGCCCGCCCGAGCGCGACCTCGAATGGACCGAGGCAGGCGTCACCGGCGCCTGGCGCTTCCAGCAACGCCTGCACCGCATTGCCAGCGAAGCAATGGCCGGGCTGCCGCCGGCGGGGGCCGACCGGCCAGCGTCGTTCCCGCCCGCCGCCCTCGACCTGCGCCGGGCCGCCCATCGCGCCATCGCCGGCGTGTCGACCGACATCGAAGCCTTCCATTTCAACAAGGCGGTGGCGCGGCTCTATGAGCTCGCCAACACCATCGGCGGCGTCGAGGCCACGGACGATGCCACCAAGTGGGCGCAGCGCGAGGCGCTGGAGATCTTCGTGCGCCTGATCGGTCCGATGACGCCGCACCTCGCCGAGGAGCTGTGGCAGGCACTCGGCCACAAGACCCTGCTCGCCGATGCGCCCTGGCCGGCGGCCGAGGACGCGCTGCTGGTCGACGATACCGCGACGATCGCCGTGCAATTGAACGGCAAACTGCGGGCGACGATCCAGCTGGCCAAGGATGCCCCCAAGGACGTCGCCGAGAAGGCGGCGCTCGCCTTGCCCGAGATCGTACGCGCGCTCGACGGCAAGGCGCCCAAGCGCGTCATCGTGGTGCCCAACCGGATCGTCAACGTCGTCGTGTGAAACGCGGCCTCAGCTAAGCTTCTGATGGCGGGGGCCGACGAACAGCGCGTCGGCCCATGACAGGACCCTGGGATTGCCGGCCGCGTAGACGCAATCGTAGAGGCCGAACAAGCTGTAGCCCGCCCGATCGAGCAACGCGCCGATTTCCCAGAACAGCGGCACGTCGCGATAGATCGGCTTGAACAGCACCTCGATCGCGATCAGGCCGATGCGGCCGGCTTCGAGCGCGCCGCGCGCGCCGCGCAAAGCAGGCAACTCCCCACCCTGGATGTCCATCGCCAGGATGTCGACGTCGGCAATCCCGCGCTCGGCCAGGAAGGCGTCGATGGTCGTGGCCGGCACCGCGGCCGTGCCCAGCGCCTGCACCGGCTGTTCCCAGTAGCGCGTATCGCCGATCGGCAGGCGCGAGTGCGTGCCGTCGTGGCTGTTGAGATGGAGCTCGATCTCGCCCACAGAGTCGCCCACCGCCGCGCCGATCGCCTCGATGCGGTCCTTGCCGGCGATCTCGGCCCGCGTGCGGGCCAGATTGTCGGGGGCAGGCTCGAACGCGAAGATGCGCGCTCGCGGGAAGTCACGATGGTAGAGCAGGGCGTTCTGGCCGTGCTGGGCGCCGACATCGAGAATGACGCCGGCGTCGCGGCCGGCGATGGTCAGCTGGTCGATGAAGAGCTGCTCGCGGGTCGCGGGCCGATGGCCAATGGAGTCGGCGTGGCCGAACCACCGTTGTGCAAGCGTTGCGAGCGTTCCCATGGGCCGGGGAATCTAGACCGTGCCGCCGCCGGAGGCTATGGCGGGACGTCTAAGTCGGCGGCCGGTTGGCCCGCGAGGCAACGCTCGTACATCAGCCGATATGCCGTCTCGAGATGGCGTCGATAGCGCTCGCTGTCGAACAGCGGTCGGGTGGTGCGTGCCGCCTGAAGCCGCGCGCGAAAGCTCGCCAGAAGGTCACGCTCCTGGGCGAGCTTCAACGCCAGACGCTCGTACGCCTCGAGAGAATCGACGCAGAGTTCCGGCAATCCCGCCGCCTGCAGCAGGCTGAGACTCACCCGCGAGAAGAAGGACTCGCCGCTGATCGCGATGAAGGGCAGGCCGGCAAACAACGAATGCCAGCCGGTCGTCTGCGCCCCAGAAGGAAACGTGTCGAGAAAGAGATCGGCGAGCTGGTGCCGCGCCAGGTGCTCCGGCATCGGCTTGCGCTGCGCGAAGACCAGGCGGTCGGAAGATATGCCCCGACTCGCCGCCTCCCGGCGCAGATTGCCGACGACCGCGTCGTTGTTTTGCCGCAGCCAAAGCACGCTGCCAGGCACACGATGCAGCAGGTTCATCCATACCCCGAACACGGCAGGCAGGAGCTTGTGGATCGTGTTGAAGCAGCAAAACACGAAGCCGTCCGCAGGAAGCCCTTCTTGCGCGCGATCGGGCCTCCCGGGGGCGATCGTCTGGCTGTCGTCGGTCGGCATGAAGCAGTCGGGCAGCCGCACGACGTTCTCGCGATAGAACGGCCGAAGCCGCTCGGGCACGACGACATGGTCGGAGACGATGTAGTCGAAGAAGCTGGCGGCCGTGGGCTGCCCTTGATGATTGACCTGGATCGGTGCGAGGCGATGCGCCAGCGCCGCGCCGCGGTTGCCGCTGCGGCCGCCGCCGGTGAAGCCTGCCAGGTCGACCAGGATGTCGATCTGCTCGGCCCGGACGGCGGCGACCGTCTCGCCAAGACCGTGCTGGCGCAAGTCGACGAAGCGATCGACACCGCGCTCGACGCGCTTTCGCATGTCACTGTCGGCGTCGCCGCCATAGGACAGGGCCACGACCTCGAACTTCGAGCGATCGTGCCGCTCGAGCAGGCCTGCGAAGACATGGGCCACGGGATGGTCGCGAAAGTCGCCCGATAGATAGCCAAGCCGAATGCGCGCTCGCCTCTGGGGGACGATGGCAGGTGCCGGCACCGCCGGTGCGGGCCATTCACGCGCCCCGTAGATCTCGGCACAGCGGCGCTGAAGCGCGGGCGAATCGCAAATCCAGCTGAACGTGAAAGGATGAATGGCCGGCTCGCCCATTTCGACCCGCCGAACGGCATCGGCGATCGTGTCGTCGAGATCGCTCCAGTCGCATCCGGTCAGCTTGGCGTCGATGATCGCGCCGCGGACGTAGGGACGGGACGGGTCGACCGTCAGCAGCGTCCGGTACGTCTCGACGGCCTCGCCGATCCGGCCTCGCATGTGCAGCAGGTTCGCGCGCGAGGCGAGGGCCGCCGCCGACCGGCCGTCGAGGACCAAGGCGCGATCGTACGCCGCCAGCGCCTCGTCCTGGCGCTGCAGGGCGGCCAGGATGGTTCCCCGGTTGCACAGGCTCGCGACGCTCTCGCCGGCCAGGCTGAGCGCGCGATCGATGCTCTGCAGGGCCTCCTCCGGCCGGTCGAGGTCCTTCAAGACGGTCGCCCGATTGTTGAGCGCTTCGGGATAGGCCGGTTTGGACCGCAGCGCCGAGTCGAAGCTCGCCAGCGCATCCTTCAGACGGACGAGCTGCTGCAAGGCAACGCCGCGGTGGTTGAGCGCCTCGGCATTGCCCGGGTTGATCGCGAGCAAGCGGTCGAAGGTCGCGACGGCGTGAGCCGCCTCGCCCAGCCGAAGCTGGATGGCGCCGAGAAGGTGGAGGCCGGGGACGCTGCGCGGCTGCAATTTCAAGGCGCTCTGGCATTGCGCGAGCGCCCGCCGCAGGTCGCCCCGGCGGTAGAGCTTCACGGCTTGCTGGAACCCGGATTGGGCGTCCCTGGCCTTCTGCATTCGCCAACCTAACCGCAAAGCTTCCGGCGGTGCTATACAGCGGCCGTGAAAATCGAGCCGCGCCAGGCCGACGCCTTTCTCAAGAAGCCGGATCCCAAGATTCGCGGCGTGGTGGTCTATGGCAACGATGACGGCCTGATCGCCGAACGGGCCGTGCTGCTCGCCAAGAGCGTCTGCGAGGACCTCTCGGACCCGTTCCGCGTGATCGACATTTCGGGCGAAGCCCTGAAGGGCGATCCGGCGCGACTGGCCGACGAGTTCGGCGCCATGTCCCTGATGGGCGGCCGGCGGGTGGTCCGCGTGCGGCCGGCCGGCGAGGAAACGGTGGCGGCGCTCGAAAACCTGGTGGCGGCGCCGGCCGGCGACGCGCTGATCGTGATCGAGGGCGGCAACCTCACGCCACGCTCGGGCCTGCGCGCATTGGCGGAGACCGAGTCCAGCCTGGCGGCGCTGCCCTGCTACATGGATTCCGAAGCCGAGCTCGAGCGTCTGGTCGAGGGCGCGGCCAAGGCGCAGGGTT
This sequence comes from uncultured Reyranella sp., assembly GCA_964533955.1. GTDB lineage: Bacteria > Pseudomonadota > Alphaproteobacteria > Reyranellales > Reyranellaceae > Reyranella. The sequence continues at coordinate 4,824 of CAZHQA010000123.1, read as the reverse complement.
TCACCGTCGATCGGGACGCGCTGGAGTGGATCGTCGAGCGGATCGGCGGCGATCGCGGCCAGACGCGCAGCGAGATCGACAAGCTCCTGCTCTACAAGACCAGCGACGACAGCAAGACCATCACGCTGGACGATGCGCTGGCGGTGCTGGGCGACACGGCCGCGATCGGCATCGACGACGTGGTCCTTGCCACCTTCGACGGCAACGCCGAGGCGCTCGACCGGTCCCTCGATCGGGTGTTTGCCGAGGGCGGCAATCCCGTTCAGCTCGTGCGCTCCCTGCAGCGCCATGTCGACCAGCTCCATCTGGTATCGGGTCATGTCGCGGCCGGCATCAATTTCGAGGCGGCACTGTTCAAGGCGCGCGGCCTGCCGCGCGGCTGGCGGATGCGCCAGGGATTCGAGCGCCATGCCCGCGCCTGGCCGCTGGCCCGGCTGAGTGCGGCAGTGACGCGCATTCTCGACGCAGAAATCGAATGCAAGACCACCGGCCTGCCCGACGAGGCGATTGCCCGCCGGCTCTGCCTGGCGCTTTCCCAGGCCGCCCGCCAGGCGCGCCCCCGCCGCTGAAGCCTCGTCCTATGCGAGCTGCGGTGCGATGTCGAAGCCGGCGGGCGGCGCGCCCGCCAGGTGGCGTTCGTACATGGCGAGGTAGGCGCTCTCGATGTGCCGCCGGAATCGGTCGGTGTCGAACAGCGGCGCCGTCAGTCGATTCGCATCGAGCTTCGCGCGCAGAGCCGCAAGCATGTCGGGCGTCGCGGCGAGCTTCAGCGCGAGCGCTTCGTAGTCGGCGAGGGTGTCGCAGATCAGCTCCGGCAATCCGACGGCCGCGAGAAGACTTGCCGCGACCCGCGACACGAAGGTCTCGCCGCGCAGCGTGACCAGCGGCAGGCCCGCCCACAAGGCATCGCTCGCGGTCGTGTGGGCATTGACCGGAAAGGTGTCGAGGAACAGGTCGGCCAACCGATGACGCGCCAGATGCGCATCGAGCGGAGCGCGCGGGGCGAATATCAGCCGGTCGGCCGACACGCCCCGCGCCTCGGCGTGACGCCGCAGGTTCCCGACGGCGGCGGCGTTGTCGTGCAGCAGCCACAGCACACTGCCCTCGACCTGGCGCAACAGCCGCATCCAGGCATCGAACACCACCGGCCGGATCTTGTAGCTGTTGTTGAACGAGCAGAACACGAAGCCGCGGTCGGGCAGGCCCATTTCGGCCCGGCCCGGCGTGCGTTCGGCGATCGGGCGCTTGCGGTCGTTGACCTGGTAGCTGTCCGGCAGGCGCACGACCTTTTCCGCATAGGCGCCTTCCAGTCCCGGCGGAATGACCTCGCGGTCGGCGATGATGTAGTCGATGAACGAGGCCCCCATGGTGGCCGGAAAGCCGAGATAGTTGACCTGCAGCGGCGCGCCCCGATGGGCGAAGATGCCGGCGCGATTGCTGGCGGTCAGGCCCTTGAGATCGATCGCGATGTCGATGTCCTGATTGCGCATCAGTTCGCCGACCTGCCGGTCGCTCATGCCGCCGACCTCGACGAAACGATCGAGGCCGCCCGCGAGGCGGGCGCGCATGGCGCTCCGGTCATCCGGTCCCCAGGACAGTCCCGTAACCTCGAAGCGCGCCCGGTCGTGGCGCTCGAACAGTTCGGCGACGAGATAGGCGGTGGCGTGGCCGTGAAAGTCGGCGGATAGATAGGCAAGCCGCACGCGATCGTGTCGGGTCGCTGTCCTCACGAGTGGCGCGGGCGCGGGGTATTCGAAGGCGACGAACAGCTCGGCGCAGCGTAGCTGCGCCCTGGCCGAGGTGGCGTGGCAGAGGAAGGAAAACGGCGCATCGGCGCGCTCGCCGCGCTCGATCGCCGCAACAATGGCAGCCGACGTCGCCTCGTAGTCGGTCCAGTCGCAGAACTGCAGGCGCGTGTCGAACAGCATTCCGGCGGCATAGGGCTGGTGCGGCGCCACGGCGAGCAGGCGGGCGAACGAGCGCGCGGCCTCGTCGAAGCGCTTGAGGTCGCGCAAGGTGCGGCCGCGGTTGTTCAGCGCCTTGTCGAAATCCGGCGCCAGCTGCAGGGCGCGGTCGAAGGCGGTCACCGCCTCGTCGAGCCGGCCGAGCGTGCGCAGCGCGTTGCCGCGATTGCCGTGCGCGAGGACGAAGGCCGGTCGCAGCTGCAGGGCGCGATCGTAGTCGGCCAGCGCCTCGGTCGGCCGGTTCAAGGCTTGCAGGGCGTTGCCGCGATTGTTGAGCGCGTCCGGCGCGTCGGGCCTGAGCTTCAGCGACTGTTCGAGAGCCGCCAGCGCCTGCTCGGGGCGCTTCAGGTCGAGCAGGGCCAGGCCGAGATTGGAATGCGCCTCGGGCGAGGCCGGATTGACGGCGAGCGCGCGGCCGATCCATTCGGCGGCGGCCTCCGGCGCACCGCGCTGGTAGTGAATCAGGCCGCTGAGATGCAGGGCGCCGAAGTGCGCCGGCTGGCCTTCGAGCACGCGCTTATAAAGGGCCTCGGCTTCGGGCAGCCGGCCCTGCTGGTGCAGGGCAAGCCCTTGTTGGAACAGGGCGGCAGGGTCGGCCAAACTCATCGGCCGCCGACCTTAGCGCAAAAATCGAGCGTCAGCCTTTTTTCGCGTCGGTGCTCAAGGCAATGGCTGCCTGCTCGGTGAGGATCAGGAAGGTGAAGCTCTCCTCGATGTAGAGCCGCACGCGCTCGTTGTCGTGCTCGAGATAGCCGATCGAGAAGTCCTGGCCGACCGACAGTTCGAAGTCGCCGCCCCGCATGGAGATCACCAGGCCGCCGTCGATGCCGGGCGCCCAGACGATCTCGCCGTCGATCAGGCGCTGCACGTGGCTGATGATCGGGTAGCCGCCGTCGGTACGGGCGGCGAGGTCCTTGTAGAGCTGCTCGTTCAGCACCACCGAGAACGGCCCTCCGATGCCGTCGTCGCGCAGCCTGGTGAGCGCCGATGCGACGGCCAGGGGATAGTCGGCGTGGCTCGTGCCAAGCGGCACCGCGAGCTTGGCGCGCGCCTGGCAGATGCCCGTGATGTGGGCGGCCGCGTAGCCATGGAAGATCGCCCGGTCCTCGGCGATCGCAATCTCGCGGGCCGCCGCCGTGACGTTGTCGAGGTCGGGATCGCGCGCGCCACGATCTATGGCGTCGAGCTCGGCGCGGCTCATCTCGAAGGGGATGCGCAGCTCGACCAGCGGCTGGATGCGCCGGAGCTTGGCCTGCACGCCGCGGGCGTTGCGAGGCGCTTCGATGGGATCGGCGCGACCCAGCTCGACGTCGGATGCTCCCCAGCCGAGGGGACCGTTGAAGTCGACGACGCGACGGGCAGCCAGCAGCGCCTTCAACGTGCGGGTGGCTTCCTTTTCGATCTCGGCCCAGCCGGCCGACGTGATCGGCGCCTTGTCGCGAAACAGATGGTTCATTTGGCCGCTCCCGAAGCAGGGCGCAGGCTGCCGATGCCGAGACTGCCCTCCTTGTTGCTCCCCGTGCCGCCCTCGCCCCCGCCATGCGCGGCGGCGGCCTCGATCCCGGTGATCGCGCCGTCGGTAAACAGGTAGGTCTTCAGGTTGTCGCTGAGTTTCGGATCGTTGCGGCGCAGCCATTCGAGGACCATGGCCGCATGCTCCTTCTCCTCGTCGCGATTGTGCTCGAGGATTGCGCGCAGTTCAGGGTGCGCAGCGACCTTGGCCCGCTGGTTGTACCAGTCGACGGCCTCCAGCTCTTCCATCAGCGAGACGATGGCGCGGTGGGTATCTGTGATCAGGGGGCCAAGAGCGGCGGGGTCTTCATGCAGTGATTCGCTCGACATTCGTCCTGCCTCCCTCCCGGCACCGATGGAAGACAACGTCGTCAGGCGTCGCCAGTTCCCGGTGCCGGAACGGAGATCAGGCTAGCGGCGGATGATCACGATCTCAAGGTACTCGCTCGGCACCACCATCGTGGCGTCGCCGGAGCGATTGAACTGGCCGATCAGAGCGAGGATATCGCTCTGCAATGCGGATCGCGCGTCCGGCTTCAGCGCATCGAAAGCCTTAAGCACGGGGCCGTAGAACGTGCGGAACACGTCGAGAAAGTGCTGCGCGCTGCGGTAGCGGAATACGAAGGCGCGCTTCTCGACCCCGATCGTGTGGCCCTCGAACAACTCCTCGATGCGGGCCCTGCTGCCCCACAGCGCCGGCGACTTGACGCCGGCCGGCGGTGCGACATGCCGGCCGAGCGTCTTGAACAGCTGGCCGATGAAGCCCTCGGGCGTCCAGTTGGCCATGCCGATCTGGCCGCCCGGCTTGCAGACGCGGAGCATTTCCGCGGCGGCGCGCTCCTGGTTGGGCGTGAACATCACGCCGAAGGTCGAGACCACGGCGTCGAACGACTGGTTGGCGAAGGGCAGGGCCTCCGCATCGGCCTGCTGGAAGGCGAGGCTCAGCCCTTCGGCTTCGGCACGGCGCCGGCCGCGCTCGAGCAGCGCCGGCACATAGTCGGTCGAGGTGACCTCGCACCATCGCCGGGCGGCTGCCAGCGAAACGTTGCCGTTGCCGGCGGCGACGTCGAGCACCTGATGGCCGCTCCGCAGGTCGAGCGCTTCGCAAAGCTGCTCGCCCACGATCTGCAGGGTGGTGCCGACCACGGCATAGTCGCCCGACGACCAGGCACCCTGCTGGCGAGTCTTGACGGCTGCAAAGTCGGCAACAGGCGTCGCGATGGTTGTATCCATTTTCCGTCTCCTCAGGCAGGCAGGTTGTTGGGCTCCTGCTAGCCTGAGGGCGCCGGGCGCACTGTCCGGATTGCGCCAACGCTTGGCCGGATGACGACAGAATTCTCGACTAGCG
>CAZHQA010000122.1:0-15164 GCA_964533955.1 uncultured Reyranella sp. | reverse complement strand
TTCGTCATCACGCCCGACGAATGGGCGTCGATCGAAGCCGGACTCGTGCAGCGCGCCACCCTGCTCGACGGCGTGCTCGCCGACCTCTATGGCCCGCAGAAACTGCTCGCCGAGAAGCTCGTGCCGCCCATGCTGGTGCACGCCAATCGCCACTTCCTGCGCGCCTGCCAGGTCACCGACGGTGTACCGCCGGCCCGGCCGCTCGCGCAGTACGCGGTCGACCTGGTGCGGCAGGGCGACGGCCGCTGGTACGTGCTGGCCGACCACACGGAAGTGCCGGCCGGCATCGGCTACGCGCTCGAGATCCGACGCGTGCAGGCGCGCAGCCTGCCCGAGGCCTTCCGTTCGATCCCGGTGCGGCATCTTCGGCCATTCGTCGACCGTTGGCACGATTCGCTGGCTGCCATGGCACAGGCCGACGTCAGCAATCCCAACATGGCGCTGCTCACGCCGGGCTCGCTCTCCTCGACCTATTTCGAGCACGTCTATCTCTCGCGCACGCTCGGCGTACCACTGGTCGAGGGTGGCGATCTCGTCGCGCGCGACGGCGTAGTCTCGATCAAGACCCTGACCGGCCTGCGCCCCGTGCACGTCCTGCTGCGCCGTCTCGACAGCTCCTTCGCCGATCCGCTGGAGCTTCGTGCCGACTCCGCTCTCGGTGTCACGGGCCTGGTGGAGACGACGCGCAGCGGCAAGATCGCGCTCGCCAACGCACTCGGCTCGGGCCTGGTCGAGACGCCGGCCCTGATGCCGTTTCTCGGCCGGCTCTGCCAGCACCTGCTCAACCAGAAGCTCGAGCTGCCCTCGCTCGATGTCTGGTGGCTCGGCGAGCCGCCGGCCTACGCCTTTGCCATGGCCCAGCTCGATTCGATGATCATCCGACCCTGCCTCGGCCAGGATCGCGAGCCGATCGTCGTCAGCAAGCTCGATGGAGCGGCCCGCAAGGCGCTCGAGCAGCGCATCGCCGCGCAGCCCGGCCAGTTCGTTGCGCAACAAGCCGTCGTGCCGTCGCTCAGTCCGAAGTGGGACGGCAAGGGCGGCCTAGTGCCCGCCGACATGGTACTGCGCTGTTTCGTCGTGGCCGACGGCTACGGCTGGCGCGTCCTGCCGGGCGGCCTGGCGCGCGAGCCGGTGGGCGACACTGCGCTCGCCGGGCTCGGCCGGCTGAACGGCACCCTGAAGGACGTCTGGGTGCTGACCGAGGACGCGGCCGACGTGCAGATCCCGCCAAGCCGGCGCTTCCACCAACTCGCCGTCGATCGCGGCGGAGCGGAATTGCAGAGCCGAGTCGCCGACAATCTCTACTGGCTCGGCCGCTATATCGAGCGCCTGGACAACGATGCGCGCCTCTTGCGTACCGCGGTGACGCGCGTGGCCCAGGGCGTGATCGGCCCGCGCGATGCCGCCGAGCTGCGCCTGCTTGCCCGCCTGATCGACCGCGCCAACCTGATGCCGAGCTCGGCGGCGCTGTCGATGCCCGAGAGCGCCGCCTTCCAGCAGGGGCTGGCGGCGGTAGCCTCGGAAAAGCGCGGGCTGCCCTCGGTCCTCGACGCGATCCAGCGCCTCACCGCGACGCTGCGCGACCGTTTCTCGGCCGACATGTCGGCCGTCGCCGGCCCGCAGATGAGCGAACTGCGCCACCGGCTTCTCACCTCGCGCGGCAACCTCGACCCGCTGCTCGGCGCCCTCGACGACATCGTCCGCTTCGTCGCAACCTTGTCCGGTCTCGCTCAGGAGAACATGACGCGTGGCACCGGCTGGCTGTTCCTCGATCTCGGCCGGCGCATCGAACGGGCTCAGTTCGTGCTCGGTTCGGCGCTCGGACCGTTCCAGCAGTCACCGATCGACTGGGACGCCGCCATGCGGCTGGCGCTCGAACTCTGCGACAGTACCATCAGCTACCGCTGGCGCTATCTCGGCCAGCTGCAACCCGCACCGGTGCTCGACCTCGTCGTGCTGGACGACAGCAACCCGCGCGCCTTTGGCTTCCAACTACGATCGATCAAGAGCCACCTCGAGCGACTGGGCCAGGCGTCCGGCGCCTATGTCCAGCCGCTGCCCGACTCCTTCGAGAGCGATCTCCAGGAGGTCGTGCGCCAGTTCGGTGGCGAGGAAAAAAGCTGGCGACACGAGGGCCTGGCGCTCGCCATGCTGCGCGACGTGGCGAACGAGGGAAACGAGCGGCTCGAGGCGCTGAGCGAGGCAATCACCCGGGCCTATTTCAGCCATGTGCCGGCCGCGCAGGCCGTCGGCTCGATGGCATCGGACCGCTGAGGACCACCGGCGTGAAATACCTGCTCTCGCATCGCACCTCGTACAGCTACGCTTCGAGCGTCGACAGCGCACACCACATAGCGCACCTGCGAGCCCGCGAGTTCCCCGGCCAGAAAGTGAGCTCTCTCCGCGTCGCCACCAATCCCAAGCCGGCGATGGCCGTGCAGCATGTCGACCATTTCGGCAACCTGATCGACATCTACAGCATCGACAAGCCGCATCAGCGCTTCGACATCGAGGTGCGGGCCGCCATCGACGTGCATTTTCCCGATCCGCCGCCGGCCCGCCAGACGCCGAAGTGGGAGGACGTGCGCGCGATGCTGAACGGCGGCGGGTTCCCCACGCCCGTCACTGCCAGCGAGTTCGTCTACGATTCGCCGCTGGTGCCGTTCGATCCCGCGCTGCGCGACTACGGCGCCAAGTCCCTCACTCCCGGGCGGCCGATCCTCGAAGCGGCGAGCGAACTCAAGCAGCGCATCAAGGCAGACTTCGAATACCATCCCGGCGCGACCGACATCTCCACGCCCCTGAACGAGGTGTTCGAAGGCAAGGCCGGCGTCTGCCAGGACTTTGCACATGTCATGGTAGCGGCGCTGCGCAGCCATGGCCTCGCTGCCGGCTACGTCTCGGGCTACATCCGCACTGTCCATTCGAAGGAGGAGGTGGCATTGCGCGGCAGCGACGCCAGCCACGCCTGGGTCGCCTTGTGGTGCGGCGCCGAGGCCGGCTGGGTCCATCTCGACCCGACCAACGATCTGATCGCCAGCCAGGATCATGTCGCCGTCGCCTGGGGTCGCGACTTCTCCGACGTAAGCCCGCTCAGGGGCGTGATCCTAGGCGGGGAGTCGCACTCCTACGGGGTCGACGTGACGCTGGTCCCCACGGAATAAATCATCCCGCTCCGGGCTAGCCGCCGAGGAATTCCTTCGTCCAGCGCGAGTAGTCGGCGTCACGTGTTACGCGCTTCATCAGCTCGCCATCGGCCACGCCCGTGAGCTTGCCGGGCGGCGTGCCCTCACGTAGCGCCTTCAGCGTATCGTGCACGGCCTTCACTGCCGCGGCGAAGGGCTGATGACCCTGCAGCGCAACGCGCACGCGGCGGCTGGCGAGATAGTCCCGATCGGTGAGTTCGGGCGTGGCGCCGCCCAGGATGATCGGGATGCTGGTGGCCGCCGAGAGCGCGTCGAGCTCGGCGCGCGTGCGCACGCCGACGAAGAACAGCGCATCGACACCCACCTGCTCGTAGGCCTTGCCGCGGGCGATGGCGTCCTCGAGGCCGGCGATCTGGATGGCGCTGGTGCGGCCGGCGATGCAGAGCAGCGGATCCTGCCTTCCCGCCAATGCCGCCTTCATCTTGCCGACGCCCTCATCGATTGCGGTGAGCCTGGGCTTGGCTGTGCCGAACGGAGTCGGCAGGTCGGTGTCCTCGATGCTGAGGGCCGCGACGCCCGCGGTCTCGAGCTCCTCGACAGTGCGCTTCACGTTGAGCGCGTTGCCGTAGCCGTGATCGGCATCGACCAGCAGCGGCAGGCCGCCGGCACGGTTGATGCGGTAGGCCTGGCCGGCGAACTCGCTCAATGTCAGCACGATCAGGTCGGGAGCGCCGAGTACGGTGAGCGAGGCGGTCGACCCCGCGAACATGCCGACCTCGAAGCCGAGATCCTCGGCGATGCGGGCCGAGATCGGGTCGAACACCGAGCCGGGATGGACACAGGCTGTTCCGTTCAGGATGGCGCGAAAGCGCGTGCGGCGGTCGGTCCAATGCATGGCCTGTGTTCCCCAGAGCGTTCAGTTTCGATGGGCAAACCGGATGCTTGGCGCTTTGCCCGGTGCCAGCGTAGCGTTCTTAGCATCGGCTGGGTGTTGGCGCGACGCCCCACCGAAAAACGAACAGGCGCCATTCGGGAGAAACGCCAATGTTCGAGGTTCTCGACCGACAAACGCGCTTGACCGGCAACCAGGGGAAAATCATCGCCGCGGCGGTGATCGGCGATGCGCTGGAATTCTTCGACTACTTTCTGATCGGCTACGTGCTGGCCTTCATCATCGGCCCGTGGAAGCTGACCTTCGGCCAGTCGGCCTACGTGCTGCTGTCGTCCGGCGTCGGCGCCATCCTCGGCGCCTATGTCTGGGGCTGGATCGCCGACCGCATCGGCCGGCGCGCCGTGTTCATCGGCACGGTGCTCAACTTCTCGATCGCCACCGGCCTGCTCTACTTCACGCCGGACAACGGCTGGATCTACCTGGCCATCATGCGCTTCTTCGTCGGCGTCGGCGTCGGCGGCCTCTATTGCGTGGACCTGCCGCTCGTGCAGGAATTCGTTCCCTCGTCCAAGCGCGGCTTCGTCGGCGGTCTGGTGACGGCGGTGATCCCGCTCGGCGTCGGCCTGGGCGCGGTGTTGGCCGCCTTCATGCCGGGCGACAACTGGCGCCTGCTGTTCGTGATCGGCCTCGCCCCGTCGCTGCTGGTGTTGCTGGTCCGCCTGTGGGTGCCGGAATCGCCGCATTGGCTGGCTCGCCAGGGCAGGATGACGGAGGCGCGCAACTCGCTCGCCTGGGCGATGCAGGTCCAGCCGGAGTCGCTGCCGCTGCCCGTCGCTCCCGCCAATCCGCCCAAGGTGAGCTGGTTCGAACTGTTCAAGTATCCACGCAGCCTGCTGGTGTCATGGCTCGGCAATGCCGGTGCGCAGACCGGAGTTTATGGCGTGGCGCTGTGGGCGCCGTCGCTGTTCGTGCTGCTGCTAGGCGTGCCTCCCAAGGAAGCCGCCAAGATGATGATCCTGCTCTCCATCACCGGCTTCATCGGTCGAATCGCCTTCGCCTGGTTCTCGGAGAAGATCGGCCGCCGCAATGCCGGCGGCCTGCTGGGCTTCGGCGCCGGGATTCTGATCATCACCGCGGGCTACAACTACAATGCCATGATCTTCGGCCTGTCGGCCTTCTGGCTGATCCTGGCGGCAGCGATGTTCTTTGCCGACGGCGGATTTGCCATCGTCGGACCCTACGCGGCCGAGGTCTGGCCGTCCCATCTCAAGACCACCGGCATGGGCTCGGCCTACGGCTTCGGCGGCATCGGCAAGATCATTGGGCCGGCCGGGCTTGCCCTCATCGTGGGCTCGAGCAACTACCTCAAGCCGGACGTGCCGTTGCCGCAGTTCCCGACGGCGTTCCTCTATCTCGGCTGCTGGTTCCTGATGGCCGGGGTGGTCTATTATTTCTTCGGGCTCGAGACCAAGGGTAAGTCGATGCAGGACATCGACCGCGAACTGGCCGCCGCCGACTGAGGAGCAGACCGTTTGGACATGCTGATCCCGACTGCCGCCGACCTGGCGGGCGATCCTGCCGTGATCGCCCGCGCCGAAGCCGTGCAAGCCGATGTGGCTGCCGCCTCGGTCGAGATCGAGACAAGGCGCCGCCTGCCGCCTGCCCTGCTCGACAAGCTGCACGAGCAGAAATTGTTCCGGCTGCTGATGCCGAAGACCAACGGCGGCGTCGAGACCGATCCGGTCACCTTCTTCCATGTGATCGAGACCATCGCCCGCGCCGACGCCTCGACCGCCTGGTGCCTGAGTCAGGCGGGTGGCTGTGCCATGACGGCCGCCTATCTCCAGCTGCCGGTGGCGCAGGAGATCTTCGGCAATGATCCGCGCGCTGTGCTGGCCTGGGGACCCGGACCGAAGGCCCGGGCCATCGAGTGCGAGGGCGGCTACAAGGTCACCGGCGTATGGGCATTCGCGTCCGGCGGCCGCCATGCCACGTGGCTCGGCGCCCATTGCGCGGTGTTCCTGGCCGACGGCGCGCGCAAGATCGACGCCGAAGGCCGGCCGGTCGAGCGCACCCTGCTGGTGCGCGCCGAGGAAGTGACATGGACCGACATCTGGGATGTCGTCGGCCTGCGTGGCACGGCGTCTGACCAATTCGCCCTCACCGATCATTTCGTGCCGCACGACCATGGTTTTACACGCGACTTCGCCCATCCGGCGCGCGAGCGGCGCGAGCCCGGGCCGCTCTACCGCATGTCGGCCATGACCTGCTACGAGACCGGCTTCGCCGGCGTGGCACTCGGCATCGCCCGTGGCGCGCTCGACGACTTCGTCGACACCGCCCGGACGAAGATTCCGCGCGGTGCCCGGAGCCCGATCCGCGACAGCACGGTGGTGCAGATGGGCCTCGCCCAGGCCGATATCCGCATCCGCTCGGCACGCGCCTGGCTGCTGCAGTCGCTGGCGGAGATCTGGAAGCGAATCCAGGCCGGCGCCGATCTTTCGCTCGACGATCGCATCGTCATCCGCGGCGCCTCGACCCATGCCATCCACTCGGCGCGCGAGGCCGTCGACTACGCCTACAACGCTGCCGGCGCGACGGCGATCTTCCATAGCCACCCGCTGGAACGCCGCTTCCGCGACATCCACACCGTGACCCAGCAACTGCAGGGCCGGCTGAACCATTTCGAAACCGTCGGCGCATTCATGATGGGCGCCGAGACTGACCTCACTTGGGTATAGGGAGAAGACAAATGCCGTTGGGCGTGCTGCAGCATTACACGATCGAACCGTCGAACCTCGAGAAGACCAAGAAGTTCTACTGCGAGACCCTGGGCCTGAAGAACGGCGACCGGCCGCCCCTCGGCTTTCCCGGCTACTGGCTCTACTCCGGCGGCGTGCCGACCGTGCATCTGCTCGGCAAGCGCACGCCGCGCGAGGGCATCGTCGTCCGCGGCACCAAGAAGAAGTTCAGGGACACCGGCCGCTTCGATCATATCGCCTTCGCCGCCACCGACATCGCAGGCGTGCGCAAGAAGCTCAAGGCCAAGAAGGTAAAGTTCCGCGAGCAGGTGATCCCGCGCACCGGCGGCCAGCAGATCTTCCTCTACGATCCTGACGGCGTGGGCGTCGAGTTGAACTTCCCGCCGCCGGCTTGACGGCCTCCCCCATCATGCGGGGGAGATGTCCCGACAGGGGGCGAAGCGGAAGGCAGCAGGAGAAGTGAGAACGTGATTACCTCGATCGATATCAAGGCCATCGAACCGTTGGCCGGCGGCGCGGCATTCGGCGACGTCGGATCTTATGAGCGCGTGATCGGCGTCGCCAAGGGCGAGGTCGATCCCAAAGCGCCCGGCAACAGCAGGATCGCGCTGATCGACAAGGCGCCGCTCAACGAGCGCGGCAAGGTCGAGTACGCCGCCGACTTCTTCATTCTGCGGCCCAAGGATCCGGCCAAAGGCAACGGCCGCATCCTCTACGAGGTCAACAATCGCGGTCGCAAGATGCTGTTCGGCAACATTGCCGACGGCCCGCAGGGCATCAACGATCCGCAGAAGCTCGCCGACCTCGGCAACGGCTTCCCGCTGCGCCGCGGCTGGACGATCGTCTGGTCGGGTTGGGACCCCGACGCGCCGCGCGCCAACCTCGGTCTCGGCCTCACCGCACCGGTGGCCACCGACAACGGCCAACCCATCGTTTCTCTCGTTGTCGATGAGTTCGTCTCGGGCACGCGTGGCGGTCTCCTCGAGGCATTCAAGCTGTCCTACGAGATGGCAAGCCCGGACGGCGCGCGCCTCACGGTGCGCGGGCGCCAGTCCGATCCACGACACGATGTCGCCTGGACTGTAGTCGACGCGCGCACGATCAAGCTCGCCGACGGCAAGCCCAAGCCCGGCTTCATCTACGAATTCACCTACCAGGGCACCAAGCCCAAGGTGCAGGGGTTGGGCTTCGCCGCTACCCGCGATTTCGTGAGTTTCCTGCGTTACGACGGACGGGGCCGCGCCGCGACCGGCGGGCCGATCACCCATGCGCTGGCGATCGGCTTCAGCCAGGCCGGACGATACCTGCGCCACCACATCTCGACCGGCTTCAATCGCGACGAGCAGGGCCGCCCGGTATTCGACGGCGTCCACAGCCACATTGCGGGCGTGGGGCGACTGTTCTTCAATCGGCCGTTTTCCCAGCCCGCCCGCACCAATACCCAGCACGAGGACCACGTGTTCCCCGAAAGCTGGTTCCCGTTCAGCACCGCGACGCTCGAGGATCCGTTCACCGGCAGCCAGGGCTCGCTGTTCCGCGGCGACGGCAGCGACCCCAAGCTGATCGAGACCAACACGTCGACCGAATACTGGCAGAAGGGCGCGTCGCTGCTTACCACCGATCCGCTCGGCAAGACCGACGTGACGCTGCCCGACGACAGCCGCGTCTACATGATCGCCGGCACCCAGCATGGCGGCCGAGCCGGCGGTACCGTCGATCCCGGTCCCAACGTCAATCCACGCAATCCGCACAATCCCATGCCGGCAGTGCGTGCGCTCCTGGTGGCGCTCGACGACTGGGTGGTGAACGGAACCGCGCCCCCGGCCAGCCGCGTGCCGACGATCGCCGAAGGCACCCTGGTCGAGGCCGACAAGACCGGTTTCCCGGCCATTCCGGGAGCCGCCATCGTCAAGGCGACCAACCGAGTCGCGCTGCCGTCCGGCGACCACACCTATCGAACGCTGGTTTGCCGCGTCGACAAGGACGGCAACGAGGTGGCGGGCATCCGCCTCCCCGACATCGCCGTGCCGCTTGCCACCTACACGGGCTGGAACGAATACAAGCCGCCTTATCCGAAGGGCGAACTGGCCGATCGCGACGGCAGCTATCTCGTCTTTCCGCCCGAGCAGATCGCCCAGCGCTATCGCAGCCATGCCGACTACGTCGGCAAGGTCGAAGCGGCAGTGCGGCAGCTGCTGAAGGATCGCCTGCTGCTGCAGGAGGACGCCGACCGCTACCTCGAGAAGGCGCGCGGCGAAACGCGCGTAGCAGCCTGATGACAACGCTCAACCGCGATGGCGTGAAGATCCATTACGAGGTCCACGGAACCGGACCGACGATCCTGCTCAGCCACGGCTACAGCTCGACGTGCCGCATGTGGGACGGCCAGGTCGCGGCGCTGAAAGACCGCTACCAGGTGATCGTCTGGGACATGCGCGGCCATGGCGAGAGCGATTATCCCAAGGATCCGGCACTCTACTCGGAGGGGCTGACGATCGGCGACATGCGCGCCCTGCTCGACGTGGTGGGCGCCGACAAGGCGATCGTGGCCGGCCTGTCGCTGGGCGGCTACATGTCGCTGGCCTTCCATGCCAGCCATCCCCAGCGTGTACGGGCACTCATGCTGTTCGACACCGGCCCGGGCTTCAAGAAGGACGAGGCGCGCGCTAAATGGAACGAGACGGCGAACAAGCGCGCCGCCGACTTCGATGCCCGCGGCCTCGCCGCGCTCAATTCCAGCGACGAGGTCAAGCTCGTGCGCCATCGCGACGCCAAAGGGCTCGCCGGCGCCGCGCGCGGCATGCTGGCCCAGAAGACCGACCGGGTGATCCAGTCGCTCGAGCGCATCGCAGTGCCGACGCTCGTTCTGGTCGGCGCCAACGATACCAACTTCCTCGCCGCCACCGACTATATGGCGGCCAAGATCAAGGGAGCGACCAAAGTCGTCATTCCCGACGCGGGCCATGCGGCCAACCTGCACCAGCCCGCGCATTTCAATCAGGCGGTCGAGGCGTTCCTCGCCAAGCTGCCGGCAGCATAGGGAGAAGAACCATGGGCAAGCGGATTGCAGTCGTCGGCGTCGGCGCGCTGGGTGGATATGTCGGCGGCAACCTCGCCCATTCCGGCGAGGACGTGACCCTGATCGACTTCTGGCCGGAGAACATCGAGGCGATCCGCAGCCGCGGCCTGGAGCTCGACGGCGTGACGCCCGAGGAGAAGTTCACGGTCAAGAACGCCAAGACCATGCATCTCACCGAAATGGAGGCCCTGTCGCGCCAAAAGCCGATCGACATCGCTTTCGTGTCGATGAAGTCCTACGACACCGAATGGGCGACCGCTCTGATCAAGCAGTACCTGGCGCCGGACGGCTATGTCGTGTCGCTGCAGAACTGCCTGAACGAGGAACGCATCGCCGGTGTGGTCGGTTGGGGCAAGACCGTGGGCATGGTGGCCTCGCTGATCTCGGTCGACATGTTCGAGCCCGCCCGCATCCGCCGCACGGTGGCCAAGGGCGGCGACAAGCACACCGTGTTCCGCGTCGGCGAGGTGCACGGTCGCATCACCAAGCGGGTCGAGGAGCTGCGCGACATGGTGGGCCGCATCGACTCGGCCAAGACCACGACCAACCTGTGGGGCGAGCGCTGGTCCAAGCTTTGCCAGAACGGCATGAAGAACGGTGTGTCGGCGGCGACCGGCCTCACCGGCCGTGATTGCGACGCCAACGATGCGATCCGCCGCTTCTCGATCAAGCTCGGCGGCGAAGCCGTTCGCGTCGGCCAGGCGCTGGGCTACCACATCGAGAAGATTGGCAAGATGGAGCCCGAGACGCTGGCCAAGGCGAGCGAAGGCGACAAGGCCGCGCTCGACGAGATCGAGTCGATCCTGCGGCCGGGCTCCAACGTCAACCCCAATCCGCGCGCCGACATCCAGCGCCCGTCGATGGCGCAGGACATCCGCAAGGGCCGCCGCACCGAGATCGAGTTCATGAACGGCTACATCGCCGAACGTGGCAACTACATCGGCGTGCCGGCACCGACGCACACCAAGCTGACCGACATCGTCAAGAAGGTGGAACGGCGCGAAGTGAAGGCGGCGCCCGCCCTTCTGGGCGGTTAGGTCGACAGGTCCGCAGCCGACAGCATACGAAATCTCATGTGCATTTCGTTTGCGTTGTGCTGCGCCGGGGATCGACGGTCGAAATGAATTTTTCGCCGAAATGGCGTTCGGCGAAATTCCCGCCTAAAGCGGGCCCGAAATACGAAAATCACCACGGGTGTATGGTCGAGCTCGTTTGAGCATTGTGCGGCCCCGCTTGCGCCCGTTCGGCCCAAATTCTGCATGGTCGGAGCGGGCATGCCGCGAAAGGATTCTGCCGTGTTCCAGACCAGGTATTCCGGACTACTCGCCGCCGCGACCCTCTTCCTCGGCAGCGCCGCCGTCGCCCAGGACACTCCCGTCAAGGGCGGCACCTTGATCTATCTCGAGCAGCAGACGCACACCAACCTCTATCCGCCGGCCGGCGGCTTCTACCCCAACGGCGGCGTGCTGAACCAGATCACCGACAAGCTGACCTGGCAGAACCCCAAGACGCTCGAAATCGAGCCGTGGATCGCCGAAAGCTGGACGGTGAACGCCGACGCCACCGAGTACACCTTCAAGATCCGGCCGGGCATCACCTTCTCGGACGGCACGCCGCTCGATGCCGCGGCGGTGGCCAAGAACTTCGACACTTACGGTCTCGGCGACAAGGCCCTGAAGCATCCGATTTCGGAAGTCATCACCAACTACAAGGCGAGCGAGGTGATCGATCCTCTGACCGTGAAGTTCACTTTCACCAAGCCGTCGGTCGGCTTCCTGCAGGGCACGTCGGTCATTGGCTCGGGCCTGGTGTCGCTCAGGACGCTGGCCCTGCCCGACGAGGCGCTTGGCGACGCGACCAAGATCATCGGCTCGGGCCCGTTCGTGGTGAAGAGCGAGACGCTCGGCCGCGAGATCGTGATGGAGGCGCGCAAGGACTACAACTGGGGCCCCAAAAACATCGCCCACCAAGGGCGCGCCTATCTTGATGGCATCAAGTACGTGGTGACACCCGAGGACAGCGTGCGCATCGGCGCCTTGCTGGCCGGCCAGGCCCATGTCATCCGCCAGGTCCAGGCCTATGACGAAAAGCAGGTCCAATCCAAGGGGTTCATCGTCTATGCCGCCCCGACGCGCGGCGTCAACAACACCGTCGTGTTCCGTCCCGACAATTCGATGGTGGCCGACATAAAGGTCCGCAAGGCCCTGCTGCACGCCACCAACCCCAAGGAGATCGTGGCCACGCTCTACTCGCCCAACTATCCGCAGGCCAAGTCGATCATCGCCTCGACCGCCCAGGGCTACGTCGACAATTCGGCCAAGCTCGCCTTCGACCCGGCGCTGGCAGCCAAGCTGCTCGACGAGGCCGGCTGGACGGTCGGCCCCAAGGGCCTTCGCCAAAAGGACGGCAAGGAACTGGTCCTGACGGCCTACCAGTCGCTGCCGCAGCCGCAGAACAAGGAAATGCTGCAACTGGTCGCCCAGCAATGGGCCAAGCTCGGCGTGAAGCTCAACGTCATGGCCGGCGACGCCGGCAGCGCCGTGCAGGACAATCTCGATCCGCAGAAGACTCCGGTCGCACCCGCCATGGTCGGCCGCGCCGATCCCGACGTCATCCGCAGCGAATACTATCCGACGACGCGCAACGTCCTGATGCAGAAGGGCGGCATGAGCACCAAGGTTCAGGGCTTCGTCGACGAGAAGCTGAACGGGCTGATGGATGGAATTGCGTCGGAGACCGACAAGACGAAGCGTCTCGCGCTGGTGGCGGAGATCCAGGCCTACCTGCTCGACCAGGCCTACGTCATCCCAATCTTCGAGGAGCCGCAGGCCTTCGCCGCCTCGCCCAAGGTCAAGGAGTTCGCGTTCGAGGCGGTCGGCCGGCCGAGCTTTTACAACGTCTGGATCGCACCGAAGTAGTCTCATGCTGCGCTACCTTGCCGGACGTGTCGGCCAGGCGGTGCTGGTCCTGCTGGTCACCTTCACCGCCGCCTTCCTGCTGCTGCAGGCACTTCCGGGCGACGCCATCATGATCAGGTTCATGAGCCCGGAGATGGGGCTGTCGCCCCAGCAGGTCGCCGACATCCGAGCCGCCTACGGCGCCGACCTGCCGATGTGGGAGCAATTTCTCAAGGCGCTGGCCAACTTCCTCACCGGCAACTTCGGCTATTCGATCCAGGCGGGCGTGCCGGTGAGCCAGTTGATCCTCACCAACCTGCCGCCGACTCTGCTGCTCGCCGCGCTCGCCTTCGCCGCCGCGCTGGTGCTGACCGTGATCCTGGCCGCCGCCGCCAACATGGTGGGCTTCGGCTGGCTGCGTGCGGGCCTGCAGTCGCTGCCCTCGCTGTTCATCTCCGTCCCGGTGTTCTGGCTCGGCATCATGTTGATCCAGGTCTTCTCGTTCCAGCTCGGCCTGGTGTCGGTGATCAGCCCCGGCCCGGCCGAGAAGCTGGTTCTGCCGGTGCTGACGCTCGCCCTCCCGATCTCCGCCCCGCTGGCCCAGATCCTGATGCGCAACATTGACGAGGTGCTGCTGCAGCCGTTTGTCGCCGTCGCCCGCGCCAAGGGCGCCTCGCGCAGCTGGGTGCTGTGGCGGCACGTGGCGCGCAACGCCGTGCTGCCGACGCTGACCATCGCCGGCGTGCTGTTCGGCGAGCTGCTGGCCGGCGCCGTCGTCACCGAGGCGGTGTTCGGCCTGAGCGGACTGGGCGGCCTCACCACGCAGGCCGTCGGCAACCACGACACCGCCGTACTGCAGGCGATCGTGGTGATCTCGGCCACCGCCTTCGTGGTCATCAGCCTGATCGTCGACTTGCTCTACCCGGTGCTCGACCCGCGGCTCAGCGGCAAGGTCGGAGCCTCGGCATGAGCGCCGGCACCGACGACACCTTCCGCGCTGGCGGGACGTGGCGGCACGTGCCGCCGAGCCTGGCGCTCGCCTGGGCCGTCATCGCGCTCGTGCTGATGTGGGCCGCAGTGCCCGCGCTGTTCACCGGCTACAGCGGCACCGAGGGGGTGCCGGGCGACCAGTTGCAGGCGCCCAGCGCCGAGCACTGGCTGGGCACCGACGGGATCGGCCGCGACGTCTATGCCCGCATTGTCTACGGCGCGGTGCATTCGCTCTCCGGCGCTTTCGTCGCCGTCACCGTAGGCCTGCTGCTCGGCACCTTGATCGGCCTGCTGGCCGGCGCACGCGGCGGCTGGACCGACGCCGCGCTGATGCGGCTCGTCGATTCGCTGCTGGCCGTGCCCTCGTTGCTGCTGTCGCTCAGCATCATCGTTATGCTGGGCTTCGGCACGCTCAACGTGGCGATCGCCGTCGGCGCCGTCGCCGTGGCCCGCTTCGCCCGACTCGCCCGCTCCGAGGTCGTGCGCGTGCGCGGCAGCGACTATGTCGAGGCAGCGTTCGGCAGCGGCGGCACCTTCTGGGCCGTGCTGCGCCGCCACGTGCTGCCAAACTCGCTCACCTCGGTGATCGCGCTCGCCGCGTTGCAGTTCGGCTCGGCGATCCTCGCCATCTCCACCCTGGGCTTCCTGGGATACGGCGCGCCGCCACCGACCCCGGAATGGGGCCTGCTCATCGCCGAGGGCCGCAACTATCTCAGCCGCGCCTGGTGGCTCACCGCGGCGCCCGGCGTCGTCGTCGTGCTGGTCGTGCTGGCGGCTGACCGCATTTCCAAGTCGATCGGCCGCAACACATGACGAGCCACGCCACTCGGCCACTGCTCGAAATCGACGATCTCGCCATCACCTATCGCACGGGTCATCACGACCAGCGTGTGGTCCATGGCGTGTCGTTCAAGGTCATGCCGGGCGAGGTCGTGGCGCTGGTGGGCGAGTCGGGCTCGGGCAAGACCACGACGGCGCAGGCGGTGCTCGGCCTGCTGGCCGGCAACGGCCGGATCCAGCGTGGCAGCATCAGGCTCAACGGGACCGACATCTCGCGCTGGTCGCAGCGCCGCCTCGACGGCGTGCGCGGCACGACGATCAGCCTGATCCCACAGGATCCCGGCAGCTCGCTCAATCCGGTGCGCACGGTAGGCGCCCAGATCGCCGAGGTGTTCCGGCTCCACAAGCGCGGCGATCGCCGCACGATCCAGGCGCACGTGCTGCAGCTGCTCGAGCGCGTCGGCCTGACGCCGGCCGAGCTGCGCGCCGGCCAGTACCCGCACGAACTGAGCGGCGGCATGAAGCAACGTGTGCTGATCGCCATCGCCGTTGCGCTCAATCCGGCGCTGATCGTGGCCGACGAGCCGACCAGCGCGCTCGACGTCACGGTGCAGCGCC
>CAZHQA010000121.1:12356-15196 GCA_964533955.1 uncultured Reyranella sp. | reverse complement strand
GTGATGGGTGGCGAGCAGGCGGCCGGCGTGATGAAGACCGTGACCGAAGCCAAGTTCATCCGCGAGGGCAAGGAGCCCCCCAAAGAGCAGATCGACAAGATGTTCAAGTCGATCGTCGATCAGTTCGACCGGGAATCGACCGCGCTCTACGGCACCGCCCATCTGTGGGACGACGGCATCATCGATCCGCGCGACACCCGCCGCGTGCTCGCCTTCACGCTCTCGATCGCCCGCGAATCGCTGGTGCGGCCGCTCAATCCCATCACTTTCGGCGTGGCGAGGATGTGAGCATGTTGCCAGGGCACAACCCCTCACCTCACCCTGGGGAGCGAGCGCAGCGAGCGTCTCTAAGGGTGGTAACACGCACCTCGCCTGATCCCACCCTCAGAGATGCCGCGCTGCTCGCGGTTCCTCAGGGTGAGGTCGCGCGGGTTCGGAAGGAGCAGCCTCGATGAAATTCACCCCCGAGCACGAGGCGCTGCGCAAGACCTGGAAGACGCTGATTGACCGCGAGATCAACCCGCGCGTCGACGAATGGGAGAAGGACGGCCAATTTCCCGCCCATGAGCTGTTCAAGAAGATGGGCGATGCCGGGCTCCTGGGCGTGGACAAGCCCGTCGAGTTCGGCGGATCGGGTCTCGATTTCTCCTACGCCATGATTTGCTCGGAATCGCTCGGACTGGTGAACGGGGGGTCGATCCCGATGGCGACCGGCGTTCAGATCTCGATGGCGACGCCGGCCCTCGCCCGCTACGGCAGCGACGAGCTGCGCCGGGAGTTCCTCGCGCCGTCGATCGCCGGCGACTATGTCGCCTGCCTGGGCGTGTCGGAGACCGGCGCGGGCTCCGACGTCGCCTCGATCAAGACCACCGCCCGTCGCGTCGGCGGCGACTGGGTGATCAGCGGCGGCAAGATGTGGACGACCAACGGCGCGCAGGCCGACTGGATGTGCCTGCTCGCCAACACCGGCGACGGCCAGGCCCACAAGAACAAGTCGCTGATCGTGGTGCCGATGAAGACGCCGGGCGTTTCGATCGTGAAGAAGCTGAACAAGCTCGGCATGCGCGCCTCGGACACCGTGCAGACCTTCTTCGACGAGGTGAAGGTGCCGGTGCGCTACACCATCGGCCAGCCGGGCCAGGGCTTCATCTACCAGATGCAGCAATTCCAGGAAGAGCGGCTGTGGGCCGGCGCCGGCACCTTGATGGGCTGCGATCGTATCATCAACGCCACCA
The DNA here is from genome assembly GCA_964533955.1 of uncultured Reyranella sp. Lineage (GTDB taxonomy): Bacteria > Pseudomonadota > Alphaproteobacteria > Reyranellales > Reyranellaceae > Reyranella. The sequence continues at coordinate 13,961 of CAZHQA010000121.1, read as the reverse complement.
TCGACTACACGCGCGAGCGCAAAGTGTTCGGCAAGCCGCTGCTCGACAACCAGGTGATCCACTTTCGCCTCGCCGAGCTCAAGAGCGAGGTCGAGGCGCTGCGGTCGCTGGTCTATCGCGCCTGCGAGGAATATCTCGCCGGCCAGGACGTCACCATGCTGGCGTCGATGGCCAAGCTGAAGGCCGGCCGCCTGCGGCGCGAGGTCAGCGACGCCTGCCTGCAGTACTGGGGCGGTGCCGGCTATCTGTGGGACAGCCCGGTGGCGCGAAGCTATCGCGATGGCCGGCTGGGCTCGATCGGCGGCGGCGCCGACGAGGTGATGCTGCAGATCATCGCCAAGCTGATGGGCAACATGCCGAGGCTGGGCAACCGATGAGATTTCTTGCCGGACCGCGGGCCTCCGGCCCGCTCATGATTCTGAGCGGGCCGGAGGCCCGCGGTCCCGGAAGATAGGGAACACGTATGCAATTCACCCAGGAACACGCCGAGATCCGCCGCACCCTGCGCGCGATCATCGACAAGGACATCAATCCGCACGTCGACCAGTGGGAAGAGGACGGCATCTTCCCAGCCCACGAGGTCTTCAAGAAGCTGGGCCGCGCCGGCCTGCTCGGCATCAACAAGCCCGCCGAATTCGGCGGCATGGGGCTCGACTACTCCTACGCCCTGGTGATGGCCGAGGAACTCGGCCACATCCATTGCGGTTCGGTGCCGATGGCCATCGGCGTTCAGACCGACATGGCGACGCCGGCACTGGCCCGCTACGGGAGCGACGAGTTGCGCCGTGAGTTCCTGACGCCGTCGATCGCCGGCGATTATGTCGCTTGCCTGGGCGTCTCGGAGGTCGGCGCCGGATCGGACGTCACCTCGCTCAAGACCACGGCACGCCGTGTCGGCGGCGACTACGTTATCAACGGCGGCAAGATGTGGACCACCAACGGCACCCAGGCCGACTGGATGTGCCTCTTGGCCAACACGGGCGAAGGCGCGGTGCACAAGAACAAGTCGCTGATCTGCCTGCCGATGAAGACCGAGGGCGTGCAGGTGGTGAAGAAGCTCGACAAGCTCGGCATGCGCTCGTCCGATACGGCGCAGATCTTCTTCGACGAAGTGAAGGTGCCCGTCAGGAACCTGATCGGCCAGGAAGGCATGGGCTTCGTCTACCAGATGCAGCAGTTCCAGGAGGAGCGGCTGTGGGGTGCGGTCTCGGCCGTGGTCGGCATGGAGCGCTTGATCTCGGAAACCGCCGAATACGCGCGCGAGCGCAAGGTGTTCGGCCGGCCGCTGCTCGACAACCAGATCATCCATTTCAAGCTCGCCGAGCTCAGCACCGAGATCGAGCTGGTGCGTTCGCTCTGCTACCGCGCCTGCGAGGAGTATCTCGACGGCACCGACGTCACCATGCTGGCCTCGATGGCCAAGCTGAAGGCCGGCCGCATGATGAGGCTCGTCACAGACGGCTGCCTGCAATACTGGGGGGGCGCGGGCTATCTCTGGGAGGCGCCGACCGCGCGCGCCTTCCGCGACGCGCGGCTGGCTTCGATCGGTGGCGGCGCCGACGAGGTCATGCTGCAGATCATTTCCAAGCTGATGGGCACCCTGCC
>CAZHQA010000121.1:0-12256 GCA_964533955.1 uncultured Reyranella sp. | reverse complement strand
CGCTCGCGGCTGCACGTCACGCTCAACCGGCCGCAGGTCAAGAACGCACTCAACCCGGTACTGATCGGGGAACTGCGCGCGGTGTTCCAGAACCTGCGAGAGCGGCGCGACGTGAAGACGGTGATCCTGCGCGGCGCCGGTGGCTGTTTCTGCGCCGGCGCCGATCTCAAGAACATGGAACAGAGCATGGGCGACAAACCCCGCCCGGGCGACAAGGACCCGATCGCGCTCAACAACCGCGAGTACGGCAGCTTTCTCGAGATGGTTAACACCACGCCGCAGGTCGTGGTCGCGGCCGTCGAGGGGTACGCCATCGCTGGCGGCTTCGGCCTGCTCTGCGTCTCCGACGTGGCGATCTGCACCGAGGATGCGGGCTTTGCCATGAGCGAAACCGCGATCGGCATCGTGCCGGCGCAGATCGCGCCGTTCGTGGCCGCGCGCATCGGCGTGCCGGCGACGCGGCATCTCGCGCTCACGGCGGCAAGATTCAAGGGGCCGGAAGCGCTGCGGCTCGGCATCGTGCATCACCTGGCGCAGGACTCCGCCGCCCTAGACGCCAAGCTGGAGGAAGTGCTGAAGCAGATCGATCGCTGCGCTCCGCTCGCCAACGCCCTGACCAAGGCGGTCATCCAGAAGGTCGGCGGCGAGCCGCTGTCGGCGGTGCTCGACTTCGCCGCCGACAAGTTTGCCGAGGCGCGCCGCAGCCCCGAGGCCGCCGAGGGCCTGCGTGCCTTCGCCGAGAAACGTCCGCCGAAATGGGCCGTGGAGTAGGACATGTCCACCGACAGGGGAGCCTTGCACACGAACGACGTCGAACCGGGCGTCGGGACGGACTATCCCGCGCCGCACGACATCCCGTGCTGGCAACGCCGCCGGCGCCGCCTGAGCGATGCCTTCCGCCTGTCGCAGTTCGGCGCCAACCTGGTCGAACTGCCGCCGGGGGCCTGGTCCTCGCAGCGCCACTGGCATGAGCGGCAGGACGAGTTCATCTACGTCGTCGAGGGCGAGGTGACGCTCGTCACCGACGAGGGCGAGACGGTCCTCAAACCCGGCATGTTCGCCGGCTTTCGCGCCGGCGTGGCCAACGGCCACCACCTCACCAATCGCTCGAGCAGCCTCGCCCGCGTCCTCGAAGTGGGCACCCGCACGGCCGAGGAGACGGCGCACTATTCCGACATCGACATGATGTACCGGGAAGGCGAAGGCTACCTCACGCACGACGGACGGAAGCTCACGTGAATTTCTCCAGGATCCTCGTCGCCAATCGCGGCGAGATCGCCGGGCGCATCATGCGTACGGCCCGGGCGATGGGCTACCGCACCATCGCCGTCTATTCCGACGCCGACAAGGATGCGCCGCACGTCTCCTTCGCCGACGAGTCCGTGCGCATCGGCCCGCCGCCGGTGGGCGAGAGCTACCTCAGCATCGACCGCATTCTCGAGGCGGCCCACAAGTCGGGCGCGGATGCCGTCCATCCGGGCTACGGCTTCCTGTCGGAGAACGAAGCCTTCGCCGCCGCCTGCGGCAAGGCCGGACTGGTCTTCATCGGCCCGCCGCCGGCCGCCATCGCCGCCATGGGCAACAAGGCTGCCGCCAAGCGGCGGATGATCGAGGCCGGCGTGCCCTGCGTGCCGGGCTATCAGGGTTCCGACCAGAGCGATGCAGGCCTCGAGAAGGAAGCGCGCAGGATCGGCCTGCCGGTCATGGTCAAGGCCGCGGCCGGCGGCGGTGGGCGCGGCATGCGCCTGGTCCAGCGCGACGGCGATCTTCTGGAGGCCATCCGAACGGCCCGTGCAGAAGCCGAGAGCGCATTCGGATCCGGCGAGCTGATCCTGGAGAGGGCCGTGATCGACGCGCGTCACGTCGAGATCCAGGTCTTTGCCGACGCCCACGGCAACGTGATCCATCTCGGCGAGCGCGACTGCTCGGTGCAACGCCGCCACCAGAAAGTGATCGAGGAGGCGCCCTCGCCCGCGGTGGACGCCGGCCTGCGCTCACGCATGGGCGCCGCCGCCGTCGCCGCGGCCAGCGCGATCGGCTATCGCGGCGCCGGCACGGTCGAGTTCCTGTTGGGCGGCGATGGCGCGTTCTACTTCCTGGAGATGAACACCCGCCTGCAGGTCGAGCATCCGGTCACCGAAGAAATCACAGGCCTCGATCTGGTGGAATGGCAGATCCGCGTGGCACGTGGCGAACCGCTGCCGCTCGCACAGCATGAGGTGAAGCTGCAGGGTCACGCCATCGAAGTGCGGCTTTATGCCGAGGATCCCTACAACGACTTCCTGCCGCAGACCGGCCGGGTCGCGGTCTGGCGGCCGGGTACCGGTCCGGGCGTGCGCATCGACCACGGCATCAAGGCAGGCCTCGCCATCTCGCCCTTCTACGATCCGATGATCGCCAAGGTGATCGCCCGCGGCAAAACCCGTGAGGAGGCACGCCAGCGCCTCCTCCAGGCTCTGCGCGATACCATCGTGCTGGGCCCCACCACCAACCGGCACTACCTGATCCGCCTGCTCGAGCATCCCGAGTTCGTGGCCGGTCAGGCAACCACCGCCTTCATCGACAAGCACCGTTTCCCGGCGCCCGACGTCAGCGACCGCCACTGGCGACTGGCGGCAGCGCTGCTTTGGCAACAATCGGCGGTACGCTATCCTGCCGGCTTGCGCGGCTGGCGCAATTCAAATCCCGAGGCGACCCCCTTCAGACTTGCTGTCGGCGCGAACGAACGCACGATCCAGCTGGGCGCCGGCGACACGGCTGCGGACAGCCTGCCATTTCACATCGACGGCACGGAAATCGTGGTCGATCTCGACGGCCTGACCGTCCGCTTCGAGGACCGCACTTACGCGGCTCCCACCGCCGCGGCCGCAGGCAGCGATGGCAAGCTCAGGGCACCGATGGACGGGCGTATCGTCGCGGTCAAAGTCGCGGCCGGCGACAAAGTCGCGCGCGGCCAGACTCTGATTGTCCTGGAAGCGATGAAGATCCAGCATCAATTGAAGGCAGCGCTCGACGCCGAGGTCGAATCGGTGGCAGTGCGGGAAGGCGAGCAGGTGTCCAACCGGACGGTGCTCGTGACCATGGAGTCGAAATAGAAGGGATCGACGCCGCGGGGCCGGATTATGGCCGGCGGCGACGGTGTGAAGTAATGGGGAAGAAGCCGATGTTGCGAAGAACCGCGCTGGCGTCTCTGGCGGCGGGCATGGCCTCCGTGACGGCCCGGCCGATCATGGCGCAAGCCTATCCGAACAAGCCGATCAACCTGATCGTGCCGTTCGCCGCCGGCGGGCCGACGGACCTGATGGCCCGCATCTTCGGCGAGCGCATGGGCAAGGAGCTCGGCCAGCAATTCATCATCGACAACGTGACCGGCGCCGCGGGCTCGATCGCCGTCGGCAAGGCCGCGCGCGCCGCACCCGACGGCTATACCATCCAGATCGGCCATGTCGGCACCAACGTGGCCAACGGCATCATCTACAAGAACCTGACTTACGACCTGTTGACCGACCTGGTGCCGATCGCGCGCCTGCCGCAGAATCCCATGCTGGTCGTGACGTCCAACCAGGTCGCGGCCAAGGACCTCAAGGAGCTGGTCGCCTGGCTCAAGGCCAACCCTGACAAGATTCCCGGCGGCACGGCGGGCATCGGCTCCGCCTCGCACCTCGGTGCGCTGGCGTTCTTCGCCGCCACCGGCACGAGCTACCAGCTGATTCCCTATCGCGGTACCGGCCCCGCCATGCAGGACCTGGTGGCCAACCAGATCGAGATCATGGTCGACCAGTCGTCGAATTCCCTGCCCCAGGTCCGCGCCGGCAAGATCAAGGCTTACGCCGTGACCGCCAAGGCGCGCAGCGCGGCCGCGCCCGAGATCCCGACCGCCGCCGAAGCCGGCTTCCCGATGGACGTCTCAATTTGGCATGGCCTGTGGGCGCCCAAGGGCACGCCCGGCGACGTGATCGATAAGCTGACGGCCGCAGCGGTGGCGACCATGCAGGATCCCGGCATCCGCAAGCGGCTCGAGGATCTCGGTCAGGATCTGCCGACCGCGGCCGAGATGGCGCCCGCCGCTTTCGCCGAATTCCAGAAGGCTGAATATGCGCGCTGGAAGGCGATTCTGGAGGCCGCGAGAGTGAAGATCGAATAGCTCATGATCTTCCGAATCGCGCCTGTTCCAGGCTGGAGCCGGAGTGGCACGTTCCTTCGGCCGTGAAGGAGCTGGAGTTCCGCGGTCCAGCAAGCATGAGCCTATGAAAAGTCCGGCGGCACCGGACAGGGTGGCAGGAGCTTCTCCAATACCTTCGCCACGGCGAACAGCCTGGCTTCGCCCCAGCGTTTGCCGGTGAGCTGCAGGCCGATCGGCAGACCCTCTTTCGAAAAGCCGCAAGGCAACACGAGCGAGGGTTGACCCGTCAGGTTGGCGAGGAAGTTGTAGGACGTGCCGGCAAAGAAATAGGGATGCGGCACGCCATCGACAATCAGCGGCTCGCTCTGCTTCTGGCTGATGAAGGTGGCATCCGGCATCACCGGCATCAGCCAGGCGTCGTAATCGTCGAGGAAGGTTTCGCAGCGCCTGATCATCCGGTCGCGCCGGTCGAGCACGGCGAAGTACTCCGCCATGTCGAGCCGTGCGGCGCGGCCCGCCGACTGCGCCGACGGATCGCTCGAACCGGCCATGGCAATAAGGCGCTCGCGCTCGGACAGCGGATGCAGGGCGCGGTTCATGTAGTTCCAGAGGTCGCACCAGTCGTCCCAGCCCTGACGCCAGTCCAGGCCCTCGGGTTCGGCCCGCCTCACTCTGGCACCGGCCTTCGACAGGAGTTTCGCGGTTGCCTGGACGACCCTGGCCGTGTCGGCCGACACCTTGACCAAAGGGTTGCTGTCGAGCACGGCGATGCGCAGATCCCTGGCCTTGAGCGAAGGCGTCGGCCCGATCGGCAGGGGCGGCGCCTCGGCTTCGTTGCCGTCCGGACCGGCAATGATGTGCAGCGCCGTCTCGAGATCCTCGACCGAGCGCGCCAGCGGGCCGAACACTCCCATGTAGCGCACCGCTCGGGTGACGCCCGGCAGGTCGGGTACGTGACCGTGGGCAGGCACGCGCCACTCGGTGGGCTTGAGCGAAAAGATGCCGTTGTAGTGCGCCGGATTGCGCACCGAGCCGCCAATGTCGCTCCCCAGCTCGAGCGGCGAGAGGCGGGCCGCCACGGCGGCCGCGCCCCCTCCCGTCGAGCCACCGGCGGAGCGCCGCACATCCCAGGGGTTTTTCGTCGTACCGAACAGCGGGCTATCGGTCTGGAAGTCGGCGCACAGCTCCGGCACGTTCGTCTTGCCGATGATGATTGCGCCCGCCGCCCGCAATCTGGCGACCAGCGAGGCGTCGGATGCGGCGACATTGTCTTTCAGGGGCGGATGGCTCGCCGTCGTACGCAGGCCCGCGACGTCGAACGCTTCCTTGATGGTGATCGGCACACCATGCAGCGGCCCGAGTCTGGCGCCCTTGCGGGAACGCGCGCGATCGGCCGCGCGGGCGGCCTTGATCGCGCCTTCGTGATCGACCACCACCAGGGCGTTGATCGACCCGTTCAGCGTCGCGATGCGGTGCAAATGAGCCTCAGTCGCCTCGGCCGAACTCAGCTTGCCCTTTCGTATGGCGCCGCCGAGGCGCGTCGCGGTCTGGAAACACGGGTCCATTGCATGCCTCCCCTGCAGCAAGTCGAGACTAGAGCGGCTTCCGACAAGATGGAACCGCGCAGCGGTCCAGCCGATTCCATCCTGACGGACTATGCTCTAGCGGCGCACCCAGCGCCCGGCTATAGAGCGCTGGGCAAACTTGGGGACCCGATGAGTCTGGCCGACAAGACGCTGTTCGTGACCGGCGCGAGCCGTGGCATCGGCCTTGCCATCGCGCTGCGCGCCGCACGCGACGGCGCCAACGTCGCCGTCGCCGCCAAGACCGTGAAACCCGATCCCCGCCTGCCCGGCACCATCTTCACCGCCGCCGACGAGATCGAGAAGGCGGGCGGCAAGGCGCTGCCTCTTCCCTGCGACATCCGCGATGAGCAGAGTGTCGAAAAGGCGGTGGCCGACACGGTGGCCAGGTTCGGCGGCATCGACATCCTGGTGAACAATGCTAGCGCCATCAGCCTGACCGGTACGCTGGCCACGCCAATGAAGCGCTACGACCTGATGCACCAGATCAATGCCCGCGGCACCTTCCTGGTCTCGCAGAAGTGCGTGCCGCACCTCGCCAAGGCCGGAAACCCGCACGTGCTGAACCTCTCGCCGCCGCTCGATTTCGACGTCAAGTGGTTCGCCGGCCACCCGGCCTACACTCTGGCCAAGTACTCGATGTCGATCTACGCCTGGGCGATGGCCGCCGAATTCAAGGACAAGGGAATTGCCTTCAACTGCCTGTGGCCGCGCACCGGAATCGCCACGGCGGCCATCGCCAACGTGCTGGGCGGCGAGGAGGGCATGAAGCGCTGCCGCAAGCCCGAGATCATGGCCGATGCCGCCTACTCCATCTTCAATCGTCCGGCGAAGAACTGTACCGGCAACTTCTTCATCGACGACGAGGTCCTCGCGGAAGAGGGCATCACCGACCTCGACAAGTATGCCTATGCGCCCGGCACGCCCCTGATGCCGGACTTCTTCGTGCCCGCGCCCGGCGCGCGCACCGTCGTCGGCCGGAGCTGATTGCAGATGGCGACCTTCGTGCTGGTGCATGGCGCGTGCCACGGCGGCTGGTGCTGGGAAAGAGTCGTTCCGATCCTGCAGGCGCGCGGCCATACCGCTCACGCCCCCGATCTGCCCGGACTCGGCAAGGATCACACGCCGCCGGCCAACGTCACGCTGGCCGACAATGTCGAGAAGATCTCCCGCCTGCTCGACAAGATCGAGGAGCCGGTGGTGCTGGTCGGCCATGCCCTGGGCGGCGTCACCATCAGTCAGGTCGCCGAAGCACGGCGGCGCAAGCTCAAGGCGCTGGTCTATGTGTGCGGGCTCATGCCACCGCCGGGAACGGCCAGCCGAGACCTGACGGCAGGCGATCCCGACATGCTGTTCCGCCGTTCGCGCGAGGTCAGCTCCGACGGCCTCACCTACTCCTTCGCACGCTCGACACTGCCGGCGATGTTCTACGAGGACGTGTCGGCGGAGGACCGCTATCGCGCCATGGAGCGGCTACGTCCGCAGCCGATCGCGATCTCGACCACGCCGGTGACGCTCACCGAGGAACGCTTCGGATCGGTGCCGCGCTGGTACGTCGAATGCCTGCACGACAATGCCGTGCGGATCGCCCGCCAGCGCGCCATGGTCAAGGCGATGCCGTGCAAGGTGATCACCATGGAGTGCGGCCATACGCCGTTCTACAGCCAGCCGGACGAGCTGGCCGAGCATCTGGAAGCGATCGCAAAGTCTTGATGCGCGGGGCGCGCCACTCGCGCGCTTGTAGCCAAGCGCCAGGTGGCGCGCGCCCCAGCATCAGTCGAAAAACGCCAGCGTCCGGACTTCGATGCTCTGGCGCGGCCGTGCGTCGGCCGGCGAGGTCGGGTCGTCGAAGGCCGAATGCAGCGAGAAGCGGGCGCGGCCGTCCTTCATTGAATCGTAGCACTTGATCAGGATTGCCTCGTCCCGCGTCATCGCCGGGAAGTAGTGCCACTGGTGGTCGATGTTGTAGACGCCCTGGTAGATCTCGCCGGTGCGGTCGGCATAGACGAGGTCGCAGACAGCGAGATCGCGCGGCGCGATGCTTTGCGAATCCACGAAGCCCAGCGGTGTCATCTCGACCGGCTCGTGGGCAATGTTGCGCCATACGTTGTACTCGGCGAAGCGCTTGTTCAGCCGGGCCTCGGCCTCGTCCGGCGGCAGCAGGTCACGCACGCGCTGCGGTCCGGATTTCTCGGTGTAGTCGTTGTGCACGCTGCGCACCGGCGTGCGCAGTCCCCGCTCGACGGCACGGTCGGCAGTGCGCACCGTATGGTCGAACACGACGACCTTGGCCGCCCCGGTCTCGCGCTTGATGAGGTCCTCGACCTCCCCGTAGTAGGCCGTCTTGACGTCGTGCTCGTCGTAGAAATCGCGCACCCTGGTGTCGTGATTGATCAGGATGAAAGCCTGGCGATCGAGCGACAGCTCGTCGGCATAGGGCCGCGCGTTATGGAGGCGCACCACGAAGTTCTGGTAGTTGCCCTCGCGCCGCGGCACGCCAGTGCCCGGCGGCGGATTAAAGGTCATCGGCTTGACGCTGAGATCGGCCAGGTAATTCATCGGCGCATCGACGTAGGTCAGGCCGACGCGGCCGGCCAAGGATAGCTCGGGAAGACGGACATCAGGCATGACGACACCCATTCTGCAGGGCTAAGGCTGCTCGGCTTGAAGTGAGGCCTCAGCATACGCGCGCCAAGGGAACGCCCTCACGAGAAGATTTCATGAGGTCATTTGGGCCTCAGGCGGCGAGTTCGAGGATTTCCATGACCTCGGCGGGGCCGTTGATGGGTCGGGGATTGTTCAGCACGGCGCGGTCGTGCATCGACTTCTCGGCGATTTCACGGAAACGGTCGCGGCCCACACCGACGTCGCTCAGCCGCCGCGGCAGGCCGAGCGCTCCGACCAACTCGGCCACCAGATCGGCCGCCGGGGCGTCCGGTCGGCCGAACGCCTCGCTCACCCGTTTCTGGCGCTCGCCATTGGCCGGCAGGTTCCAGCGCAGCACCGAGGGCAACATCACACAGGAAGTGTGGCCGTGCGGCACGTGGCAGGCAGCTCCCAGAACATGGCCAATGCCGTGACTGGCGCCGACACCCACGCCGGAAGTGCCGGCACCGATCGAAAGCCACATTCCGAATTGCAGGTCGAGCCGCGTCGCGAGGTCGTCGGGCTTGCCCTTGTGGGCCGGCAGGGCCCGCGCCAGCAGCTTCAACGACTCGGTCGACGTGCCGATGGCGAAGGGATTGGCCTGCTGCGAGCACAGCCGCTCGACGGCATGGTCGACCGCCTTCAGTCCTGTCGACAGCATCAAATCCATCGGCGTTGCCAGGGTTGCCGCCGGATCGAGCACGATAACCCGCGGCACGATCAGGCGATGGCCGAAGCTCTCCTTGATGCCGTGGCGCGGATCGCTGATGCCGGCAAAAGCGTTGAACTCGGCTGCCGACAGCGTGGTCGGCACGGCAATCATGCGGATCGCATCGGGCGGCGGCTTGATCGATTCGGAAGGCGGCGCCGCCCCTTCCCTGGGCCGACCGGCGCGGTACAGGTCGAGGTCCTCGATCCGGGTCGCGATCTGCCATAGCGCGATCAGCATGACCTTGGTGGCATCGATGGCGGATCCGCCGCCAACCGCCACCAGAAGGTCGGCTTTCGCCTCGCGAGCCATCGCCGCGCCCTCGATGACGCAGGGCCTCGGCGAATGAGCGGTGATGCCGGCATAGACGCCGGCATAGCGGTCGCCGAGTTCACGGATCACATCGGCCAGCAGCGCGCTCTGCGCGACGGATCGGGTCGTGGTGACGAACACCCGGCGCGCGCCCAGCCGCTCGGCCTCGGCCCTCAGCGCCGCCCCTGCCGGCCGACCATAGACCACGCGCTCGATGTCCTGATGTCCATGGATGCCGTTCAGCATGGCTGTCTCCTGTGGCCGTCGCTATAACCGGCGCAACGGTTCAGGGAGTGAAGCGAAATGCCGGGCGCTTTGGAAGGGCTGAAAGTCGTCGACCTGTCGCGCGTCCTGGGTGGACCCTATTGCGCGCAGATGCTGGCCGATCACGGCGCCGATGTGATCAAGGTCGAGCCGCCACAGGGCGACGAGACGCGGCTGTGGGGCCCTCCGTTCGACGCCGAAGGCATCTCGGCCTACTACGCCGGCATCAACCGCAACAAGCGGACAATCGCGCTCGACCTTGCCAAGCCCGACGGCCGCACGGTGCTGCTGAAGCTGCTCGAGGATGCCGACGTGCTGATCGAGAACTTCAAGACCGGCACCATGGAGAAATGGGGACTGGGCTACGGCGAGTTGGCGAAGAAACTCCCGCGTCTCGTCCATGCCCGCGTCTCGGGCTTCGGCGCCGACGGTCCGCTGGGCGGCTTCCCGGGATACGATGCCATGGTCCAGGCCTCGGCCGGCCTGGTTTCGGTCAACGGCTCGCCCGACGGCGGGCCGGTCCGGATCGGCGTGCCAGTGGTTGATCTGTCGACCGGCATGAATGCCTGCATCGGCATCCTGATGGCGCTCTACGAACGCAACCGGTCGGGCAAGGGCCAGTTCGTCGATGCCACGCTGTACGACAGCGCGATCGCGCTGCACCAGCCGCATGCGCCCAACTACTTCATGGCCGGCATGAAGCCCAAGCTCTATGGCAACAGCCACGGAAACCTGGCGCCCTACGCCAATTTCCCGACCAGGGGCCGCAACATCGTGGTCGGCGCCGGCAACGACGGCCAGTTCCGCAAGCTTTGCCAGATGCTGGGCAAGCCGGAAATGGCCGACGACCCGCGCTTCAAGACCAACAAGGATCGCCTCGCCCACAAGACCGAGATGGAGGCGGAACTGCGGGCGTTGACCAAAGACCGCGACGGCGAAGCTTTCGCCAACGAGCTGATGAAAGCCGGCGTGCCTTCGGGTGCAGTGCAGGAGGTGCCTGACGTGATGGAGCACCCCCATACGAAGCATCGCAACATGGTCTGGGAAAAAGACGGCTATCGCAACGTCGGCAACCCGGTGAAGCTTTCGCGCACACCACCGGGCGTGCGGAGCAAGCCCCGCAAGTACGGCATCGACACGCGCGCGGTGCTGGCCGAGTGCGGTTATTCGGCGGCCGAAATCGACAAGCTCATCGACTCAGGGGTCGCCCTGACCGAGATTCGCAAAGGCTGAACGCCTCCGCCTTTCATCGGCTGGCCACGGCAGGCCGGCCGTGAGGAGCTCAGCGTTTCGTCGCCGGCGTCGTGCTGGGCGCCGTCACCACGTGGACCATGTCGCCGTCGGCCAGCCCGTCCGGCGGGCTTTCGACGATCCGGTCGCTGCGCGACACTCCCTTTGCGATCTCCACCGTTTGCCCAAGGTCACGCGCAATCACGACACTCCTCAGCGTCACCCTGCCCGCCTCATCGACCACGGCCACGCGGAGACCTTTCTCGCCGAAGATCAGCGCGCTCGAGGGGACGGCCAGCGCCTGCATGTCCAGTGGCAGTTCGATGCTCGTATTGGCGAAGGCGCCGGGCATCAGTTCGCCCGCGCCATTGTCGATGACGACCTGCATGCGCGTGGTCCCTGACGCTGCCTCGACCGCGCGGGCCGAGGCCTCGACCACGCCGCTATAGACCTTGCCCGGATGCTCCGGCACCGTGATCTCGACCCTGCTGTTGAGCTTGACGACCGGCACGTAGCTCTGCGGCACGTTGATGTTCAATCTCAGTTTCCTGGTGTCCGACACCACGAACAGCGCGAGGCCGGCGCTCGAACCGGCGTTGATCAGGGCACCGACGTCGGTGTTGCGGACCGTCACCACGCCGTCGAACGGAGACGTCACCTTCTTGAACGCCGCCAGCACTTCCAGTCGATCGACGTTGGCCTTCGCTGCCTTGGTGTTCGCCTCCTTGACGCTGAGGTCGCCGGTCTTCTCGTCGACCGACTGCTTGGACAGCGTGTTGCTCTGACCCAGCGTCGTCCAGCGCTGCGCCGTCAACTTGGCCAGCGATTCCGACGCTTCCGCCGAGGCAAGCGCCCCCTTGGCCTGCATCAGCTGCTGGTCGAGGTCGGGGGCCTCGATCTCCGCCAGGAGCTGCCCCGCCTTCACCTGCCCTCCGATATCGACGTACCAGGCCTTCAGGAAACCACCCACCCGCGCGTAGATCGGCGCCCGCACATAGGCTTCGAGGCGTCCTGGCAGTTTGAGGGATGGCGTGGCCGCCGTGGCACTCGGGGGAACCAGGAACACCGAGGGGAGGATCTGGGCCTCTGTCGCCTCTTCCTTGAGCCGCGCCGCGCTCGATTTGCGATCCGAGACGCCGACGACGACAACGACCACCAGGGTCAGCGCAGCCGCCATTCCGGCAATGGCGATACCGCGGCGGCGAGGCTTCCGGGCAGGCACCGATTCATCACGCATGCACTAGACTCCAGCGGAACGCGGCGCGACCGGATGCGTCTTTCCGTAGTTGCGATGAATGACGCTGAACACGACCGGCACGAAGATGAGCGTGGTGATTGTCGCAAAAATCAGGCCACCGATCACGGCGCGGCCAAGCGGCGCGTTCTGCT
>CAZHQA010000120.1:7110-15306 GCA_964533955.1 uncultured Reyranella sp. | reverse complement strand
TGCAGCGGCCGGAAACGCCGCCAGCAGGACAACAAGGAAGAGGACGAAACGCGGCATCAAACGATTTCCCACCTTTCTCCGTACACTACGGCCTCGGTGCCCGCCAGAGCGGCTCCCGATGAGTTGAAACGCCATTGCGCGAGGCGCCTCTACTCTAACTTCAATTGGCCCTAGCGGGGAGGCTCCGCGATCGAAAAGAGGTCACGCTCGCCGAGGTCGGCGTTGCGTCGCCGCTCGAGCTCCTGATTGTAGCGACGCAAGGCGTACTGCTCGGTCAGATAGCCGATGATCGCCTTGTCAGCGGGCGAATCGACGACCGGCATGATCTCGAGTTCCTGGTCCTCGAAACGGCTGAGTGCCGTGCGCACGTTCTCGTAGGGCTCAAGCACGAAATCGCCGCCTGCAGCGAACTCGCGGGCGTACCTGCTGTCGAGCAGCTCGTCCTGCGCCTGGTCGTGTATCGCCGCCATGTCGAGGGTGCCCATGAAGGAGCCATTCTCCGAGGCCACGAAAACATGCTTGGCACTGCCTGGCGGGAATTTCTCCCTGAGCTCCCGCAGCGGCGTAGTGTCGAGCACCACCTTCGCGTCCGTGCGCATCAGCCGGCCGACAGTGAGGTCGGCCAGCCAGCCGATGTCGTGCGGACTGCGGATACCGATGCCGCGCTGGTGGAAACGCCAGGTCGAGAACGAGTAGCCGAAGGCCATCCGCACGATGGTCGAGGCGATCACCACGCCCACCATGACGCCGACAGTCAGCGGGAAGTTGCCCGTCCCCTCGAGCACCAGGAACACCATGGTGAGCGGCGCGCCGATCGTCGCTGCGGCAACCGAGGCCATGCCGACCATCATGAGGGCAGTCTGGTGTCCGCCCATCGCGGGCGCCAGCAACGCCGTCACCTGCGCGAGGAAGCCACCGAACAACGCACCCAGCAGGAGCGACGTGCTGAACATGCCGCCGCGAAATCCCGCGCCCAGCGAGACGCCCGAGGCGACCAGCTTGGTCACCAGCAGGATCGACAGCACCAGCAGGCCGGGGCTCCGGTCGAACAGCAGCTGAATGGCGCCGTGGCCGCCGCCCAGCACCTGCGGCACCAGCAGCGCAATGACCGTGACCAGTGCGCCACCGACGGCCGGTCGCAGCCATTGCGGCAGGGGGAGGCGCTTCAGCAGCCGCTCCGACCAGGTGACCGAGCGCATGGCCAGGATCGCCAGGCCCGCCGCCAAGATGCCGAGCAGCACGAACATCCAGTAGAACCACTGTGGAAACGGCACGAAATCCTCGACGCGAAACAGCACGTCAGGACGCGTCAGCACCCGCAGGGCCACGGTCGCGCTGAGCGCCGCGGCAGCGACCGGCGCGAGCGCACGGACCGAATAGCCGCCCAGGATCAGCTCATAGCCGTAAAACGCGCCGGCCAGCGGCGTGTTGAAGGCCGCCGCGATGGCCGCCCCGGCACCGGCGGCCACGAAGATGCGCTGCTCCTCGCGGCGCAGACGGAAATACTGGCCGACCTTTGCGAGCACCGCGGCGCCGAGCTGGCTGTAGCCCGCCTCCATGCCGACCGACACGCCCGAGCCGTTCGACCACACGGTGGCCACCACCATGCGCAGGCTGTCCTTCATCGACATGCGCCCGCCATGGAGCGCATTGGCCTCGATCGGATCGACGACGTCGTTGGCGCGCCAGCGCCGCACGACCAATGCGCCGATGCCAAGAATGAGTCCGCCCAGCATCGGCACGGCCAGGATGCGCACGGGATCGATGCCGATGCCGGCGCTGAGGCTGTGCTCGCCGTTGACGTTGAACGCGACGTGGTGAAGCCAGTCGACCAGCCAGTGCAGCCCGGCCACCAGCATACCGACCAGGGCGCCGAACGCGGCGCAGGCCACGATCTGGGTCGGCTCGTTGGAACGCAGCCGGCCCTGCATCAGCAGGAAATGCCGGACCCATCTGAGCGCAGCCGCGCTGTCCGCCAGGCTCGGCACCTTGAATGACAGCTTGGGGATGGCCATGATGTGTGAAGGGTGCGTTATGCTGCTTTTGATCGATAACTACGACAGTTTCACCTACAACCTCGTGCACTTTCTGGGCGATCTTGGGGCACGCTGCGCCGTGCATCGCAACGATCGGATCACGGTGGACGAGGCGATGGCGATCAGGCCTGACGGCATCGTCCTGTCGCCTGGGCCGTGCACGCCCAATGAAGCCGGCATCTGCATGGACCTGATCAAGGCCGCCGCCAAAACGCAGGTCCCCCTGTTCGGCGTCTGCCTTGGCCACCAGGCGATCGGCCAGGTGTTCGGCGGCAGGGTGGTGCGCGCGGCGGTGCCGATGCACGGCAAGCTGTCAGGCATCCAGCACAAGGGACAGAGCGTGTTCGAGGACGTGCCCTCACCCTTCGAGGCGACGCGCTATCATTCGCTGATCGTCGACCGTGCCGGCCTGCCGGCCGAGCTCGAGGTCACGGCCGAAACCGGCGACATCATCATGGGTCTGCGCCACCGGACCCTGCCGATCCATGGCGTGCAGTTCCATCCCGAGAGCATCGCCTCGCAGCACGGGCACAAAATCCTCGAGAACTTCCTCAAGATTGCAGGCGAGCATCCGACGCAGCAGAACAAGAAAGCGGCGTAGATGCTGAGGCGCCGCCTGGTACTGGCGTCGGCGCTGGCGCCGGCGCTGGCCTCGGCAGCACATGCTCAGGCCTGGCCGGCCAAGCCGATCAAGATCATCGTGCCATTCCCGGCCGGCCAGTCGACCGACATTCTTGCCCGCGTGATGGCGGAGCAGCTCGGCAAGGCCCTGGGACAGCAGGTCATCGTCGAGAACCGGCCCGGCGCGGCGGGCAGTATCGGCGCCGACGTCGCGGCCAAGGCCGCACCCGACGGCTACACGTTGCTGATGGTGACGATTTCAACCCATGGCATCGCTCCGGCGCTCTATCCGAAGCTGCCTTACGATCCGATCAAGGACTTCTCGCCGATCATCAATGTCGGGCTGACCCCGCAGGTGCAGATGGCGAGCCTCAAGAGCGGCATCACGTCGGTGCAGGAGCTTGTCGCCAAAGCCAAGTCGGGTGACATCTACTACGGCTCCTCTGGCAATGGATCGGCAAGCCACCTGGCGATCGAGCAGCTGCGCGCCGCCGCCGGCATCAAGCTCACCCACGTGCCGTTCAAGGGCAATGCCGAGGCTTATCTCGCCTTGCAGAGCGGCGACATCCAGCTGATGTCGGATGCGATTCCGGGCGCCGTCGGGCCGGTGCGGACGAACAAGGTCAAGGCGATCGGCATCGCCGATGACAAGCGCTCGCCCTACCTGCCCGACTTGCCGACCGTTATCGAGCAAGGCTTGCCGGGCGTCGTGGCCGTGGGCTGGATCGGCCTCGCGGCGCCGGCCAACGTGCCATCGCCGATCCTCGATCGGCTCAACGGCGAGATGCAGCGCATCCTCAAGGATCCGGAGGTCGTCGAGAAACTGAAAGGGTTGAGCTTCGTGCCGGCCGGCGAATCGCGCGCCGCGTTCGGCGCCTACATGGCGGCCGAAATCGCCAAATGGCGCGAGGTCATTCAGGCGGCTGGCGTCAGAATCGACTAACCGCCGAGACGCGGCCTTCGGGCTGCTCCTCAGGGTGAGGAGCCAATGAAATCAATGTGCTAGGAAGCGATACCGAAGCCCGCGCGCTGCACCGCCCGGGTGATGGCGGCGACGTCCGCGCCGGCAGGCAGGCGCATTTCGCCGCTCTTGAGATCGACGGAGATCGGCGCGGTGCCCGCGCCGGTGGCGGCACGGGTGACGGCCTTGACGCAGCCGTCGCAATCCATGCCGGTGACCTTCAGGATGAGTTCGTCAGCCATATGATATAGCTACGCGCCCATGGCCCCCGGCGGCAAGGGGCAAAACGACAGGGTATTCTGGTGAGCGGCGATATCGGCGATTTTCGCGGTCTTCTGGCGAAGGTGGGCAACGGCCAGCCTCTGGGCATCGACGAGGCCGAGCGCGCCTTCGACATCATGACCAATGGCGACGCCACCCCCGCCCAGATGGGCGCCTTCCTGATGGGACTGAAGGTGCGCGGCGAGACCGCCGAGGAACTGGCGGGAGGCGCCCGCGTGCTGCGCGCCAAGGTCCAGCGGGTGAAGGCGCCGCAAGGCGCCATCGATATCGTCGGAACGGGCGGCGATCATCACGGCACCTACAACGTCTCGACCTGCTCGGCCCTGGTCGTGGCTGGCGCCGGCGTGCCCGTTGCCAAGCACGGCAACCGGGCTTTCACCTCGAAGTCCGGCGCGGCCGATGTGCTTGGCGCGCTCGGCATCAATCTCGACCTGCCGATCGAGACATTGGAGAAGGCGCTGGTCGAGGCCAAGGTATGCTTCCTGATGGCGCCGCGCCATCACAGCGCCATGCGCAACGTTGCCGGCCCGCGCGTCGAGCTCGCGCCCTCGCGCACCATCTTCAACCTGCTGGGTCCGATGTCGAATCCGGCCCTGGTCAAGCGTCAGCTGGTCGGCGTGTTCGATCGCCGGTGGCTGAGGCCGGTGGCCGAGGCGCTGGGCCAGCTCGGTCTCGAGCGGGCCCTGGTGGTGCACGGCCAAGACGGCATGGACGAGCTCACCACGACCGCCAGGAGCTGGGCGGCCTCGCTCGAGAACGGCAAGGTGCACGAGATCGAGATTGACCCAGAAGAGGTCGGCGTGCCGCGTGCCTCGCTCGCCGAGCTCAAGGGTGGCGATCCCGCCCACAACGCCGCGGCCATACGCTTCGTGCTGTCAGGACGCCGCGACCGCTTCCGCGACATCGTGATCCTGAACAGTGCCGCCGCCCTGATGGTGGCAGGTACGGCTCGCGACCTGAAGGAAGGTGCCGCGCTGGCCACGGAGTCGATCGACGGCGGCAAGGCGCTCCTGGCGCTGGATACACTGGTGAGGATCTGCGCATGAGCGATACGCTTTCCGCCATTGTCGACGCCAAGCGCCGCCATGTGACCACCTGCAAGGCGAACCGCTCCCAGGGCGACGTCGAACGCATCGCCAGGTCCGCGAGCGCTCCACGTGGCTTTGCCCGGGCGCTGAAGGCCTCGATCGCCGCCGGCCGCTACGGCCTGATCGCCGAGATCAAGAAGGCCTCGCCCAGCAAGGGCCTGATCCGGCCGGACTTCGATCCGCCGTCCCTCGCCCAGGCCTACGAGCGCGGCGGTGCCACGTGCCTGTCGGTGCTGACCGACGAGCCCTACTTCCAGGGCAAGGACGAATTCCTGACCATCGCACGCCAGGCGACCGGGTTGCCGGCGTTGCGCAAGGATTTCATGATCGACCCCTACCAGGTGCCGGAAGCGCGCGCGCTCGGCGCCGACTGCATCCTCCTGATCATGGCCTGCCTCGACGATCAGCTCGCCGCCGAGCTGGCGCGGCTCGCCCACCTCTACGGCATGGATGTGCTGGTGGAGGTTCACGACGGCGACGAACTCGAACGCGCGCTTTCGATCGACAGCGACCTGATCGGCATCAACAACCGCAACCTCAAGACCCTCGCCGTCGACCTTTCGGTCAGCGAGCAGCTCGCGCCCAAGGTACCGAAGGACCGGATCGTGGTGGCGGAGAGCGGGCTGGGCTCGCCGGCCGATCTGGCACGCATGGCCAAGGTCGGCGCCTCGGCCTTCCTGATCGGCGAGAGCTTCATGCGCAAGCGCGATGTCGAAGCTGCCGTGCGCGACATCCTGAGGATGGCCGCATGAGCGACCTCACCCATTTCGACGAGCGCGGCAATGCCCGCATGGTCGATGTCGGCGACAAGGACGTCACCGAGCGGTTGGCGACCGCGAAGGCGTCGGTTGTCATGCAGCCGGCGACGCTGGCGCTGATCCGGGACAACAAGGCCGCCAAGGGCGACGTGCTCGCCGTGGCACAGCTGGCCGGCATCATGGCGGCCAAGAAGACGTCCGACCTGATTCCGCTGTGCCATCCGCTGGCCCTGTCGTCGGTCCAAGTGACGCTGACGCTCGACGAGAAACGCAATGCCGTCGACATCGAGGCCACTTGCAAGCTCAAAGGCAGGACCGGCGTCGAGATGGAGGCGCTGACAGCGGCGTCCGTCGCGGCGCTCACCGTCTATGACATGTGCAAGGCGGTCGATCGCGGCATGGTGATCGAAGACGTGAAGTTGCTGCACAAGTCCGGCGGCAAGTCAGGGACCTTCAATGCCCGCTAAGATGCTGTCCGTCGTCGAGGCGCACGCGCGAGTGATCGCGGCCTTCTCGCCCGTGCCCGCCGAAACAGTATCGATTGCAGACGCCGCGGGCCGCGTTCTGGCAGCCGGCCCCAAGGCACGACTGACCCAGCCGCCGGCGGATCTCTCGGCGATGGACGGCTATGCGGTGCGCGCCGAGGATGTGCCGGCCGCACCAACGACGCTGACCCAGGTCGGCGAGGCACCCGCCGGCGGTTCTTACGACCACGCCCTCAAGCCCGGCGAGGCGGTACGCATCTTCACCGGCGGCCCCTTGCCGATGGGCGCCGATTCGATCGTCATCCAGGAAGACACCAGGGCCGACGGCAGGAAGATCACCATCCTGGAGGCGCCGAAGATCGGTCGCCACATCCGCAAGGCCGGCCTCGACTTCTCGGCCGGCGATACCCCCTTCCCGGCCGGCCATGCGCTCACCTCGCGCGACGTCGCGCTGCTGGCAGCGATGAACCTGCCGTGGCTGTCGGTGCATCGCCGACCGCGGGTCGCCATCCTGTCGACCGGCAACGAACTCGTGCTGCCGGGAGAGCCGATCGGCCGCAACCAGATCATCTCCTCATCGGGCATCGCCGTGGCTGCGCTGGTGCGTGCCTGGGGTGGCGATCCCACCGTGTTCGACATCGCGCGCGACGAAACTGCTATCATCGAGGAAGCGATCGTCGCCGGGGCGCAACACGACGTGCTGATCACGCTCGGCGGCGCGTCGGTCGGCGACCACGACCTGGTCCAGGCGTCGCTCAAGGCGCAGGGGTTCGCCATGGATTTCTGGCGTATCGCCATGCGCCCCGGGAAGCCACTGATGTTCGCCGCCAAGGATCGTGCGCGGGTGCTTGGCCTGCCCGGCAACCCGGTGTCGACCATGGTCTGCGCGCTCCTGTTCCTGAAACCCGCGATGGAGCGCATGACCGGCCAGGCCGGTGCGCTGCCCGCCACCGTCAGTGCACGGCTCGCGGTCGACGTGAAGGAAAACGACCAGCGCGAGGATTATGTCCGCTCGCTGGCCAGGCGGCAGGCCGACGGCAGCCTGGTGGTCGAGCCGCACAGGGTGCAGGACAGCTCCATGCTCTCGGTGCTGGCCTGGTCCAACGCCCTGCTGGTGCGACCGCCGCACGACCGGGCGCGCAAGGCGGGCGAAATCGTCCAGGTCATCGACCTTTCCGTCCTGCCCGGCGGCTACTAGCCCGGAACGTCCGACGTCGACTCTCCCCCAGGAATCTCGGGATAAGTTGACAAGTGACAGGAACTAAACTAGAACATGCATCGGATTTCAGGATTTGTTCTGAGATCTGGTAGGCGTTCTGGGGAGAAGACGGTGCTAACCCGCAAGCAAAACGAGCTGTTGATGTTCATCAACAAGCGCCTGAACGACGACGGTGTATCGCCGTCGTTCGATGAAATGAAAGAGGCGCTGCGGCTGAAGTCCAAGTCAGGCATCCATCGCCTGATCACCGGGCTGGAGGAGAGGGGCTTCCTTCGTCGGCTGCCCCATCGCGCCCGCGCCCTGCAGGTTCTGAAGCTCCCCGAGGCGGCGGCCCTGCCCGCCCCCAACGTCACCCCTCTCCTCGATTCCCGTCGCGCCTACGGCATGGCAGACGGCCGCGAGGGCTTCGTGCCGCAGATCGTACGCGCCGATCGCGTCCCCCTGGCGGGCGCCATCCAGGCTGCCAACGAGGCGCAGGCCCTCAGCCTCCCGCTCTATGGTCGCATCGCCGCCGGTACGCCGATCGAGGCGTTGCGCGACAATTCCACGACCGTCGACGTGCCCGTCTCGCTCCTTGGCTCGGGCGCCCACTACTGCCTCGAAGTGCAGGGTGATTCGATGGTCGAGGCCGGTATCCAGAATGGCGACATTGCCATCATCAAGAGCGCCGACACCGCCGACACGGGCGACATCGTCGTGGCGCTGATCGACGACACCGAAGCCACCCTCAAGCGCCTGCGCCGCAA
>CAZHQA010000120.1:0-7010 GCA_964533955.1 uncultured Reyranella sp. | reverse complement strand
TGTCGATAGACAGGGTTTCCAGACTTGGCAGGCGTAACGTATGCCCAGTGTCGTTCATTCCTCGCCCCGGGACTTTCCGCACTTTCCGCTAGTGCGCTACCCCGCTCCCCGCTGAGACCCGTCGAGCAGACTGCAGCACGGCCAAGACTGCCAGCCCGGTTGAACGAGCGCGGACCGCATGTTCAAACACCCCATGCGTTACACCCGACGTGCACTTCTTGGTGGTGTGACGGCTGCACTGGCCGCACCGGCTGTCGCCCGGGCCGATGGCTGGCCGAGCCGTCCGATCCGCTGCATCGTCGCCCTGCCGCCAGGTGGGGGTACCGATTCGACCGGGCGCATTGCCATGCAATACCTGTCGGAGGCGCTGGGTGTGCCCGTCGTCATCGAGAACAAGCCCGGTGCCGGTGGCACGATCGGCAGCGACATCGTCGCCAAGGCCGCACCGGATGGCTACACGCTGGGCATCGCCACCTCATCGAGCCATGCCGCTGCCCCGGTGTTCCGCAAGGACCTGCCGTATGACCCGGTAGCCTCGTTCACCGCCATCACGATGATCGGAACAACCTCCTACATCCTGATCGGCGGTCCCTCGGCCGGCGCCAAGGATCTCCCCGCGTTCATTGCCAGCACCAGGACGCAGCCCGGCAAGGTTGCCTGCGCCTCGCTCGGCCCGTCGACGCTGGGCTACCTGCTGACCCGGCAATTCGAGCTGATCGCGGACCTCAAGATGGTCGATACGCCCTACAAGGGCGCAGCGCAGGTCTATCCCGATCTGATGAACGGGACCGTGGCGGTGATGCTCGACAATCCCTCTGGCTCGGCCGGTCTGGTCCGCGAGGGCCGGCTCACCGGCTTCGCGGTCACCCGCCCTTCTCCGGCAGTACCGAACGTGCCGACATTCGAGAGCCTCGGCATCCGGAACTTCACCGACGTGTTCTGGTACGGCCTGGTGGCGCCCGCTGGGCTGCCGCTGGAGATCGCCGACCGCATCCAGCAAATCCTGGCCAAGTCGCTGCTGGCCGAACCGGGCCGCGGCAAGCTGCGCGCCCTCGATGTCGAGCCGGTGGCCTCGACGCCGAAGGAATTCAGCGCGACCATGGCGCGCGAGACTAGGCAGTGGCGCGAACTGGCCGAGCGCCTCGGCATCAAGCCCGAATAGGAGCCCGATCATGATGGATGGCAGCACCCCACTCTATCGCGTCAACGAACTGACTCCCGATCCGGCCGTCTCATTCGACCCAAAGGTGGTGAAGGACTACGTCACCTACGCCCATCGCATCGCCAACCGCGGGCTGGTGAATTCGAGCGTCGGCGGCATGGTGATCCGCGTGCCGCACCCCGGCTATCCCGACGGCGTCTGCTACGCCAAGCCGCAAGGCATGAGCCTCGAGGAAGTCGTCGAAAGCGACCTGGTGATCACCGACATCCCCTTTGGCCGCATTCTCGCCGGCGAGCGGGCGACCACGGTCGGCCATCAGATGAACCGCGAGATCCTGCGGCTGCGTCCCGACATCAACTCGGTGATCCACCTGCATCACGACGAGATGATTGCCTTCATGGCGGCGGGCTACGACAAGATCCGCTCGTTCAGCCTGACCTACGGCTACCTGATGCAGAAGCCGGCCTACTATTTGCCGGCCAGCATCAACGTCGAGGAGGATGTCGGCCCGATCAAGACTTTCATCCAGGACACCAACTGCATCATCATGAAGCGGCACGGCTTCACCGTGCTCGGCCGCTCCGTGTCGGAGGCCTACCACCGCACGTGCGTGCTGGTCAGCGAGATCAAGCGCAACATCATCGTCGAGATGCTGTGCGCGGCCAATGGCAAGACACCGGAGGACGTCACCGACGAGGAGATGGCCTACATGGCCGGTCACGGCGATACGGTGATGTACCCACAGCTCATCAAGCAGAAGGGCTGAGCGGTCATGCTCCCGGCGGCTTGACGACGGCCTGACGCGTCGGGCTGTTCGGTACCCAGGGTCGATCGCCGCGCACCGCGTTTGCCGTCACGCGTCGCACGCCCTGCTCGTCGAGCCACAGCGCCTGCGCGCCCTCGCGCCAGGCATCGCGCCGGTCGATCACCAGGCGCGGGCCGCGGCAGCGGCCCTGCGCATCGACCGTCGACAGCACGACGTCGGCGCTCGCGCAGGCTTCGGCGAGCCGCAAGTCGTCGCTCACCATGGCCACCCGCCACGGGCCCTTGCGCCAGCGGCAGAGCCCGCTCCGGCAGCCCAGACCGCCCGCCTCCTCCTCGGCGCTGACCGTCCATTTGCGCGCCCCGTCCTGACCGCTGCGGCGTGCCCAGGTGTCGCTGACGAAGCGGTCGACGCGGGCGGAGGCGACATGCACCACGCCCTGCCGGTCACGCAGGCCGAGCACACGGCCATCGTCGCTCATCAGGAGATCGGGCGGCGGCCCCGGCCCCAAGAACAGTGCGATGGCGATCACGGGCAGACCGGCCAGGCGCCAACGCCGGCGCCACAGGCAACACCACAGACCACCCAGGGTCATCAGCCAGAGGCTGGCGCCGGGCAGCGAGGGCACCAGCGCCGCCGCCTGCGGCCAGGCGCCGACGTGAAAGGCGATCGCATCGAGCCCGGCCACGCCCCAGCCCATCGGCACCAGGGCGAATTGCTCCAGGCCGAACGGCATCAGCAAGACGGCGAGCAGTCCCCACGGCATGATCCAGAAGCCTGTCAGCGGCACTCCGAGGAGATTGGCGACCACGCCCAGGAACGACACTCGATTGAAGTGGTAGGCGGCAAAGGCGCCGGTCGCCACCGAGGCGATCAAGGTGGTCGCGAGGCTTGCGCCCAAGCCGGCAAGCACCCGCCACAGCCAGCGATGGCGGGACAGTTCGGCGCGATCGTGCAGCCTGCGGCGCCATCCGGCGCCCGCTTCCCACACCGCGATGAGCGCGATCACCGCGGCGAACGACATCTGGAAGGACGCGCCGGTCAGCGACTCGGGCGCGGCCAGGAGCACGATGATCGCCGACCACGCCACGAGCCGGAGCGACAGCGCCGTGCGGTCGAGCAGCACTGCCAGCAGCGCAAAGGCCGCCATGGCGCACGCGCGCTGCGCCGGCACCGGCGCGCCGGAAAGCGCCGTGTAGAACAGCGCCGCCATGAGGGCGATCACCGCGGCTACCTTCTTGGCGTCGACGCGCAGCGCCACGGCAGGCACCAGCGCAATGCCGTAGCGCAGCAGGCCCATCACCAATCCGACCACGAAGACGATGTGCAGGCCTGAAATCGACAGGATGTGCGCCAGTCCTGAGTCGCGCATGGCCTGGCTGATGTCCTTGTCGACGGCTGTCTGCTCGCCGGTCAGCAGCGCCGCGGCCACGCCGCCTTCCGGTCCGGGCAGCGCCCTCAGGATCCGGGCGGTCATGTCGGCCCTCAGGCCATCGATGAAGCGCACGATGCCGGCCGGCCGCCCGGGCTCGACGATCACGGCGGGTGCCAGCGAATAGCCCACGGCGCCAAGCTGCTGGTACCAGGCGACCCGCTGGAAATCGAAGGCACCCGGCGCTGCCGGACCCGACGGCGGCGACAGGTTTGCCAGGACCAGGATCCTGTCGCCGACATGGAGTGTCGGTGCGCCCTTGCTGAGGGACACGCGCAGTCGAACCGGCGTCATCTCGGGGGCCGGCGCGCCGCTTCCCTTCAGGCGCAGCGACTCGAGCACGACCCGAACGCCCTCGGGCAGGCGCTGGATGTCGGCCACCCGGCCTTCGACATTGAGATTGAACAACGGCCGGACGAGAGTCGGGGCGGCGAGGCTTGCGGTGCGCCATGTCGCGAGCCCGAGGCCTGCTGCCATGGCGACAAATCCGATGCAGAGCGCGCGCGCACGGCTTCCAGCCGGCGTCATCGCCACGGCCGCCAGGCAAACTCCCGCCAGCGCCGGACCGAGCCAGATTGCCGGCTCGCTCGGCAGCTCGAAGTAGATGGCGATGCCCAGCCCGAGCGCCACGGGCAGCCACAGCATCCACCGGCCACGTTCCGCCTCGACTTGCTGCAGGATCCAGGAACGCAGCGCCGGGACCTCCCCGTCGTTTGACAGCCAAGCGACGGTCCCCTACCTACGGCGCGCTTTTTGGCCTGAATTGCGGCAGAAACCGCACTTGCCCCCAATGACCCCGAGCCGATGACCCCCGTCTGATGACCGTCGTCACACGTTTCGCCCCGTCGCCCACCGGCTACCTGCATATCGGCGGCGCGCGCACCGCTCTCTTCAATTGGCTGTTCGCCCGGCATCACGGCGGCAAGTACCTGCTGCGCATCGAGGACACCGACCGGGCGCGCTCGACCGAACCCGCCATCGAGGCGATTCTCGATGGCCTGTCGTGGCTCGGACTCGATTGGGATGGCGAGGTCACCTACCAGTTCGCGCGCGCCGCTCGCCATGCCGAGGTCGCCCGCCAGATGCTGGCCGACGGCAAGGCCTACTACTGTTACGCATCGCCCCAGGAGCTTGACGAGATGCGCGCCGCACAGCGCAAGGCCGGAGTTTCGATGCGCTATGACGGCCGCTGGCGGGATCGCGATCCCAGCGAGGCACCGGCCGGCGTTGCACCGGTGATCCGGCTGAAGGCGCCGCAGAGCGGGCAGACCGTGATCCAGGATGCCGTCCAGGGCGAGGTCAAAGTCGAGAACGCCCAGCTCGACGACATGATCCTGCTGCGCGCCGACGGCACGCCGACATACATGCTGGCCGTCGTGGTCGACGACCACGACATGGACGTCACTCACGTGATCCGCGGTGACGATCATCTGAACAACGCCTTCCGCCAGTTGCAGATCATCAAGGCAATGGACTGGCCCATGCCGGTGTACGCCCACATTCCGCTGATTCACGGCCCCGACGGCGCCAAGCTCAGCAAGCGGCATGGCGCGCTGGGCGTCGATGCCTACCGCGACATGGGCTTCCTGCCGGCAGCCCTGCGCAACTACCTGCTGCGGCTCGGCTGGGGTCACGGCGACGATGAGATCATCTCGACAGATCAGGCGATCGAATGGTTCGACCTGCCGGCGGTCGGCCGCGCCGCCTCGCGCTTCGACATGGTGAAGCTCACCAACCTCAACGCCCACTATCTCCGCGATATGCCCGACGCCGAGCTGCTGCCCCTGGTGCTGCCCCTCATCGCCAAGACGATCGGCGGCAAGATCGAGCCGAGCGGCCTGCAGCGCATCGAGCGCGGCCTGAGCGGCGTCAAACCGCGCTCGCGGACGTTGGTCGAGCTGGCCGACAACCTCGTCTTCTACGCCAGGGACGGCGCACCCGCGCTCGCCGACGACAAGGCACGTGCCCTTCTGACACCCGAAGCGAAAGACCTGCTCGGCAAACTCGCGACGGCGCTGGAAGGCGAGAACGATTGGAGCGAAAAGGCCATGGAGGATGCCATCCGCCGCTTCGCCGAGGGCCGTGGCGTGAAGCTCGGCCAGGTCGCCCAGCCCCTGCGCGTGGCCCTGAGCGGCTCGACCGCGTCGCCCGGCATTTTCGAGGTGTTGTCAGTGCTGGGGTCGGCGGAAACCAGGCAGAGGCTCTTGTCGGCCAGCGCCTGACATTGAAAGCAGCTGGCGGATAGAGCCGCCGGCGCCATTCCACGAACGTCGCGCATGGCTTGGCGCGTCTGGGTGTGGTTGCTGCTGCTGTCCGTCCTGTGGGGCGGCTCGTTCTTCTTCGCCAAGGTAGCGGTCGCCGAACTCCCCCCTTTCACTGTGGTGCTTGGGCGCGTCGCGTTCGCCGCCCTGGCCCTCAATCTGGCGCTCGCGCTGTCGGGCCAAGGGTTGTTTCATCGGCGGACGCCGTGGCGCGCCTACTTCGCGATGGGCCTGCTCAACAATCTGGTGCCCTTCAGCCTCATTTTCTGGGCCCAGACCCATATTTCATCGGGGCTGGCATCGGTGCTGAATGCCACGACGCCCCTGTTCACTGTCCTCGTGGCTCACGCGCTGACGGATGACGAGAAGATGACGAAGGCGAAGGTCGCGGCGGTGCTCGTCGGCCTTGCCGGTGTAGCGGTGCTCATTGGCCCAGGAACGGGCGTGGTCGGCCGGCTGGACTTCTGGAGCGAGGTTGCCTGCCTCGGTGCGGCCCTCTCCTACGCCTTTGCCGGCGTCTATGGCCGCCGCTTTACCCGAGCGCACATCACGCCTCTCCAAGCGGCCGCTGGCCAGTTGACGGCGAGCGCCACGTTGATTCTGCCAGTCATGATGCTGGTCGACCAGCCATGGACGTTCGGCGCTCTACCTTCGCTGTCGGCCTGCAGCGCGCTGATTGCTCTCGCTCTGCTATCGACGGCCTTGGCCTATGTCTTGTACTTCCGCATCCTAGCCGCGGCCGGCGCGACCAATTGGCTGCTCGTCACATTCCTCATACCGGTCACGGCCATCGTGCTGGGAGCGGCCTTCTTCGGCGAGCGACTTCATCCGCATCAGGTCGCAGGCATCGCCCTGGTCGCCGCCGGCCTGGCGGTCGCCGGCGGCTGGCTGGCGGCATTCCTGCGCCGCGCGAAATAGCGGCCCGCGGGCACAATTGCGCCCTTCGGACGGGCTTGTTAGGGTGAGAGCGAACCCGCCAAATCGAGTTGAAAGACCCCATCCAATGGCCAAATCGACCGCGACTCTGACCGACAACGAAACCGGCAAGACCTACGATTTTCCGATCATCCACGGCACGGTCGGTCCGCGTCTGGTGGACATCCGCAAGCTTTACGGCGAATCGGGCATGTTCACTTACGACCCCGGCTTCACCTCGACCGGCTCGTGCGGTTCGAAGATCACCTACATCGACGGCGACGAGGGCATCCTGCTCTATCGCGGCTACAACATCGCCGAACTCGCCGAGCAGAGCGACTTCATGGAGTGCTGCTACCTGCTGATGAACGGCGAGCTGCCCACCAAGGTGCAGAAGGAAAAATTCGTCAAGGACATCACGAACCACACGATGGTGCATGAGCAGATCAGCACCTTCTATCGCGGCTTCCGGCGCGA
>CAZHQA010000119.1:4306-15318 GCA_964533955.1 uncultured Reyranella sp. | reverse complement strand
ATGAGCTTCTTCCAGGCCGACAGCCTCTCGATCAACTTCGGCGGCATCAAGGCTGTCGACAGCGTGACCTTCGACGTCGATAGGGGCGAAGTCTTCACCATCATCTGCCCCAACGGCGCGGGCAAGACGACGATCTTCAACCTGGTGAGCCGCATCTACCAGCCGACCGGCGGCAAGCTGACCTTCGATGGCCGCGACATCACCACCGTGGCACCGCACCGCATCGCCGCGCTTGGCATCGCCCGCACCTTCCAGAACATCGAACTGTTCGAGCACGCGACGCTCCTGCAGAATCTCCTGCTGGCGCGGCATGCCCACAAGAAATCCGGCTTCTTTTCCGAACTGCTGTTCCTGCCGTCCGTGCGACGCATGGAAGTCGAGCATCGCGAAGCGGTCGAGAAGGCGATCGACTTCCTGAACCTGCAGCAATACCGCGACAGCTTCATCGTCAACCTCCCCTACGGCGTTCGCAAAGTGACCGAGCTGGCCCGCGCGCTCTGCACCGATCCCAAGCTTCTGTTGCTCGACGAGCCATCGTCCGGTCTCAACGTCGAGGAAACCGAGGACATGGCGTTCTGGATCCAGGACATCAAGAACGTGCTCGGCATCACCGTGCTGATGGTCGAGCACGACATGAGCCTGGTCTCGGCCGTGTCCGACCGGGTGCTCGCATTGAACTACGGCCGGCCGATCGTTACCGGGACGCCGGCCGAGGTCCAGGCGCATCCCGAGGTCATCCGCGCGTATTTGGGAGGCTGAAGGCAATGATGATGCCCAACTCCTCCTTCATCGCCTTCCCCGTCTTCGCGGGCGGACCTCCCAAGTCAGGGAGAGCTAGACCCCATGGCTGAGCCGATCCTCAAGGTCAGCAACATCGAGACCTACTACGGTCCGATCATGGCGATCCGTGGCGTGTCGTTCGACGTGCCCCAGGGCAGCATCGTCACCATCCTGGGAGCCAATGGCGCGGGCAAGACGACGGTGCTCAAGACCGTTTGCGGCGTCATGGACCCGCAGAAGGGCAACGTCGTGTTCGAGGGGCACGAGATCCAGCGCATGGACCCCGACAAGGTGATGCGGCTCGGCATCAGCCACGTACCGGAAGGGCGCGAGGTATTCCCCTTCCTGTCGGTGCGCGAGAACCTGAACATGGGCGCCTACACCCGTCGCGACGCCGACGGCGTGGCGCAGGACCTCGAGGCGGTGTTCGGCTATTTCCCGGTGCTGAAGCAGCGTGCCGAACAGCGCGCGGGCTCGTTGTCGGGCGGCGAGCAGCAGATGCTGGCCATCAGCCGCGCGCTGATGGCGCGGCCGCGCCTGATGCTGCTCGACGAGCCCTCGCTCGGGCTGTCGCCCAAGCTGGTGAAGGACATCTTCGAGATCGTGGTGCGCATCAACCGCGAGCGCGGCGTCACCATCCTGCTGGTCGAGCAAAACGCCAATATGGCGCTGCAGACTGCGGATTTCGGCTACGTGCTCGAGGTCGGCCGCATTGTCATGGCAGACACCTGCGCCCGCCTCCTCGAGAAGGAAGACATCAAGGAGTTCTATCTCGGCATCAAGGAACAGGGCGCGCGCGGCAAGCGGCGCTGGAAAAAGCGCAAGACCTGGCGATAGGAGAGCGCAATGGACAGTCTGGCAACGAATAGCCTGGACGGCCGCATCGAGATCGAGGGATGCGACACCATCCCCAAGCTGTTCTGGCACCAGGTGAAGGCGCGGGACAGCCGCACTGCCTTTCGCGAGAAGGACCTCGGCATCTGGCGCGCCACCAGCTGGCGGGAATACGGCGAGCGGGCGCGCGCGGTCGGCATGGGCCTGGTCAAGCTGGGGCTGAAGCGCGGCGAGGTCGTGTCGATCCTGGCCGATACGGTGCCGGAGTGGCTCTATGCCGATATGGGCACGATGGGTGCAGGCGGTGTCAGCAACGGCATCTATCCCACTGATTCGGCCAAGCAGGTCGACTACATCCTGAACGACAGCCGCTCACGCTTCCTGTTCGTCGAGAACGAGGAGCAACTCGACAAGTTCATCGAGGTGCGCGAGCGGTGCCCAAGCATCGTCAAGGCGTTCGTGTTCGACATGGAGGGCCTCGCCGATTTCAGGGATGGCATGGTCATGCCGCTCGACGAGCTGATGGCGATCGGCCGCGCGCACGATGCGGCGACCCCTGGGCTTTGGGAGCAACTGGTCGACGGCTCGAGGGCCGAGGAGCTGGCAATCCTGGTCTACACTTCGGGTACCACCGGGCCGGCCAAGGGCGCCATGCTGTCGCACCGCAACGTCGTGTTCCAGATGCGCAACGCCGACGCCTTCATTCCGATCGAGGACGGGGGTGAGCAGCTTGCCTTCCTGCCGCTTTGCCACGTCGCCGAGCGAACCTTCACGTCATTCTTGCCGCTGCGCACCGGAGCTATCGCGAATTTCGCCGAAAGCGTCGAAACCGTGCCGGAGAACGTGCGCGAAGTGGCGCCGACCGCCTTCTTCGCCGTTCCGCGCATATGGGAGCGTTTCTACTCCGGCATCGCCATCCGCATGAAGGAGGCGACCTGGATCGGCCGCTTGGCCTATCGTTGGGCCATCGGTACCGGCCTCAAGGTGGCCGAGGCAGAGCTCGAGGGTCGCAAGCCCTCGCCACTCACCAGGGTCGCCTATCGCCTCGCCGACTGGCTGGTGCTGGACAACATCAAGCGCGCCATCGGCATGCACCGCATTGTCTGGGCCGGAACCGGTGCGGCGCCGATCGCACCCGATCTCATCAAGTGGTACCGCGCACTCGGCGTCGACATGCGCGAACTCTACGGCCAGACCGAGAATTGCGGGCTGGCGACCAGCATGCCCGACCGCATCAAGCTCGGCACTGTCGGCGTCACCGCACCTCACACCGAGACGAAGATCTCGCCCGAAGGGGAGATATTGCTGCGCGGCCCGCACGTCTTCATGGGCTATCTCAACCAACCGGAGAAGACCGCCGAGACGCTGCGGGACGGTTGGCTGCATACCGGCGACGTCGGCTTCCTCGACAACGAGGGCTATCTCAAGATCACCGACCGCATGAAGGACATCATCATCACGGCGGGCGGCAAGAACATCACGCCGTCGGAGATCGAGAACCAGCTCAAGTTCTCGCCTTACATCTCCGACGCGGTCGTGATCGGCGACAAGCGCAAGTTCCTGTCGTGCCTGGTCATGATCGACTACGACAACGTCGCCAAGCACGCGCAGGACAACAACGTGCCGTTCACCGACTTTACCTCGCTCTGTCGCTCGCGCGAGGTCATGGACCTGATCGGCACTGAGATCGAGCGGGTCAACGCAGGCTTCGCCCGGGTCGAGACGATCAAGAAGTTCCGCCTGATCGAGCAACAGCTCACGCCCGAGGACGACGAGGTGACGCCAACCATGAAGCTGAAGCGCAAGTTCGTCAGCGAGAAGTACAAAGGGATGATAGACGGCATGTACGCCGAGGCAGGCTAGAAGGCCATATCTGCAACGTAACCAGGGAGGGAATGATGAAAAAATCGACAATGGGATTGTTGGCCGCCGCCGGGTCACTGGCGCTGGCCGCCGGCGCGGCGGCGCAGACACGGGGCGTCACCGCCACTGAAGTGACGTTCGGCATGCCGACCGATCTCAGCGGCCCCGCCGCGACCTACGGCGTGTCGTCGTCGAACGGCGTGAAGATGCGCTTCGACGAGGCGAACGAGGCGGGCGGCATCTTCGGCCGCAAGCTCAAGGTCATCGTCGAGGACCAGGCCTATCAGGTGCCGAAGGCGGTGCAGGCCTGCAACAAGCTGATCAACCGCGACAAGGTGTTCGCTTTCGTCGGCCCGCTCGGCACGCCGATGAACAATGCCTGCTTCAAGGACCAGTTCGCGGCGGGCGTGCCCAACCTCTTTCCGCTGTCAGCCGCGCGCTCGATGTACGAGCCCTACGAGCGGCTGAAATTCTACGGCGCGGCGTCCTACGTCGACCAGATCCGCTCCGGCATCAACTACTTCGTCAAGGACAAGGGCGTTAAGAACGTCTGCGTGATGTACCAGGACACCGACTTCGGCAAGGAGATCCTGGAGGGCGCCAAGGAGCAGACCGAGAAGCTCGGCATGAAGATCGTCGAGACCACGGCACACAAGCCGACGGACCAGGACTTCACCGCGCCGATCACCAAGCTGCGTGAGGCCAAGTGCGAGCTGATCGCCATGGGCGCCATCGTGAAGGACGCCATCATCCCCTACAACACCGCGCGCAAGGCGGGCTGGAATGACGTGATCTTCCTCGGGGCAGCCTCTTCCTACGACTCGTTCGTCGGCGCGGCCCCGGGCATGGACGGCTTCTACGCCATGGGCCTCACCGAGATGCCCTACGTCGATTCTCCGGTGCCAAGCGTCAAGAAGTTCGTCGAGGACTACAAGAAGCGCTTCAACGTCGATCCCAATATCGGCGCGGTCTACGGCTACGTCGCCGCCGACATCGCGGTGCAAGGCCTGAAGAACGCCGGCAAGGACTTGACGCTCGACAGCTTCATTGCCGGCCTCGAGAAGATCAAGGACTACGCCGACATCTTCAACGGTCCACCGGTGACGTTCGGACCAAAGATCCGTCAGGGCGCGAATTCCTCGTTCCTCGCCGAGGTCAAGGGCGGGCGATGGACACGCGTGACCCAGCCGCTCGGCTTCTAGCTAGAGCATGATGGGTTCGGTTGGAATCAGCCGAACCCATCATGCCTCGTGAAACCACGATCTCCCGTGCGCGCGAATGGGGATGAGATGGCACCGCGCGCGGTTCCATCTCATCCCATTCCGCTAGAACGCAGCTGACTGAGAAAGAGAGGCCCGGGCGTGGTACCCGGACCTTTTGCCTGTCGCGGCTGCCATCATGCCGGCGGTGGCGGCACCGCCACGCGCGCATCGCGCAGCTTCTGCTGCAGCACCGGAATGCCGGCAGCATAATTGCCATCCTGACAGCTCGCTATGGCGACCTTGGTATCGAGATCGGCCTGCGGGCCCATTGTCGTCGTGCCGCCCAGCGCCGGCCCGATGCTGCCGACATAGTCGTTGTAGGTTTGCGCAAGCTGCGTGCAGTAGGTGGCGGCTTGCACCGCCGTCATGCCCCGGGGCGCGACAGGCCGTTGCAGTCCCGACCCAGCCTCGCCTCCGCCCTGACCGGCGGGCGAATTGCACGCCGCCGCCGCCAACAACGCGACAACGCCAAATGCCCTGACTGCGAGCCTCGCCATGCACTTCTCCTTCGCGTTGCATGCTACAGCAAGCACCCGCTATTGTCCGATGCCATGGCAGAGCTTTCTGGACAAGTAGCGGTCATCACCGGGGGCGCTTCGGGTATCGGTGCCGCGGCCGCGTCCTTGCTCGAGAACGCCGGCGCCACGGTGATCGTGGCCGACATCCAACAAGCCAAAGACACAGCCGGCCGCTTCGTGACACACGACGTCACGTCGGAGGATTCGTGGAAGAGCCTTCTGGCCGGCGTGCTGGATCGCGATCGCCGCCTCGACATCATGGTCAACAATGCGGGGATCAGCGGTGGCCCGGGCACGCCCGAGGACACCACGGTCGAGACCTGGCGCAAGGTCGAGGCGATCAATTCGGAAGGCGTGTTCCTCGGCTGCAAGTATGCCATCGAGGGCATGAAGAAGACGGGCCCCGCCAAGCCCGCCTCCAAGGGGTCGATCGTCAACGTCTCCTCCATCGCCGCGCTGATCGGCTCGGCCGGACCGACGGCCTATACCGCAAGCAAGGGTGCCGTGCGCCTGCTCAGCAAGAGCGTCGCGGCCTATTGCGCGGAGAAGAAGTACGGCATCCGCTGCAATTCGGTGCACCCGGGCGGTGTCGATACGCCGATCTTCAATCCGTTGTGGCAGAAAGTCGGCCATGCGCCGGGCAAGGCCTTCCTCGGCGCCGCCCATCCGATCGGCCGCATGGCCGAGCCGCAGGACCTGGGCGAAATGATCCTGTGGCTCGCCTCTGACCGCTCCTCCTTCGTCACCGGCGCGGAGTTCGTGGCCGATGGCGGCGTCACCATGGGTCTCAGCAAGAGGAGGCTGATCGTTGCGCCTCAAGGATAAGGTCGTGCTGGTGAGCGGCGGGGCCTCAGGCATCGGCGCGGAGACCGCGCGCCTCGTGCTGCGCGAAGGTGGCAAGGCCGTGCTTGCCGACCGCGACGAGGCGAAGGGCGGCGCGCTTGCCGCCGAACTCGGTGACGCAGCGCTTTTCATCTCCCTCGATGTCACCGACGAGTCGGCCTGGCAGAAGGCCGTGGCGGCGTCTGTCGAGACATTCGGCGGCCTGCACGGTCTCTTGAACGCGGCGGGCGTCGGCGTGCGCAATTCGATCGAGGACTGCAGCCTCGAGGAGTACCGCCGGGTCAACGACATCAACTCGCTCGGCACCTTTCTCGGCTGCAAGACCGCCATTCCGGCCCTCAAGGCATCGGGCGGCGGCTCGATCGTCAACATCTCCTCGGTGCTCGGGCTGCGCGGCGCGTCCTATGCCATGGCGTACTGCGCCAGCAAGGGCGCCGTGCGCTCGCTGACCAAGAACATCGCGCTCTATTGCGCGCAGATGAAATACAACATCCGCTGCAACTCTGTGCATCCGGGCTACATCGACACGCCGATGATCGCGCCGCGCCTGGGCCAGAACGTCGACAACATGACCGGCCGGCAGTGGCTCGAGGAACTCCATCCGCTCGGCCGGCTCGGACGGCCGGAGGAAGTGGCCAGCATGATCCTCTTCCTGCTGTCCGACGATTCGAGCTTCTCGACCGGATCGGAGTTCGTCTGCGACGGCGGATTGACGGCGTAGGACGACTCTGACGGGAACCCCGGGCGAGTCTAGCTCTTCATCCCCGTGATCGACTGGCTGAGGGCGCGCGGGTCGCGCTTGGGCCAACGGCCGGATTCGACCTGGACGATGAACTCGTTGACGATGCGATTGAACTGATCGGGATCCTCGAGGTTGATGGTGTGGCCGCAGTTCGGCATCACCGCGAGCGCCGAGGTCGGGATCTCGCGCTTCATCATCACCGACGGCGCCAGGCAGGGCCAATCCTCGTCGCCGGTCAGGATCAGGGTGGGGGTGGTCATCTTGCGCATGCCCTCGACCAGGTCGTAGACCGACGGCCGCTGGCCCTGGCAGCCGATCTGGGTGTTGGCCGAGCCCAGCGCCGAATGCTCGCCCAGCTCCTTCTTGAACTGGGCGAAGCCGCGCGGGTCCTTGTTCTCGAATTGCACGCGCGTGGGGCCGTAGGCGTACTTCTCGGCGAAGGCCGCCATGCCCTCACTGAGCAGGGACTTCGACACGACCTCGACCTCGCCCTTGAACTTCGCCTGCTGGTCCCTCTCTGCGCCGTAGCCGACGCCGGCCACGACGATCGAGAGCGCATGGGCGGCATGGCGCAGGCCGAAATGCAGGGATGCAAAACCGCCCATCGACAGGCCGACGACATGCGCCTTGCCGAGGTTGAGGTGCTTGATCACCGACAGGATGTCGTCGGTGGCGCGGTCCTGGGAATAGCTGGTCGACTTCTCCGGGATGTCCGAGGGCGGATAGCCGCGCGCGCTGTAGGTGATGCAGCGATGCCGCTGCCCGAAGAAGCGCATCTGCGCCTCCCACGAACGGTGGTCGGCGGCGAATTCGTGCACGAACACGATCGGCGAGCCGGTGCCGACCTCCTCGTAATAGAGCTTCACACCGTCGTCAGTCGTTGTAAATGGCATGGCATCCTCAGTCGAAGTCACGCTCGGCGCCGACCAGACCGCGCAGCTCGCGCGCCAGGGCCGAGAATTGAGCCGATTGTGGCGCGCGCGGCCGCGCCAGGTCCACCTTGATGTCTGCCGCGATGCGGCCCGGGCGCGGCGTGAACACCAGGATGCGGTCCGCCAGCAGCAGCGCCTCGTCGATCGAATGCGTCACGAACAGCACCGTCGTTTGCTGCTTCGCCCAGATCGACAGCAGCTCGTCCTGCAGGTTGCCGCGGGTCTGCGCATCGAGCGCCCCGAACGGCTCGTCCATCAGCAGTGCCTTGGGGTCGGTGGTCAGCGCGCGCGCGATGCCGACCCGCTGGCGCATGCCGCCCGACAGCTCGTGCGGATAGCGGTCCTCGAAGCCCATCAGGCTGGTCATGGCAATGAAGCCACGTGCCCGCTTGGCGCGCTCGGCCGCCGGCACGCCGCGCGCCTTCATGTTGAACTCGACGTTCCGGGCAACGGTCATCCAAGGAAACAGGCCGTGATCCTGGAAGACGATGGCGGTGTCGGGCGATGGCCCGTCGAGCTCGCGTCCGGCAACGGCGATCTGGCCGCTGGTCGGCGCCTCCAGCCCGGCGATCATCTGGAGAAGCGTGGACTTGCCGCAACCCGAACGGCCGAGCAGGCAGACGAAGTCGCCCGCATCGCAGGTGAACTCGATGCCGCGCAATGCCTCGACCAGTCCGGTCTTGCCCGGATAGATCTTGCCGATGTCTATGCATTCGATGAAGCGGTTCATTCGGGCGCGGCCGTCAGGCCCTCCTGCCAGCGGCAGACGCGGGCGCGTACCAGCCTTACCAGCTGGTCGGCCAGGAGACCGATCGCGCCGATCACGACGATGCCGGCGACGATCAGGTCGGAGCGGAAAGTGAGCTGGGCGTTCAGGATCATGTACCCCAGTCCCGAC
Organism: uncultured Reyranella sp.; assembly: GCA_964533955.1. Taxonomy (GTDB): domain Bacteria; phylum Pseudomonadota; class Alphaproteobacteria; order Reyranellales; family Reyranellaceae; genus Reyranella. The sequence goes on along the minus strand of CAZHQA010000119.1, from coordinate 6,646 downwards.
TTCACCGCGATCATCTCGGCCGTCACCACGGTGAGCCAGCCGCCGCCCACCGCCAGCCGCAGCCCGGTGAAGATGGCGGGCAGCGAGGCCGGCAGGATGATGTCCTTCATGACCAGGAATTCGCTGGCCCGCGCTGCGCGCGCCACCTTGATCAGGGTGCGTTCGATGCCGCGCACGCCGAAGATGGTGTTGATCAGGAGCGGCCACGTGCCGGCGAGGAAGATCAGCGCAATCGCCGGCTTGTCGCCGATGCCGAGGAACAGGATGGCGAGCGGGATAAGCGAGATCGGCGGCACCGAGCGGAAGATCTGGATCGACCAGTCGGTCATCATGTCGAGGATCTGGTAACGGCCGATCATCAGCCCGAGCGGCACGGCGAACAGGAAAGAGAGCGAGATGCCGGTGACGACACGCGTGATGCTGGCAGCCGCATGGTCCAGAACGGTCGGCCAATCGTCGATGAAAACCATCGCCACCTTGGTGGGCGGCGGCAGCAGGACCGGTGGATAGACTTTCAGCTGGACCGCTACTTCCCAGGCGATCAGCAGGAGCGCGAGGGGCAGGAGCCCCAGCGCGCGGCGGAATTGCATCAGGCGTAGCCGAGATTGAGGAACTGCGCCCAGTCGGGCTCCTTCTCCAGCATCTTGTCGTCGATCATCATCTTGGCCAGCGCCTTCAGCCCGCTGACGAAGCCCGCGCCGGAATCGGCGCTGAAGAACAGATTCTTGGTCGAGAGCTCGGCCACTTCCCGGGTCATCTTGAACTGCTTGATCGTGGTCTCGATGGCGATCGACGGGTTCGACGCCATTTCCTTGGTGGCCTTGACGTGCGCCGCCACCATCTTCTTGGTGAGGTCGGGTTCCTTCTTGGTGAAGTTGACGGAGGCGACGAAGCCCAGGTTGGTCTTGCCCATCGGCGAATCGTACGGCACCCAAAGTCGCTTGCCCCAGCCGTTCAGTTCGGCGAGCGCGGCGTAAGGCTCGAACACGCAGATCGCCGCGACGTCGCCCCGCATCAGCGGCACCGGCTGGTCCTGGTTGTCCATGAAGGCCATCTCGACCTTGCCGAACACGCCTTCCTGCTTGAGTTTCCAGTTAAGCGACACCAGCCCGATCGAGCCATTCTGGACCGCGACCTTCTTGCCGACGAGGTCCTTGAAGGACGTGATCGAGGGTTGCGCCAGCACCATCCAGCCGCCGTCGCAACCGTTCGCCAGCACCTGCATGGGAAAGCCCTTGGTCGCCACCTGCATGGTGGCCGAAAGCCCGCCGTTGCCGATATCGACGTCGCCCGAGGCGACAGCCTGCATGCGCTGCACCAGCGAAGGGAACATCACCAGCTCGAGGTCGATGCCTTCGGGCTTGAGGATCTCCGGCATCAGGAAGGCGGCGTTGGTGGTCGTCGTGAACGCCGAGCCCATCTTCACCTTGCGCAGGTTCTGGCCGAGCGAAGCGCGCGAAACGATGGCGGGCGCGGCGAACGACGCGGCGGCGGCGGCGAGGATGTGGCGGCGCAACATGAAAGGCATCTCCCAAAGGACGTAGCCGGTGAAAAGCAAAGGCCGCGCCAACCTTAGAATCCTTCATGCGCGGCGACTGTCGGACAAGGGACTTGTGATGCTACGCTTTAGCACATGAGCGAGATCGGCACCGGCCTGCAGAATGCGACAGGCATCCGCAATGCGATAGCCCGCGCCGGCTATGCCTTCGTCGAGGCGTCGGACATGCGCACCGCGCTCGGTCGTTTCGGCTCGCTCGCCGACTGGCCGACTTTTGCCGACAGCTGGAACGATCTCTCGACCGACACCTATATGGCCGATGGCGGCCGCTATCGCCGCCGGCGGTTCGGCGTGTGGTCGGCCGGCCGCCAGGGCACGATCGCGCGCGGCGGGCATCAGCCGCACTATCAGAGCCTCGACTACAACACCCTGAACGGCGGCATCGAGCGCTGGTTCGAGCCGATCATGCCGGAGATCGGCGACGGCTCGTCGATGCGCACCATCCTCGAATACTGTCGCTCGCTGTTTGGCCGTCTCGCGCCGGAGACCGAGCGGTGGCACATCGAGGCCCACCAGTTCCGGATCGAGGCACGGCACGGCGAGCACGGCAAGCCCACGCCCGAGGGCATGCATCGCGACGGCGTCGACTACGTGCTGGTGCTGCTCGTCAACCGGCGCAATATCCGAAGCGGAACGACCACGGTGCACGATCTCGACAAGCGCGCACTCGGCAGCTTCACCCTGACCGACCCGCTCGATTCGGCGCTGGTCGACGATGCCCGCTGCTATCACGGCGTCACGCCGGTCGAGCCGGAGAACCCGGCGCAGCCTGCCTATCGCGA
>CAZHQA010000119.1:0-4206 GCA_964533955.1 uncultured Reyranella sp. | reverse complement strand
CCCCTGGCACCCTTGCCCGCCGCTGCCGCCGCGATGAAGGTGCGGATCTCGAATCCGCCCTGGCCGCCGTCGCGATAGATCTCGGAATCGGTGTAGGAGAGCAGCGCCTCCCGGTCGTTTGACGCCCAGCGGCGCAGGAATTCGCGATCCCAGGCCTCGTTGATCTTCCCCGAATCGGGCGTTGCCGGCCAATGCGAGATACCGCCGGTCGCCACCAGCGCGATCCGCTCGGGCAAGGCGTCGGCCGCCTCGCGCAGCGCCTCGCCGAACGCCCAGGCGCGCCTCAGCGGCGTGAGCGGGGGGCCCTGACAGTTGATGTTGGCCGGGATGATCGGCAAGTCGTAGTGCGGCGTGAGGAAGTGCAGCGGCACCGAGATGCCATGATCGAACTTCCATTCCTCGGCATAGGCCACGTCGACCGACTGCATCACGCCTTCAATGAGCTTCTTCGACAACGCCTTGTTGCCGGGCACTCTGGTCCGCTTGATCTTGAGGAAGGCCTCGTCCTCGATCGGCCCCTCGTATGAGTCGGCCATGCCGATGGCGAAGACCGGCATGTTGTTCATGAAGAAATTGGCGAAGTGCTCCGCCGCCACCACGATCAGCGCATCGGGCCGCGTCGCACGCATGTCGTCACCCATCTTGAACAGCGCATTGTGCAGCGCCTGGCGCGTCTGGGTGTCGGCGCGATCGGCCCGGGCGGTGATGCCGGGGGCATGGCTGCAGGCGCCGCAGTAGACCAGCGGCATCAGCGCGACTCCCGCTCCTGCTTGAGCCGCGCGTCGTGCGCCTCGACGCCCTCGTAGCCGGTGGCAGCATAGACGCCTTCACGCACCCGGCCGTGCCGCTTCAAGCCCTGGCGCATCCTCTCCAGGTAGTCCGTCCACTCGATCTTGTGCAGCGCCGCGAAGTGCATCAGCAGCTGGCCATTCACACCCAGCACGTAGAGCAGACCGATGTCAGGCTCGACCAGCGCCTGCCGCTCCTCGTCGCTCAACTCGAATTCCGCCAGCACCGCGTCGCGCTCGCTCTGGTATCGCGCCTGCGTGCGCGGGTCGCGATTGAGCTCATAGATCAGCTTCTGGACCTGGTAGAGGCTCATCGCCCCTCACCCGCCGATGGTCGTGCCGCCATCGGCGATCAGGGTCTGGCCGGTGATGAAGGCGCCGGCCTTGCCGGCCAGCAGCACCGCCAGCCCGGCGATGTCGTCGGGCGCGCCGAGGCGGCGCAGCGGCGTCGCCGCTTCCCGCGCCGCGCGCCTCGCCGGATCCTCGTAGAGGGCGCGCGCGAAGTCCGTGGTGACGAGGCCGGGCGCAATGGTGTTCACTCGGATGTTGTCGGGCCCGTATTCGGCGGCGAGGTTGCGGGCAAGCTGCATGTCGGCCGCCTTGGAGATGCAGTAGGCGCCGATCACCGTGCTGGCGCGCACGCCGCCGATCGACGATACGATCATGATCGAGCCGTCCTTCTTGGCGCGCATGTTAGGCAGGCAGAGATTGACCAGCCACATGTTCGACAGGATGTTGTTCTGCATCACCTTCATGAACACTTCGTCGGGCAGCTTCTCGTTCGGCCCGTAGTAGGGATTGGACGCCGCGTTGCAGACCAGCACGTCGACCGGTCCCAGCTGTTTCTCGGTCTCGGAGATCAGCTTCTCGCACTGCGCCTTGTCGGAGATGTTGCAAGGAATGACCGTGGCATGGCCGCCGGCCTTCCTGATCTCGGCAGCGGCCTCCTCGCACACCGGCGCCTTGCGCGACGACACCACGACCTTGGCGCCCGACAGGGCGAGGTGCATGGCAATCGACTTGCCGATGCCCTTGCTCGAACCGGTGACGACAGCGACCTTGCCGGTGAGGTCGAAAAGCGGCGATGCCATGTGTTTCCTCCGTTAGCGCCCTCCCCATCAGAATGGGGAGGAAGTCGACGGGTCACTGCTTCGCACAGTCGTAGCGGCGGAGGAAGCCCGGATCGGGATCGAAGCCGAGGCCCGGTCCCGTTGGCACGTCGATGGCGGGCTGCCAGCGCGGAATGCCGATGCCGTACAGGTCGCGCCCGTCCGCGGGCTCGATGGCGGCGAAGTAACCCTCTTCCCGTGCCACAGCCAGCAAATGCAGCGAGGCAAGTGCGGCCGGCCCGACGAAAGGGCTGTGCGGCGCCGGCATCTTGCCCGCGTGCTCGACCATCGCCACCGCCTTGTGGGCCTCGCTCAACCCGCCCAGCATGCAGACGTCGGGCTGAAGGACGGCGATGGCGGGCGCCTTGGCATAGATCGCCATCTGCTCTGTCGAGCCGAAGTCGGCGCCCATGCCGATCGGCACGCCCGGCATCTTCGCCATCGCGAGCAGGTCTTCCGGCGGCCAGAACGGGTCCTCGAAAAACATCAGGTCGAGCGCGCGCCAGCGCGCCTCATCGCGCTGGATGTCGGCCAGCGTATGCGCGTTGTTGCTGTCGGCCACGAATGGAATGTCCTTCGGCACGGTACGCCGCGCCTCCTCGATCACGTCGATTGGCGCTTCGTGCACCTTCGCGGCCTTCACCCCCGTGGCCAGCGCCTGCTCGAGCCGGGCCCGCACCTTGGCCTTGTCGTCGTACTTGTCGAGACTCGCCATGACGGGCAGCTGCGCGCGCCTTGCCCCGCCCAGCAGGGTCGACACCGACCTGTCCTCGGCTTTGCCCACGATGTCCCAGAGCGCGATGTCGATGGCGGCAAGCGCGTTGAGCACCGTGCCGGCGCGGCCGAAGCTCGCGAAGCGACGGCGCATGGCGAGGTTGAGCGGTGCGCGGTCGGCGGCGGTCTTGCCGATGTAGGCCGGCGCGATGGCGTCCCGGATCGTGGCGAACAGGGCCTGCTGCATGGGCGGCCTGTTGCACAGGCACTCACCGTAGCCCACGAGCCCTGATTTGGTGGTCACGCGCGCCAGCACCAGGGACAGCGTGCCCGACTGCAACGCGATCGGCTCGATTCTCTCGATGATCATGACAAGCTCCGGTTTGACAGCCCCATATGCCGCTGCCAGCGTTTCGTCGGGTTCACGGGGAAATACCGCATGACGGTCGACAAGTTCGCGGCCAGCGACGGCACCAGGCTCGCCTACTATATCGACGACTATACCGATCCGTGGCGGCAGGCGGACACATTGCTGTTGCTGCATGCCGCCGTCGGCCACGCCAGGCGCTTCTATGGCTGGGTGCCCGGCCTCTGCCGTCACTATCGCGTGGTGCGGCTGGACTTGCGCGGTCACGGGGCCTCCGAGGTGCCGCCGGAGTCCTCCAAGCTCGACATGGATCGGCTGGTCGCCGACGTCGAGGAACTGCTCGCCCACCTCCAGGTCAAGTCGTGCCATATCGTCGGCAACTCGGCGGGCGGCTACATCGCCCAGAACCTGGCGATGAAGTCGCCGGACAGGGTGAAGAGCCTGATGCTGTTCGGCTCGACGGCGGGCCTGCGCAACAGCCAGGCGGCGAGTTGGCTGCCGCGCATCGCCAAGGAAGGACTGCGTGGCTTCTTCGCTGCGACCATCGCCGACCGCCTGCCGCTCGACAAGGTGCCCAAGGGCCTCGCAGACTGGTTCGTCGACGAAGCCGGCAAGAACGATCCGGCGTGGATCGCCCGCTTCGTCGGCTACATGAGTCAGCAGGAATGGAGCGAACGGCTTCCCGAAATCAAATGCCCGACCCTGCTTGTCCTGCCAGGCGGGGAAACCGTGGGCTCGATCAGGAATTACGACGTCATGATCGACCGCATTCCGGACGTCCAGGCGATCACCTACGAAGGCATGCCGCACAATATTTGCGATGCGGTGCCCGACCGCTGCGTCGCCGACGTCATCGCATTCCTGCGTTGGCGGTTCGGCATGCCCGCCTGATGGTCTGTCTTTTGCAGGCATGATAAACACCGCGACGAAGGAGTCCACCCTTGGACCAGACCATTCCGCGCCCGCATCTCGTCCCCACACCACCGCCGATCCTGATCGGCGGCGTGATCCCGCTGATCGACGTCTCGGGCTTCCTGGCCGGCACGCCGGGCGCCGCCGAGAAGGCCGCAGCCCAGCTTGCCTGGGCGTTCGAGAATGTCGGCTTCTACTATCTCGCCGGCCATGGCGTGCCGAGGTCGCTGATCGAGGCGCAGTACGAGGCTGCTGCGCGCGTCCACGCCCAGCCGATGGAAGAGAAGCTCAAGATCAAGGTGAACGAGCACACGAT
>CAZHQA010000118.1:0-15397 GCA_964533955.1 uncultured Reyranella sp. | reverse complement strand
CCCGGTGGGCGTGGAAATCCACAATGTCGAGATGGTCCCCGGGCAGGGCGGCAATCAGGGCCGCAATCGTGGCTCCCGTCAGCGGATGGCGCCAGTGCGGCGCCAGATCCGCCAGGGGGCGCAGGACGAACGCCCGGCCGGCCAGTCGCGGATGCGGCAGGGTGGCCTTTGCCGGCCCTCCGGGCGCTGTTTCGCCCCGAAAATCAAGCAAATCGAGATCGATCTGGCGGGGGGCGTTGGGCACGCTGCGGACCCGGCCGAAGGCCTCCTCGACGCCATGCAGTTCGCCCAGCAATCGATCGGGCGACAAATCGGTCGAAAGCTCGGCCACGGCATTGATGTACCAAGGCTGATCGGAGGCTGGCACGGGCGCCGTCCGGTACCAGGGCGAAACCCGGCGGATCTCGATGCCCCGTTCTCGAAGGACGTCCAAGGCTGCCTCCAAAGTGACCTTGGGCGCGCCATATCGGGGATGGGGAAGGTTGGCTCCAAGACCGATGTAGATTGCGTTATCCACTAGCTGCCGGCTCCAAGCCCTTGTGATGCCTTAATTAAAGACCTAAAGTTCATCTGCGGTCGGAGAGATGTGGGTTACAACGCTCCCGCTGCTTAATAATTTGTTTCGCTCCCTCTGAGCATATTTTAGGCAAGAGGACATTTCGCCATGAAGGGCAACTTTTACGACAACGAGCGCGTCGCGCTCTTCATCGACGGCTCGAACCTCTATTCCGCCGCCCGGGCATTGGGCTTCGACATCGACTATCGCCGCCTGCTGAACGTGTTCCGCGAAAAGGGGCGCCTGGTGCGCGCCTACTACTATACCGCCCTGATCGAGGACCAGGAGTACTCGCCGATCCGGCCGCTGGTCGATTGGCTGGACTACAACGGCTACACGATGGTGACCAAGCCGACCAAGGAATTCACCGACGCCATGGGCCGGCGCAAGATCAAGGGCAACATGGACATCGAGCTTGCCATCGACGTCCTGGAGATGGCCGAGCACCTCGACCACGTGATCCTGTTCTCGGGCGACGGCGATTTCCGCCGCCTGGTGGAGGCTGTCCAGCGCAAGGGCCTGCGCGTCTCGGTGGTCAGCACCATCAAGTCTTCGCCGCCCATGGTGGCCGACGAACTGCGCCGCCAGGCCGACGACTTCATCGAGCTCTCCGAACTCGCGCCCCTGATCGCACGCAACACCTCCGAGCGCGCCGCCCGTCCGGCGGTCGCGGCGAGCAACGGCCATCGCGAGGCCGACGACTACGCCGACGTGCCGGCCGAGCAGCTCATGCGGTCGGCCTGATCGCCGGGTCGTGGCCGTCCAGCCTTTCGAAGAGCCGCCGCTCGACTGCCCGCGCTGTCCCCGGCTCGTTGCGTTCCGCAACGGGCTGCAAGCCAAGTATCCCGACTGGGTCAACGCGCCCGTCCGCTCGTTCGGCGCCATCGATGCGGACCTTCTGATCGTCGGACTGGCGCCCGGCATGAAGGGCGCCAACCGCACCGGGCGGCCCTTCACCGGCGACTATGCCGGCGATCTTCTCTACGCCACGCTCCTGAAATTCGGCTTTGCGCGCGGCACCTACCGCGCCGATCCCAACGACGGCCTGCAGCTGGTCGGTTGCCGCATCGCAAACGCCGTGCGCTGCCTGCCGCCCGAGAACAAGCCCCTGCCCGTCGAGTTCACGCAATGCCGGCCCTTCCTGCAGGCCGAGCTCGCCGTCATGCCGGAGGTCAAGGTCATCCTGGCGCTGGGCAAGGGCGCGCACGACCAGGTGTTGCGGGCGCTCACGGTGCGTCCGGCCAGCGCCTATCCCTTCATCCACGGCCGCCTGCACGACCTGCCGACGGGCCTCAGGCTCGCCGACAGCTATCACTGCTCGCGCTACAACACCAACACCGGCCGGCTCACCACCGCGATGTTCGAGGACGTGTTCAAGACCGTGCGCACGGTGATCAAGCGCTGATGCGGCTCCTCGCCCATCGACCCCTGGTCGCGGCGGCCCGCCTGCACTACGCGCAGCCCCATCGCCACTATCATGGCGTCGAGCACCTCGACGAGCTGATCGAGCTGGTCCGCCGGCATACGCCCGACCTCGACGAGTCCGAGCAACTGGCGCTGCTCTTCCACGACGCGGTGTACGTTCCCGGCGCCGGCCGCGGCGAGAACGAACGGCTATCGGCGCTGCTGATGCGCGCCACCCTCCCCGCTTTCGACCTCAGCCCCGCAGACCTCGCGCGCGCCGGCCGCATCATCGACGCGACGGCCCACGCCGCGCCGCCACCTCCCGAGGCCGCCCGCATCTGCGATCTCGATCTCTGGCGTCTGGCCTCGCCCTGGGAGGCGTTCAAGCAGCATGCGCTCGGCATCCGCGACGAGTACCTGCACCTGCATGCCGACGAGGCGGCTTTCTGGACGGCGCGCAATACTTTCTACCGATCGATGCTTTCCAAGCCGCAGATCTTCGCCACGCCCCACTTTCGCGAGCAGTTCGAAGTGGTCGCGCGCGAGAACATGCAGCGTGCGCTCGCCGCCGAAGAGCCCCGGCCGACAGGCTAGTGCGCCCGCTCGATCGACTTCTTGATCTCGGGGGCGGCGGGCGAGATGCGGCTGCCGAAAGTCTCGATCAGCTTGCCGTCCTTGCCGATCAGGTACTTGTGAAAGTTCCACTTGGGCGCCGCGCCCTCGCCCGCCTCGCCGACGACCCACTGGTAGAGCGCATGCGCATCGGGGCCGATCACCTTCTGCTTGGACGTCATCGGGAAGGTGACGCCAAACGAGGTCTCGCAGAACTTGGCGATCTCGGGCTCGGTCTTGGGCTCCTGGGCACCGAAATCGTTCGACGGCACGCCCAGCACCACCAGGCCCTTGGGCCCGTAGGTCTCGTGCAGCTTCTGCAGGTCACTGTATTGCGGGGTCAGGCCGCAGAACGAGGCGACGTTCACCACCAGTACCGGCTTGCCGGCGAAACCCTTCATCGGCAGCGGCTTGCCGTCGATCGTGGTGAAGTCGAAGTCGTGCGCCGATGCCATCTCACACCTCCTCGTCGTAACGTTGCTCGAGCCAGGGATCGCCGTAATTGTTGTAGCCGCGCAGTTCCCAGAAGCCCGGCTTGTCGAGCACCGAGAACTCGATGCGCTTGATCCATTTGGCGCTCTTCCAGAAATAGAGCTTGGGAACAACAACGCGCAGGGGTCCGCCATGCTCCCTGCTGATCGCCTCTCCATTCCAGCTCCAGGCCAGCAGCACGTCGTCGGCCGAGAAATCCGCCAGCGGCACGTTGGTCGTGTAGGTATCGTAGGAATGGAAGATCACGTGCTGGGCGTCGGCCTTGGGCCTTACTCGCGAAATGATCTCGCGCGCGCTGACGCCCTCCCATTTGTTGTCGTAGCGCGACCAGGCGGTGACGCAATGAATGTCGCCGGTGAGCGTCGTCTTGGGCAGGTCGGTGAACTCGCCCCACTTCCAGTCCATCGGCTGCTCGACCGCGCCGTCGACGAACAGCCGCCAGGCATGGGTCGGAATCTCGGGCTGCACGCCGAGGTCGAGCACCGGCCAGGTCTCGACCCGGCGCTGGCCCGGCGGCAGGCGCTGGCTGTGGGCCGCGGTTTTGCCGGTCAGCAGGCGGCCGTCCTCAGCCCACTTCTGCTTGCTGTCGATCAGCTTGCTCTTGAGCTTGCCGAACAGGGTGACGTCGTCGTCGGCCATCGATTCGTCCCTAGATGCTGCGTCCCGCCTTCTCCCAATATGGGGCGCGCAGCTTGCGTTTGAAGATCTTGCCCGAATCCTCGCGTGGAAGGGCGGCGCTGAGCTCGACCACCTTCGGCACCTTGTAGCGCGCCAGGTGCTGGGCGAGATAGGCCCGCACGCCGCTGGCGTCGATCGCCGTGTCGCCGAGCGGCTCGACATGGGCGCAGATCTGCTCGCCGAACTCCTCGTCGGGAATGCCGAACACCGCGCAATCGCGCACGCCCGGCATCTGGATCAGCACCGATTCGATCTCCGCCGGATAGATGTTCACTCCGCCGGAAATGATCATGTCGCGCTTGCGATCGCACAGGTACAGGTAGCCGTCGGGATCCTGGTAGCCGACGTCGCCCACCGTCACGAGGTTGCCCAGCGCAATTTCGCGGCGCTTGGCGTCGTCGTTGTTGTAGGTGAAGTCGTTGTAGAGCGGACCGCGCAGGTAGATCTCGCCCACCTCGCCTTGCGCCACGTCGCGGCCCTGGTCATCGACGATGCGCATGAGGGCGCCCTCGACCACGCGCCCGACCGTGCCGGGTTTCCGAAGCGCCTCGGCGGAGCTGTGCCATACCACGATGCCGGTCTCGGTAGCGCCGTAGTACTCGTTGATGACCGGTCCCCACCAGTCGATCATTTGACGCTTCACCGCGGGCGCACAGGGCGCCGCGCCATGGGTGATCCAGCGCAAGGAGGAAAGGTCGTATTTCTGCTTCACCTCGGCCGGCAGGCGCAGCAGGCGCACGAACATGGTCGGCACGATGTGCATGTGGCTGACTTGGTGCCGGTCGATCAGCCGCAGCATGTCCTCGGCCTCGAAGCGCGGCTGCAGCACGATGTGGAGGCCGAGCCGGGCGCTTTGCATGCCATAGGCGGCGGGCGCGGAGTGGTACATCGGTCCGTTCATCATCACCACGATCGAGGGATCGCTGATCAGCCCCCAGTGCTTGCCGATCTCGACGACGGCACCGGCCTGCTGCTCGGGCGTTGCCGGCTGGCGACGCACGCCCTTGGGCCGGCCGGTCGTGCCCGAGGTGTAGATCATGCTGCCGCGCGAGGCCTTGGGCGGCTCGGTGTTGGACGCGCTTTTGGCCACGAAGGCATCCCAGGTCTCGACGCGAGGCGCCTCCCGCTTGTCCGCCGGCACGCCATAGGCATTGCCGATCTCTGACGGCGTCGGCACCACCAGGACCTTCACACCGGCGGGAATGCCGGGGGCGATCTGCGCGAACAGATCGGCGTGGGCGACCAGCACCTTGGCCCGGCAGTCGCTCAGGATGTAGCCCGCCTCTTCGGGCGTGAAGTGCCAGTTGATCGGCACGGCATAGGCGCCGAGCTGGCCCGCCGCCATGTTGACCTCGAAGGTCGCGAAGTCGTTGCGCAGCATCAGCGCCACGCTGTCGTCCTCGCCCACGCCCAGCGCCCGCAGGCCGCCGGCGCCGCGTGCGGCATTGGCCAGGATCTCCGGCCAGCTGCGGAAACGCTCGCCTGAAGTCACGCCCTTCGCCGCGGGGGTTGCCGTCATCGCTTCTTGCCTTTTCCGTCCTTGGCCGCTCCCTTCAGCATCGTCCGGCCGAGGAAGGAGGACAACGTCTTGTAGTCCGGCCCGTGCTTGAGCATGCCCGACTGGTGCAGCATGACGATGCCATGCAACGCCGCCCAGATCGACCAGCCGAACAGGGTCGGATCGGCGCCGATCACGCCGGCGCTCGCCAGGCTTTCCGCCCCGCGCGTGATGTAGCGCGCCGCGCGCTCGGAGGCGGGCCCGAGCTCGGGATGGGCCTCGTCGATCGGGGCATCGATGTCGAACATGATGCGATAGGCGTGCGGGTTCCTGAGGGCGAAGGCGACGTAGGCCTCGCCCATCGCCCGTCCGCGCTGCGCCGGATCCTTATGCGAGGCGGCAGCCTTTTCCAGCGCGTCGGCAAACCCGGCAAATGCCTGGGCGCGCACCGTCGCCAGGATGTCGGCCTTGTCCTTGAAATAGCGGTACGGAGTCTTGGGGCTGCAGCCCAGCGCCTCGGCAAGCTGGCGCATGGTGACGCCCTCGTAGCCGAAGCGGGCGAAGCGCTCGGTCGCGACCTTGCACAATTCGCTGCGAAAGTCGGCGATGTCCTTGTCGGTGAGATAGCGCGGCATCGTTTCTATACACAGTGTGTATTGAAACGATGCCGCGGTCAATTATCCGCATCGGGGTGCAGACGCCGCCGAGCTTCGTTCAGGCTGACAGTTGGCGCAGAACGCTGGGCAACAATTCCGCAAGGCGCTCGTAGTCGGCCTGGTCATTGTAGGCATAGGCCGACAACCTGAGCCACAGCCCGCCGGCCAGCGGATGCACCGGGCTGTCCACGCCCGCCGCGCGCAGGGCCTGGCGGATTTTGTCGGACTGGGACTTGGCGGACTCGAGCCCGATGGGCAGGCGCACCGAGGCCATGCTGCCCGTGAATTCGATGGCGGCGCCGACCTCCGTTCCCAGCCGAGTCGCCAGCAGGCCGGCAGCATCGGCGACCAGGCTCCGGTTGCGCTCCATCAGCGCCGTGCCGCCAAGGCGCTGGAAGAAATCGATCGCCGACGGGACCGCAAGATAGGCCGTCGGATCGACGGTGCCCGTCCAGTCGAACTCCTGGGTGAAGCCCTCGCGGTAGCCGTGGCTGATGGTCACCGGGTGCAGGTCCGCGCGGCGATCGGCGCGGGCATAAAGAAACCCGCTGCCCTTGGGCGCCGACAGCCACTTGTGGCAGTTGCCGACGTACCAATCGGCACCGAGCTTGGGCAGGTCGAGCGGCACCTGGCCCGGCCCGTGCGCACCGTCGACCAGCACCGGCACGCCGGCCGCCCGGCACAGGCCGATCATCTCGGCGATCGGCAGCACCAGGCCGCTCGGCGAGGTGATGTGGTCGAACACGGCGATCTTCGTGCGCGGCCCGATCGCCCGCCCGACGTTGTCGAGGATCGCCGCCTTGTCCGGCCGGGGAAACGGGATTTCCGCCGACACCACCCGGGCGCCCACCCCGTCGGCGACGTGCAGCATGGTGTTGCGCACGGCGTTGTAGACTTGACTGACATGCAGGATCTCGTCGCCCGCCTCGAAGCGGAGCGAGCGCAACACGGCATTGCAGCCGGTCGTGGCATTGGGCACGAACACGATGTCCCCGCCGTCGGCCCCGATGAAACGGCCGAGGCGCGCGGCGGCGTCGCGGATCGCACCGCGGACTTCCTCAGAGAAGAAGCGCGTGGGCTGCGCCTCCATGCGCTTGCGCCAACGGTCCTGCTCGGCCAGCACCGCGATCGGCGTGGCGCCGTACGAGCCGTGATTGACGGTCAGGAAATCGGGATCGAGCGCCCACTCGTGGCGCACGGCGGCTCCCAGGGCGTTGCGCACCGTCAGGCCGACTCGGCGAAGAGCTCGCGACCGATCAGCATGCGGCGGATCTCGCTGGTGCCGGCGCCGATCTCGTAGAGCTTGGCGTCGCGCAACAGGCGGCCGGTCGGATAGTCGTTGATGTAGCCGTTGCCGCCCAGCAGCTGGATGGCGTCGAGCGCCACCATCGTCGCCTTCTCGGCGGCGTAGAGGATCGCGCCCGCCGAATCCTTGCGCGTGGTCTGGCCTCGGTCGCAGGCCTTGGCGACGGCGTAAACGTAGGACTTGCAGGCGTTCATGCTCGTGTACATGTCCGCCAGCTTGCCCTGCACGAGCTGAAACTCGCCGATCGGCTGGCCGAACTGGCGCCGCTCGTGGACATAGGGCACGACGATGTCCATGGCCGACTGCATGATGCCGAGCGGCCCCGCGGCCAGCACCGCGCGCTCGTAGTCGAGGCCGCTCATCAGCACGTTCACGCCCTTGCCGACCTGGCCCAGCACGTTCTCGGCCGGGATCTCGCAATCCTCGAACACCAGCTCGCCGGTCGACGAACCGCGCATGCCCATCTTGTCGAGCTTCTGCGCGACCTTGAACCCCTTGGCGTCGGTCGGGACGATGAAGGCGGTGATGCCGCGTGGACCGGCGGCCGGATCGGTCTTGGCATAGACCACGATCACCTGCGCATCGGGGCTGTTGGTGATCCACATCTTGGTGCCGTTGAGCACGTAGCGGTCGCCCTTCCGGTCGGCGCGCAGCTTCATCGAGACGACGTCGGAGCCGGCGCCCGATTCGCTCATGGCCAGGCTGCCGACATGCTCGCCGGAGATCAGCTTGGGCAGGAAGCGCTTCTTCTGCTCGTCGTTGCCGTTGCGGCGGATCTGGTTGACGCAGAGGTTTGAATGCGCGCCGTAGGACAGGCCGACCGCGGCCGAGGCGCGGCTCAGCTCCTCGACGGCAACGACGTGCTCGAGATAGCCGAGCCCCGAGCCGCCATACTCCTCCTCGACGGTGATGCCGTGAAGGCCGAGATCGCCCATCTTGGGCCACAGCTCGCGCGGGAAGCGATCGGTCTTGTCGAGCTCGGCGGCGATCGGCGCCACCTCCTGCGACGCGAAGCGCTGCACCTGATCGCGCAAGGCGTCGGCGGTCTCGCCCAGACCGAAGTCGAACGGCGGCATCGCATTGGGAATCATGATTTTTGCCTACTGCCTCGAGGGAGCTAGTGAGCGGGGCTCACTGTTACATTGATCCGGATCAGCTTCCAATCCCCGTCGCCATTGATGAAGTCCATCTCGAAGGAGACGCGCGACGGCTCGGTCGGGAAATATCCGTGCACGATCAGCTTGCCGTCGCCGTCGACATAGGGCGGCTGGTCGTAGGCTGGCGTCATGGCGGTCACGATGTCGATGTCGACGTTCTTTTCGCTGAACTCCTTGAACGTCGTCTTGAGGCGGTCCGGCGTGTACTGCTTGCGAAACGGCTCCGACAACCGGGCATGAAGCACGCGGTAGTCGCCGGTCAGGTTGGCATCGTTCAACGACATGAGCGACGACTTGACCAGCGCCTCCAGCGGCCTGGCGGGCGGTACCTTGTTCTGCGCCGCCGCCGGCACCGCCAGCAGCAACAGCAACGCGAGCCCTCCGGCACGCCGCGCGATCGCCGATATCATTGGTTCTCCCCCGAGGCACGATAGCCCGGCCCGGGCGGGATGCGAAGCCATCGACCGACCGTGGGATTCGCTCAAGGCGCCCGGTGCAACGCGCCTGGGCGCCCGTCAAGCGGCGCGCCGCAGGACTGCCGCGGCCGCGCGGCGCATCTCCTCGCCCAACCACGCGGTCAGCCGGGGCTCGCCGCGGCCCGCGCGTGCCTCGGCGATGCGTCCGAGGGCGGCGGCGCGCAACTCGCGCTTTGTGGTGGCGAAGGCCTGGGGCGGCAGCCCGGAATCCCGGCGCGCCCGCCCGAGCGCGCGCTCGAACAGCCGCTCGGCCGGCACACGCTCGTCGAACACCGACAGAGCCTCGGCGCGGGCGGCATCGAGCGTCTCGCCCAGCAAGACGAGATGGCGCGCCGCCGCAGGCGCGAGTTCGCCGCGCGCCACCTCGAGTGGCGCCACGGGATAGGTCACACCCACCTTCACCTCGGCGAGACTGGCCTGCAGAGGCACATCGGCCACGATGCGCCAGTCGGCGCACAGGGCGAGGATCAGTCCACCAGCGATGGCATGGCCGTTGATCGCGGCGACCAGCGGCTTGGGCCAGGCGTAGAGCGTCCCGAAGCAATCGTTCAAGGCGTCGACCAGACGGCGCCGGCCCGGGCGGTCGAGCGTGGGCACCGACTTGAGGTCGAGGCCGGCCGAGAAGGCGCGGCCGCGAGCGGTGATCACGGCGGCCCGCACCGCGGCCTCGGCAGCGAGGCCTTCGAACAGCCCGGTCAGTTCCTCGAGCAGCGGCGCATCCATGGTGTTCATCGGCGGATCGATGAGAGTGACGATGGCGATGCCGTCGGGACGGACGTCGAGATCGATGCGATTCATGGCAAGCGTCTTACGCCGATCGCATGCATAGATGAAATCGATTGTTTCTCTCGATCTCATAGTCGATATCTATGCCATGAACCTGGCCTTCATCCGCTATTTCCTGGCGGTGGCCGAGACCGGCAGCTTCACGACAGCGGCCGAGCGCTGCCACGTCACCCAGCCGACCCTGTCGGCCGGCGTGGCGCGGCTCGAAGAGGAGGTCGGCAGCCGCCTGTTCGATCGCGGACGGCGCGCCGGGCTGACGGAGGCCGGCCAGAAGATGCTGCCGCATGCCCGCACCATGCTGGAGGCCTGGCAGGCGGCGCGCGCCGAGCAGCGCTCGACCCGGCGCCAGCGGCTGCTGCGGATTGCGATCGGCACGACCCTGCCGGCCCAGGCGGCCATGGGCTGGCTGGCGGCGGCGCAACGGCGCGTCGCCTTCGACGTCGAGGTGTCGGAGGGCACCGCCGAGATCGTTGCCGAGCGCTGGCGGCGCCGCCGCTGCGACCTCGCCCTGTTTGCAACGCGCCTGCCGCTGGGGTTGGACAATGTCGCGCCGCTGCTGCGCGAGTCCTTTCTGCTGGCCGCCGCAGCCGACCATCGGGTGGCGACGCGCGATCGCTGGTCGGCTCGCGACCTCGTCGACACGCCCTTCGTGCTGCGCGCGGCCTGCGAGGCCACGGAGGAGGCTACGCGCCTTTTTGCTGCCGAAGGCGTGCGTCCGCGCGTGGTGCTGCGCTCGCCCGACGAGGAGCGCTGCGCCGCCGCCGTGCTGGCGGGGCTCGGCGTCTGCCTGATGCCGCGCTCGCTGCTGCGGCCCGGCATGGCGGCGGCGGAGATCCGCGAGGTCAGCCTCTAACGGCGGATCGTGCTCGCCTGGCAGGACGACACCGCGCCGGAGATCGCCGGCGCCCTGCGCGAGGCGGCCAACGGCGACGATCGCCTGGCGTTCGCGCGCTGAAGCGGAATGGGAGATGGTGGTTCTACAGGGCATTGTGGGTTCGGTTGATTCCAGCCGAACCCATAATGTTCTAGAGCAGGAAGACCGTCGCGAATCCGAGGAACGACAAGAAGCCGATCACGTCGGTGACCGTGGTGAGAAACACCGTCGAGGAGACGGCCGGATCGACACCGGCCTTCTGCAGGCCGAGCGGGATCAGGGTGCCGGCCAGCGCCGCCGCCAGGAGGTTGCAGATCATGGCGGCGCCGATCACCGCCCCCAGTTTCCAGTCGTGGTACCAGGCGATCACGGCGGCGCCCATGAGCAGCGCGAAGATGATGCCGTTGAGGCCGCCGACGAAGAATTCCTTGGTGATGAATCGGAAGGCATTGGCCGCCGTCAGCTCCCCCATGGCCAGCGCGCGGACCGCGACCGTCACGGTCTGCGTGCCCGCGTTGCCGCCCATCGAGGCCACGATCGGCATCAGCACGGCGAGCGCCACGATCTTCTCGATCGCGCTTTCGAACTGGCCGATCACCAGCGAGGCGATCACCGCGGTCAGGAGATTGACGCCTAGCCACCAGGCGCGGCGCTGCGTGGTGCGAACGGTGTTGGCGTGGATGTCGTCGGCACCGACGCCGCCCATGCGCAAGAGGTCGTCGCCCGCCTCCTCGTCGATCACGTCGACGATGTCGTCGACCATGATCACGCCGAGGAGCCGCCTGCCGCTGTCGATGACGGGGCAGGACACCAGGTCCTGGTCGCGGAAGAGATGGGCCACCTCCTCCTGCGGCGTGTCGGCCGGCACGGCGGGAATCTCGGGATCGGCCAGCTCGATGATCGGCACCGGCCGCTTGGTGCGCAGCATGCGCCCGAGCTTGACCGAGCCGCGCAGCCGTCCCACCCGGTCGACCACGAACAGATCGTAGACGTCGTCGGGCAGATCGCTCGCCTCGCGGCAATAGTCGATCACCTCGCCGACGGTCCAATGGTCCGGCACCTTCACCAGCGAGCGCTGCATGAGGCGGCCTGCCGAGTCCTCGGGATAGGCCAACGCCTTCTCGATGTCGTCGCGGTCGGCGGCCGACAGCTCGGCCAGGATCTCGCGGCGCTCGTCCTCCGGCAGGTCCTCCAGCAGGGTGGCGGCGTCGTCGGTCTCGAGCTCGCGCGCGGCGGCAGCGATTTCCTTGGTGTCGAGCTGCTCGAGCACGTCCTCGCGCACGTCCTCGTCGAGCTCGGCCAGCGCCTCGGGATCGAGATCCCGCTTGAGCAGCGCCACCAGCTGGTCGCGGTGCGGATCGGTGACCTGTTCGAGCACGGCGGCCTGGCCGACCGCGCTCAGCCCGGCCAGCAGGCCCTTCGCCTCGTCGCCCCTGCCGCCGTCGAGCGCGTCCCCGATGCGCCGGACCAGCTCCGGCGTCACCTCGTCGAGGACTTCGCCCTCGGCGCTCATCCCGGCTCCCCGAGGCGCTGCGCCTGGACGACCGAGAGCGCCGTCATGTTAAGGATGCCGCGCGCCGTCACCGAGGGCGTGAGCACATGAGCGGGCCGCGCCGTGCCGAGCAGCATGGGCCCGACATGCAGGCCGTCGGCCGCCGTCTTGAGCAGGTTGAAAGCTATGTTGGCCGAATCGAGGGTTGGGCAGATCACCAGGTTGGCGGCGTGCTTGAGCCGCGAGTTGGGGAAGACGCTCTGGCGAATATCGGGATCGAGGGCAGCGTCGCCATGCATCTCGCCGTCGACCTCGAGCGAGGGCGCGCGCTGGTGAAGGATCTTGATGGCCGCCGCCATCTTTCGCGCCGAAGGATGCTCGGAACTGCCGAACAGCGAGTGCGAGAGCAGTGCCACTCGTGGCTGGATGCCGAAGCGCAGCACGGCGTCGGCCGCCTGCAGGGTGATCTCGGCCAGCGTCTCGGCGTCGGGATCGTCGTTGACGTAGGTGTCGGCGATGAACAACGAGCGGGTCGGCATGACCAGCAGGCTGAGCCCCGCCATGTGATGGACGCCCTCGCGGGTGCCGATGACGTCGCGCACGTGGTTGAAATGGGTGCGAAAGCGGCCGTAGGCACCGGCGATCATGGCATCGGCATCGCCCAGGTGCACGGCGAGCGCCGCGATCAGGGTCGGGCTCGAGCGCACCAGGTTGCGTGCCGTGGCCTCGGTCACGCCGCGGCGCTCCATCAGCTGGTGATAGGCCCCCCAGTAGCGGTCGTAGCGCGGGTCGCTCTGGGGATTGACGATCTGGCAGTCGGTGCCCGGCTTGAAGCGCAGGCCCAGCCGCTCGGCGCGGCGCTGGATGATCTCGGGCCGGCCGATCAGGATCGGCGCGGCGATCCGCTCGTCGAGAATGATCTGGGTGGCGCGCAGCACGCGGTCGTCCTCGCCCGCCGAAAAGACCACCCGCTTGGGATTGGAGCGGGCATGCTCGAGCACGGGCCGCATCACCAGGCCGGACTTGAAGACGAACTGGTTGAGCTGCTGGCGATAGGCGTCGA
Source organism: uncultured Reyranella sp. (assembly GCA_964533955.1). Classification (GTDB taxonomy): domain Bacteria; phylum Pseudomonadota; class Alphaproteobacteria; order Reyranellales; family Reyranellaceae; genus Reyranella. The sequence goes on along the minus strand of CAZHQA010000118.1, from coordinate 2,347 downwards.
AGTCGTTGATCGGACGGGTGGCGACGCCGGACTCCATGGCGGCCTTGGCGACCGCCGGGGCGAGCTCGACGATCAGGCGGGGATCGAACGGCTTGGGGATGATCTGCGTCGGGCCGAAGCCGCCGCCCCCGGCCTCGCCGAAGGCGCGGGCCACCACCTCCGACGGCTCCTTGCGCGCAAGCTCGGCCAGCGCCCGCACGCAGGCGATCTTCATCTCGTCGTTGACCGCCTTGGCGCCGACATCGAGCGCGCCGCGGAAGATGTAGGGGAAGCAGAGAACGTTGTTGACCTGGTTGGGATAGTCGCTGCGGCCGGTCGCCATGATGGCGTCGTCGCGCACCGCCGCCACCGCCTCCGGCGTGATCTCGGGATTGGGATTGGCGAGCGCGAAGATCAGCGGCTTGGCCGCCATGCGGGCCACCATCTCGGGCTTCAGCACGTTGGCCGCCGACAGGCCGAGGAAGACGTCGGCGCCAGCGATCACTTCGCCCAGCGTGCGGGCCTCGGTGTCGCGCGCGTAGCGTTCCTTCCACGGGTCCATGAGCTCGTTGCGGCCCTTCCACACCACGCCCACGATGTCGGTGACCCACATGTTCTCGCGCGGCAGGCCGAGCTTCTCGAGCACCCCGAGGCACGACAGCGCGGCGGCGCCGGCGCCCGACACGACCAGCTTGACCTGCTTGATGTCCTTGTCGACCAGCGACAGGCCGTTCAGCATCGCCGCGCCGACGATGATCGCGGTGCCGTGCTGGTCGTCGTGGAACACCGGGATCGACATGCGCTCCCGGAGCTTCTGCTCGACGTAGAAGCATTCCGGCGCCTTGATGTCCTCGAGGTTGATGCCGCCGAATGTCGGCTCGAGCGCGGCGATGATCTCGACCAGCTTGTCCTGGTCGAGCTCGGCGAGCTCGATGTCGAAGACGTCGATGCCGGCGAACTTCTTGAACAGCACGCCCTTGCCTTCCATCACCGGCTTGGCGGCCAGCGGGCCGATCGCGCCCAGCCCCAGCACGGCCGTGCCGTTGGTCACCACGCCGACCAGGTTGGCTCGCGCCGTGAGCTCGGCCGCGGTCGCCGGATCGCGCACGATCTCGTTGCAGGCCGCGGCGACGCCCGGCGAATAGGCAAGCGACAAGTCGCGCTGGGTGGCCAGCGGCTTGGTCGGGACGACCTCGATCTTCCCGGGCCGGGGGATGCGATGATAGCGGAGCGCGCTTTCGGTGAGTTCGTCCGCCAAGCTCGCCTCCCGTCCTCACATAACAAAAAGGGCCGCCCGAGGGGGCGGCGACTTTGATCACCTTTTCGATCGAACCGGCGAATATGGTGCGGCCAAGAAGACTCGAACTTCCACGCCTCGCGGCACTAGCACCTCAAGCTAGCGCGTCTACCAATTCCGCCATGGCCGCGCCGGTTCGATGGGGCGGGGGATACCAAATGGGCCTTGAGGTGGCAAGGACGGCGGTTGCGGCAGCGGCCAAAAGCGTCGATTTTGCCCCGATGTCCCAAACTCGCCCGGAATGGCGCATATCGGACGGCCTCGTGCCCTACGAGGAGGCCCTGGCGACGATGGAGGCGCGCGTCGCCGAGATCCGTGCCGGCCAGGCGCGCGAACTGGTCTGGCTGCTCGAGCATCCGCCGATCTACACCGCAGGCACCAGCGCCAGGGCATCCGACCTGCTGCAGCCGCTGCGTTTTCCGGTCCATGTCGCCGGCCGCGGCGGGCAGTACACCTATCACGGCCCGGGCCAGCGCGTGGTCTACGTCATGCTCGACCTCAGAGCGCGCCGGCAGGACGTGCGACGCTTCGTCTTCGACCTCGAGGAGTGGACAATCCGGGCGCTCGGTCGTTTCAACGTGACGGCGGAGCGCCGGCCAGGCCGGGTCGGCGTCTGGGTGGCCCGGCCAGCTCCCGGAAATGAGGGCCGGGAGGACAAGATCGCCGCAATCGGCGTCCGCATCCGCCACTGGGTGTCGTTCCACGGCTTGTCCATCAACCTCGAGCCCGAGTTGTCGCACTATGCGGGCATCGTGCCGTGCGGCATCAGCCAGCACGGCGTCACGTCCCTTGTCGATCTCGGCCTGCCGGTGACCATGACCGATCTCGACGTGGCGTTGGCGCAAACCTTTGACGAGGTGTTCGCGCTGGAGGCGCACGATTCCAGTCGCGTGTCTTCCCTCGTCGCCGCTCGCACATGATCGCGTCACTGGAGTGACGCGCCCCATTCGCGCACACCGAAGATGGTGGTTTCACAGGGCACGATGGGTTCGGCCGATTCCAGCCGAACCCATCGTGCTCTAGTTTTACTGCGTCAGAAATTTGAGCGCCTGTACTTTGTGATAGGAGCAC